>JAYEIP010000285.1:0-1303 GCA_034660155.1 Actinomycetota bacterium | reverse complement strand
TGATTATTTTAGCTGCTGCACCATATGCTGTTTGGTACTTAATCAAGTTTGTCAACTCTTCATCTATACTCACCTTGGAAATAGAAAAGTATTCCATCTCAGTAGAAGCAAAGAGCGTCCCTCCAGGACCTCCTTGATCTGGGGCCCGTTCATCGAAATCACGACGAGCGAGTTCTCGTACGGCATCAGCGTGAACATGTCACCCTTGGTCAGCTCCACCGGGTCGGCAGCTGTCGCTCCTGGAGCCACCAGCTTGTTGGACATCGCCCCCGAGAGGTGCAGGTCCGCCGTGATGCCGTTCTGGGCCAGTTCGAAGATCGCGGCGTCGGCCTGCAGGTTGGCGCCGTTCGTCTCCTCGGTGTAGGCCTCGAGCGCGTCGATCGGCACCAGCGTCTCACCGATTTCGGTCGCGTTGTACGCGTCGATCTCGGCCACGTAGGGCGCCAGATAAGCCTCGAGCGCCGGATCGACCTCCGCCTCTCCGGCCGGGATCAGGTAACCCTCACGTAGGACGATCTCGTCGCCGATGAAGCCCACGTTGACCTTGCCCAGGTACAACGCGTACTTCTGCGCGTGAGCGATGAGCGTGCCCTCGGGGTTGAGGTCCGACGTGACCATCGTCGCCGGGTTGAGCCGGGTATGGCTGTGCCCACCGACGAGCACGTCGATACCGGGTACCTGCTCTGCGATCAGCAGATCGCTGTCGATCTCACCACCGTACGGCGCGAAGCCGACGTGGGTCAGACCGACCAACAGGTCCGGGCTCTCGCCGGCGAGGAGCTCCGGCACGAGTACCTCGGCCGTATCCACCGCCGGATAGAAAGTGAGTCCCGGGATGTTCGTCGGCAACTCGTAGCGATAGACCCGCGGGTTGGTCAACCCGAAGATGGTCACCTTGCGACCATCGACATCCACGTTGATGTAGTCGTCGATGTTGTCGTTGACGAACCCGTAAGACCCGTCATCGTCCAGGTTGGCCGTACCCAGGAGCGGGAAAGCGACCTGGCTCAACATCGTGGCGAACGTCGTCTGCCCGAAGTTGAACTCGTGGTTGCCGACCACCATCGCGTCGTACCCCAACAGGTTCATCCCACCCGCGATCGGGTTATCGAGACGGTCCTTGAAGAAGTAGGCGAACGAGTTGCCCTGGAACGTGTCACCGGCATCCAGCAGGAGAGCGTCCGGGTTGTGCACCCGCTCTGCCTTGATCAACGATGACAGGTGCTCGAATCCCTGCGGAGACCCGTAGTAGGAATCCGCGGGCCAGCGACCGTGGGTGTCGTTGGTGTGCAGCATCGTCACC
>JAYEIP010000284.1:0-1308 GCA_034660155.1 Actinomycetota bacterium | reverse complement strand
CGAACGGGCCGGCAGGTGTCACCTCGTCTGAGTCGAGCATGGCGGTATTCGCCGTCAACATGAGAGCCGACTGAATCTCAGCCGGAGTCCATGTTGGGTGCTCTTGCATCAACAATGCACCAGCGCCGGCTACATGGGGGCTGGCCATTGAGGTGCCGCTGCTGAAGTCCCAGACAATTGCATCGTTCTGGCCGTGGGCCGCGAGGATGTCGACACCCGGTGCCGAAACACTAGGGGAGACAATGTCGATTGCCCGGTTGGGTCCACGCGAGGTGAAGCCCGCCATGATGTCGCCACGGGCCGGGTCCTGTACATACACACCGGCACTGATCGTGCCCATGTGCCCGGTCCCGGTCGCAACCCATGCCTTCAACAGGATCCCATCGGGGTAGGTGATGTGTGACGTCGGGATCGAGTGCGCATCAGCGTTGATCGACAACCCATTGTCGACGTCGTTGGCGAGGATCGAACCACCCGCACCACCGGCCGCAGCGTTGGCGCTCTTGTCGACGCGTGCGATTTGGCCGCGGTCACAGATGACGATCTCGCCACTTGTCCATGTCCCTGCGGGGAATGGAGCCAGGCAGAGGGCGTCGCCGAAGTCGCCTGCATAGACGACTGGAGCGGGTCCATAGCCATCGGTGAAGCCGTTGCCGTTGATGGTTGCCAGGGCGCTGTCGCCACCGGTGAAGGTGACATCGTTGGCCCAGGTACGGCTGTGAGTCGAAGCCGCCGTGGCAGTGAGCCAGGGGGCATCGGCTGGTGAGCCGAGGGTTGCATCGCCGGGTCCGTCGTTGCCGGCGGAGGTGGCGACAAAGATGCCGGCCTCGCGGGCAGCTAGGTACCCAACTGTGTCGAAGTCGTTCCAGACATCGGATGGTGATGGCGAACCGATTGAGTAGTTGATGACGTCAACACCGTCGGCGATTGCCTGGTCGATGGCAGCAGTGAGGGCAGAGCCCGTGCAGCAGCCGGCGTAGGCGATGATGTTGGCGTGGGGCGCAACACCCGAAAGGTCGATCGTCTCGGGTGCACGGGCGCCACCACTGATAGTGGCTTCGACGAAGTTACCGGCCGCAGTGCTAGCTGTATGCGAGCCGTGGCCGTCGTAGTCGAATGGTGAATTGGCGCCCTCGGCAGCATCAACCGAACTGAATCCCCAGGCACCGATCAACTTGTCGTTGCACGGGAAGGTTGCGTCGTACGGCTTGATTTCGGCGGCACCAGTTTCGGTGGCGACGGCTACGACCACACCAACCCGAACGGCTCCGGCGTCTACGTCGGTGTTTGTGACGCCACCGAAACTGG
>JAYEIP010000283.1:0-6704 GCA_034660155.1 Actinomycetota bacterium | reverse complement strand
GGAGTCGCTGAACCTGGCAGAAGGTGACATCTTGCTGGCTCAACTCGAGATTCCGGTCGCGACGGTTACCGCTGCAGCCGCGATTGCCAACGCTGCCGGGGCACGTGTCGTGCTCAACCCGGCCCCCGCCGGTCGGCTCCCAGAGGAGCTGCTCAACGTCGTAGACATTGCGACGCCCAATGAAACCGAGCTTTCTTTGCTCACAGGTATGCCAACAGCGACGACCAGCGAGGTCGTTGCGGCAGGCGAGAGACTGATTGAACTGGGGGTTGGTGAGGTCGTGGCAACGGTGGGCGCTAAAGGTGCCATTCATGTCGATCGCACCGGTAGCACCAGCTTCCCCTCGCTCTTGGTCGACGCCGTCGATACGACGGGGGCCGGCGATGCATTCAACGCTGGTTTGGTGGTCGGCCTGGGCCGTGGGATGAGCCTCCCGGACGCCATTCAGCTCGGTTGCCGGGCCGGTGCATATTGTGTGACCCGCCTCGGTGTCCTAGACGGTCTGGCGACGATGGACAAGTTGACCGCTTTTGTGGCCCGTCACTAGCCGCCCAACGGTCGCTTGGGCCGGACCATGTGGTCCAACCTGAGTCGGTAATAGTGACTCGATAGGGGGACCTTCGCCCCTGCACGGTGACGACACACTCTGTAACGCTGTTCGATGAGATGAACATCCGTGCTATTTCGCTAGGCCTGATCGCGTTGGTCCTCGTCCTTTTGCCAGTCGGCTCTGCCGTGGCTTTCGATGAGTCTTCCGGAGATGATGCCAACATGGAGCTTTGGTATCCGGCGACATCTGAGGCGGTCCCCTCAGTTGCCATGTACTTCGTCTACTCCGAGACATGCCCGCATTGTGCCAACGCCAAGCCGTACATCGAATACCTGGATGAAACATACGACTGGTTGGAGGTACGACGAGTCAGCACGCAGACGGCAACCGATCTCGAGATCGACCAGGTGATGACTCTGGCCCACGAGCTTGGCGCTGAAATCACGGGAGTGCCCGCGTTCCTCTTCTGCGAGCGAATGGAGGTCGGCTACGGGTCGGCCGAAACCACCGGGGCACTTCTGGAGGAATCCGTGTTGTCCTGTAGGGCATCACTGGTTGCGGCAGCCGCCAACACGGCGCCACCGACCACGGTCGAGCCGGACGAGGAGCAACTCAACGTTCCTGTGCTCGGCGATATCGATGCACAAGCGGTCTCACTCCCCTTCTTCACTGTCGCGGTCGCAGGCCTCGACGCCTTCAACCCATGCGCCTTCTTCGTGCTGCTCTTCCTCTTGAGTCTCCTTGTCCACGCTAAGAGCCGGTGGCGGATGGCCCTCGTCGGAGGTGTATTCGTCGTGATCTCAGGGGTTATGTACTTTGCCTTCATGGCGGCGTGGCTCAACGTCTTCCTGGTGACCGGACAGCTGCGATGGGTCACCACGGTGGCAGGTGGGATCGCGGTTGCACTGGCGATCATGAACATGAAGGACTACTTCTGGCCGGAAAGCTCAGGATCGATTTCGATACCGGACGCAGCTAAGCCGGGGCTCTTTGCGCGCATGCGCAAGTTGACAACAGGAGATTCGCTGCCTGCGGTACTCGCCGGGACCGTTGCCCTCGCCATCGTCGCCAACAGTTACGAGCTCCTCTGCACGGCCGGGTTCCCCATGGTGTTCACCAGGGTCCTGACGTTGAACGACCTTTCGAACACCACGTACTACGGCTACATCGGCCTCTACAACGTGGTCTATGTCATTCCCCTTCTGATGATCGTCGGTGTTTTTGTGTGGACCCTCGGCTCCCGCAAATTGTCGGAAACGGAGGGAAGGTTCCTCAAATTGATGTCGGGCGCAATGATGCTGGGCTTAGGGCTCATGCTGTTGCTCAAACCCGATCTCCTGGAAAACATGCTCGCTGCCATGAGCATCATGGCGCTCGCGCTCCTCACCGCAGTGGCAGTGTCTCTGGTTGAACGCCGTCGCAAATCCGACCACTCACCAAAGGTGAAGACCGGCTAACCGGTACGGTGCAAGAAGGCCGCCATCTCGCCACGAGTGACGTTGGCGTGGGGACAGTACCGATCGTTGAGGGGAGGATTGCAGCCTTTCGTGACACCAGCACCGGCGAGGGCTCCGATTGCAGCCTCGAAGGCCAGTCCGTTGTCGTCGACGAAGCGATCCCCTTCCTCAGCCTGATATCCATAAGCACGGGTGAGGAATGCGGCCATTTGGGCACGAGTCAACGACTGATCCGGGCAAAAGAGGTCGTTAGCCGGAGGATTGCAGCCGCGAGTAATTCCTGCCGCCGCCAGTGCTTCGATAGAGCTCTCGAACTCCGAGCCGTCGTCATCGGTGAAAGTGTCGGCGCCCCCTGGTGCAGATAGGGAGAGGGCCCGAGTCAGGAAGGCGGCCATCTGTCCTCTGGTCACCGGGCTGTCGGGGCAGAATCGATCGTTCGTCGGTGGGTTGCAGCCCTGAGTGATCCCCGATGCGGCCAGCCATATGATGTCGTCCTCGAATACCGAAGAATCATCATCGCGGAAAGGCAGATTGAAGACGTCGGCATCGGCACACCCCACCCGTGACGGGCCGAAGGCCAACGAGTCGAAGTGGATCTCATTGTCCACTAGCGATTCTCCTCCACCGTAATAGATGTCGAACCAGAAGCTCTTGACCTTCATCCAGCCTTCATCAGCACGGCGGAAGGCAATATCGGTCTTGTCGAACGCCTGGACGCCGTCTACCCAGCCCTCCAATACCCCATCATGTACACCGGGTGTATTGAGATCGATGTGTCCTTCGACGCAGTACCACTTCCCGTGATCGAGGGTTGCCACATCCAGATCCCAGGTCCAGATATCACCCCTCGTCGCCGGGCTGTCCAAGTGGTAGGTGTAGAAGCCAATGTTGGTTTTGTCGTCGGGCCCGTTCGGATAACCGGGCTCACCGGTGTGCGGATAGGTGCGGGAGAACAACATCCGCGCCGAGAAACATGGCCCCTCAGGAGTTGAGGGCCGACCACCGAGACAGTTGTAGGTATACAACCCGCCGATGCCGGGAAGCTTGCCGCGGTTGGGTGGCTCTATGTAGAAGCCGTTTGGGAACTTGACCCAGTATCGCCACCACAACTCTTCGGGCTCGGCCAGTTCGTGGTCGGAAAACGACCAGTGGCCGCTACTTCCCCAGTGCTTGCCCGCAGGGATGATCGACTGCAGACCGGCCCCCTCATGCCCGGCAGATAGCGGCACCATGCCCCACGCGCCATCTGAGAATACGTTGTTGGTCCCGTCACTGAACGACTCATCGACGATGGCATCGGGAGCCGCAGCCGCCACGGGAGCCAAACCCAGTGCCGTCATCGCGGCGACGAGTACCAAGAATTTTCGCATGACTCTTCCCTATCGGCGGCACCGGCGGTTCCATTGAGCGTAGGCAGACCAGGCGCCTATGCCGTATCCGCGGGACGCGGTCTATTGGAGAGCGGTGGCCTTGGTTGGTCGAAGGACCAGCAACCACGTGAGAAATCCGGACAGCAGTATCAGGGTCAGTGAGGTCACGCCAACCTCGGACAAGAACCCATCTTCAGAAGCACCCCAAACGCGGGTTGCCAGCGTGTCAAAGCCAATCGGTGCCAGCAGGAGCGTCGCCGGCAGCTCCTTTAGCGTCGAGAGCATCACAAGACCACCACCGGCCAGCACCCCCGGCCCGATGAGAGGCAGATCAACCGTGAAGAACCTACGGGTCGAACCTGCTCCAAGAACCCGTGCCGCCTCTCCGTAACGCGCCGGGAGAGCCGCAACGGCCCCGACTGATGCCCGGTGCGATTGCACACCGAAATGGACAACATAGACCAGGACCAACAGTGGGAACCCTTGATAGAGGCCGGCGATTGCTTCCGGTGCCTGGAGAATCCAATAGACCACGGCCAACGCGATTACCAACCCGGGTAACGCAAAGGCCGCCGCGATCACGATGTTGGATACTGCCCCGACGACCGTTGCACGGCGAGCCGTCAAATAGGCGGCAGGCAACAGCACAACCATCGCAGCACCTCCGGCGACCACCCCCGCGATCGCCGAGTTACGTGCCGGTGCGACCAGGAGTGACAGGCTTTCTCCCAACCCGGAGTAACCCATCCCCAGCGCCAACGACCCCCGCACCCACCACACCACGAACACAGAGATCGGGGCGAGAAGCGCCATTGCGACGACTGCGCCGACCGCGCCGGCAGCCCAGCGCCGCAGCGGCCCTAACTCGTACATACGCGGCCGGCCGCCTTCGATTACGACATGGTCGCCGCGACTCGACAGTCGTCGCTCGACGAGCGCAACACCGATGGCAACTATGGCAAGCATCAAACCGAGTGTCAGCGCGGTGCCCTTGTCTGCCAGTCGGGACGCAAAGATGGCTCTCGTGATCGTGTCGTAGCGCATCAACGAGACCGCCCCGAAGTCGCTGAGCGCGTAGAGGAACACGATCAGCCCACCTGCGAGCATCGCCGGTTGGATTTGAGGAAGGACTATTCGTCGCAACACCTTCGATCCTTGATCCCCTAACAGTCGAGCGGCATCTTCCAGCGAGCTCGCCATACCTCCTAACCTTGCAGCAACCGGCAGATATACGTAGGGGTACGTCAGTGCGCTGAGCACAAGGAGGGAACCCCAGAAGCCTGTCGGTCGAGGCACCCATGGGATGAGCCCACCTTGACCGAATGCGGCACGCAACCCTGCGGCTCCGACGTAAGACGGAATGACGAGCGGCAGCGCGACGACCGCTTGCCAGATCCGCTTCCCCGGTAGGTCGGTGCGCGTGACCAACCACGCCATGGACGTGCCGAGCACGGTGCCGACGACCGCTGCGGCCGAGGCGAGCAGCAGGGACCGGGCCAGGGGTGCGGTGATGGTATCCACGGATGTACCTGCCAGGAACCCGCCGTTGATGGTCATCGAGCCCCACAGCAAGTACGCCAACGGGAAGATGAACACCACAACGGTCACCCAACCGGCAAAACGACGCAACCGACCAGCGGCGCTACGATCCAGTCCCAGCTTGCTATCAGGGTGCTTCGAGCCCACTCGCATCGATTAGTTCCTTCGTACGCGTCAGACCCCCGCTCAGGTCCTCAAAGTCATACGTCATGACTTGCAGGTCAACCAGATCTGTGAGTTCGGCGGTGGCCTGGCTTCCGGTGGCGAGGGGATATTCAAACGTCTCTTCCGAGAAGAACTGCTGTGACCTGGGGCTCAGCAGAAACCGAACCAGCTCCTCAGCCTTCTCCACATCCGATGAGCTATCCAGGATCCCGATTGCGGTGATAATCACCAGCGATCCGACGTCCTCAAAGAAATGGTTAACCGATGGAAGTGACGGATCCTCAGCAAGAGCTCGCAGGTTGTAGTAATGATTGACGAGACCCATCTCAACTTCACCACGAGCCACAGCCTGCACGATGGCAGTGTTGTTCGCATAGGTCGGCGACTCGTTGTCGTCCATGGCCGTAAGCCACGAAAGGGTCAACTCATCGCCGTGCACTTCTCGCATACCGGTGACGAAATCCTGGAAAGAGCCATTTGCCGGCGCCAGCGCGACTCTCCCCCGGTAGCGCGGCTCCACGAGATCGAAGACGGATGCCGGTAGTTCGGAGCCATCGACGAGATCTGAGTTGTAGACAACAACTCGCACCCGGCCCGAGAGCCCGATCCATTCCCTCGAGGTATTGCGATACTCCACAGGAACCAAGGCACCGGTCTCGTCAGATAGCTTTGCGAGCAGATTCTCCCCGGCAAGAAGGCCAATCGCACCGGGACTTTGTGAGATGAAAACATCCGCAGGGCTGCGATCGCCTTCTTGCTGGATCAACAAGGCCAGGTCGGCAGACTGACCGTAACGAACCTCTACAGCGATACCGGTCTGTTCGGTGAAATCCTCGAACAGCGGTCCTACGAGGTTCTCGGTTCGTCCGGAGTAGACAACCAACCCGCCGTCGGTTGCACCGCCGCATGCGGAGACGGTGATCGCTGTTAGAACGAGTGCAATAGTGAGCTTCTTCACGGATCCCCGGATTCGTCGTGGCGGTGAGACTATTAACACTACGCGTGTAGTGCAAATGGCATGTCAGGCTAACGCGGCGTCCGTTTCCAGTGCCGACTCCCCCATCGGGTAGACAACCGCTGGGCCGCCTGCATACGCGACTCCCACCCTGTCACCGACCCGATGCCGCGGGGCACACAGCTCCCGCACCATCAGTGGCGGTCCGAGTCCATCGACCTGGTACGACGTGTCGTGGCCGTAGAACTCAACGGCGCCCACCGTCGCGTCATCCCCGGCCACAAGTGTTAGGTACTCAGGTCGCACGAGAACCAGGCCCTGAGCCACCAGGGGTTGCTGTGTCGGCAGCACCCCGAAAGCAGTACGGGCTCCATCCCGGTGCGAGTCGGCCGGCACCAGGTTGGCCTCTCCCACAAAGCGCGCCAGCCATTCAGTGATCGGGTTTTCATACAGCTCAGTCGGAGTGCCTTGCTGGAGGATCCGGCCACCGTTCATGACGGCTACTTGCTCCCCGACCACGAAGGCCTCCTCCTGGTCGTGAGTCACAAAGATGGTGGTGATCCGCAGATCGTCAAGGAGGCGGACCAGGTCGGCTCGTACCCTGACGCGCAGTTCTGCATCGAGGCTGGAGAAGGGCTCATCCAGGAGCAGCAGGTCAGGTTGTGGAC
>JAYEIP010000282.1:0-6709 GCA_034660155.1 Actinomycetota bacterium | reverse complement strand
GGTCCAGTACCCAGGCACCATTGCCCGCGTTGACAGCACACCACCAACGAACGATCGTTCGCTAGGGCCTTATGGCAGGGATCGTGGGACTTGCGCGTGACAGTTCACGCACGAGCTGACTAGCTATTCCTGTGGGAAATCAACAAAGGAACTGTGCCAGGATGATCAGGCTTCGGCGGTGGCCGGTTCAAAGTCGATGATGGGCGCATCGGCCCACAATCGCTCGAGTTCGTAGTAATCCCGGGTTTCCGCGTCGAACAGGTGCACGACCATATCTCCATAATCCAGGAGGACCCATCGCGAGTATTCGCGACCTTCGCGGCGCAGTGGGTGACGCCCAAGTTTGGTCTTCAGCTGACCCTCCACCTCATCGCTCAGGGAGCGCACATGCCGGGTCGACGTTCCAGTGGCAATCACGAAGACATCCGTTATGACCAGAAGTTCCGAGATGTCCAACAACACGATATCGAGGCCCTTTTTGTCCGAGATCGCGGACGCCGCGGCCAGAGCGGCTTCGATGGCTTCAGATGTCGCGGAAATAACTCTCATCCTCCGGTCGTAATGATGGCTCAATGATAGATGTCGCCGATGACAGATTGTGCCCCGGCAACACCTGCACCCGGTATCAGCCCTGGAGGTATATGCGGTTGTCCTCGACATACCGCCACACGCGATCGCGCACCAGGAAACGGATGCTCCTCCCGGCTTGTGCTTGACGACGCAACATGGTGCCGCTCAGACGCACATCGGGTGTGTTGAGCCAAACTGTCTTGCCGCCAACGAGGGCGTCGTCGACATCGTCCCGATCGGTTCCAGGCCGCGGGATGAGCGCGATCGTCACCCTATCCAACACCTCGGAGGACTCGTGCCAGGTGACCACCCCCCTGGCGGCGTCAGCGCCCAGAATCAGGCATAGCTCCTCGTCATCGGGGAAGCTCCGCAGCGTGTCGACCGTATAGGTCCAGCCCTCTCGATGGACCTCACGGTCGTCAGCCTCGAAGTAGGGGACACCCTCGATCGCAAGAACCGTCATCTGCCATCGAGCCTCAGCTGAGGTGACATGGCGGCCTGCCTTCTGCCACGGCGCACCGGTGGGCATGAAGGTGACCACATCCAGACCCAGATCGCGATAAGCCGCCTCTCCAGCAAAGAGATGAGCTAGATGAGGTGGATCGAATGTCCCGCCGAGAATCCCGCGTCGCACCAGCGGCAGCATAGACATCGGCCAGAGGAATCAAACGGAGCCCAGGGTGCGGAGTAGCCAGGCATTTGAGCCATCGCAATGGGTCCTGGTACTCGGATCCCACCCGCACGGAGAAATGCACAGCCGGGACTCCGTGATCGAGACCACTGCGACCGAGCGCTGTCGAACGCTGCACCCGCTGGCCTTCCTCGACAGAAATCGACGTCAGGTATGAATAGGAAGTACGTAAGCCGCCACCGTGGCTGACCGTCACGGACAGCATTCCAGCCACGGAGCCCGCAAAGCTGACCACCCCAACGTCGGCGGCATGGACCGGGGTGTTTGGGTCGGCGCTGAGATCAATCCCCCAGTGCCCGCCAAACCGCCCGACGGGCTCAAAGCCACGGACGACTTCGCCTGGCACAGGCTCGACCAGCCCCGGGCACGCGTTTGTCGGGACGAGGAGCGTCCCCACCAGGACCAGGGAGAAGATGCAACGGACGGCGTATCGCCTTTCCCGCCACCAACCGCGTTATCAATCTACAGATCTAGAGAGCCCTGCTGAAGACCCCTCGTCGCAGACAGCCTACGCCGGTCGGCTAGCTTCAACACCCTGGCTTAGGCGAGGGCCGGCGAGATCGACCGCAATCGTCCGTAACTCGGCATTGCGGAATGGCTTCACTAAGGCAGCGTCGGCGCCCAGGCGTTGCGCTTCGGTGTGAACATCAGCGTATCCAGAGAGTATGAGCACCTTGGTGTCGGCGGTTGCCTCTGACGCTCGCAGTGCTGCCAGCACATCCCACCCAGTCATGTCGGGCAAGCCTATGTCCAAGACGACGAGATCAGGTTTGTGCTCGGCGGCGGCGTCAAGAGCATCGGTACCGTTGGCAGCGGTAACGACCTCAAAGCCCGCCGGCCGTAGACATATCTCGATGAGGCGCCGCAGGACGTCGGAATCGTCGACTATCAATGCTCGTTGTACTGACACTTCACTTCCAAACCACGTATTCACGTTTCCCCTCAAAGCGTTGGCCTTCAACTAACTATCGGCAGAAGGGGAAATTGGTTAAGTGTCGCCGACGGCCAGGGCGGCTCGAGCGCGGTGCGATGGCAGCGCGATCGCCTCCACAAAACGCTCCAGCTGACGCAGTGTTCGCACTTCGTAGACCGAATCGCACAGCGCTCCATAGCGACCCATGACTGAATCTCCCGTGTCCCAGAAGCGACGTCCCTCGGGATTGAGCCACAGGACAGACCGAGCCCGAGAAGCCAGATCGTCGAACAGCTCCTCTTCCACATCGCGATAGTTGTTTCGGGAGTCACCAGTGACGATCAAAGTAGTCTGCGGCGTGATCGCATCGCGATAGCGCTCCGTAAAGGCCCGCAGCACGGCTCCGTAATCCGAATGCCCATCGTGCCCGACGACCTCGGCCTCACTGGACATGCGGGCCAGACTGTCGTGGAAGTCGGTCCCGGGGCCAAAAAACCCCGTCACCTCGTCAACTGCATCCACGAAAGCAAACGCCCGGACCCGGGAAAACTGATGACCGATCGCGTAGGTGAATTGCATCGTGAACCGGGCGAACGTAGCCATAGAGCCCGAAACATCACACAGAAGCACAATCTCCGGTTTTGATCGACGTGGTGGCCGAAACTGGGGATCAATCATCGCTCCCCCGTGGGCCAACGAGCGACGGATGGTCCGTCGTAGGTCGAGCCGTCCCTTTCTTGCGTGACGACGGCGTTGCGCGAGCCGAGTCGCCAATTTCCTTGCCAGCGGAGCAACGGCTGCCTCGATGCGCTCCAGTTCCACCCGCGTCGCATGCATCAGGTCGAGGTCCTCCACCAATGGCTCTCGCAACGTCTTGGCCACAGCTTCCGCGCCACGATCAGCGACCAGTCGTCGCACGATCTCGCGACGTAGCTCGGTCCGGAGGAGATCCATTAACTCAGCGACGTCGTCACGACCGAGACGCACCACCAGATCGGAGCCGCCCTCATCACGCGCGAGCAGATCTTCGATGCCTTCAAGGCGTTGGAGAACCCTGTATAGGTAGTACCTGCCCCCAACGGGCCTGCCCCGCTGGAATCCTGAGAGCTGGGATACGGCCGAACGTATGGCACGACCCAGAGCGCCGCTGTCTCCCGAGCGGAGCGCCGCAGCCAGTGCGTGCATCAGGTCATCGACGCCTCGCCCACCTCCTTCGCCCGTAAGGGCTGCCTCACCTTCGGATTCGGTATCAGCGGCGTCGGCCGGAACACTGGCCCCAAAGAAGACATCGAATGCCGTATCGAAGGAGGTGCGGTGACGCGGGGCCTTTATCAACGTCGCCGCCAGGGCTTCGCGTACCGCTTGTGGCCGGCCGATGTCGATGCATCGCAGCGCGGCGGCCGCATCGAGTGCCTCAGCCGTTGACACCGGCAAGCCAACGGCACGGAGCTCCCCGATGAAAGAGCCCAGAGTCTTGATCACGGTTCGAGCAACTCCCGTTGTGCCCGCTCGATATCTGACTGGTACTTCAGCAACACCTCGAGAGTGCCCGCGGTGATCTCGGCATCCACATCTTCAACACCGAGAGCCAGCAGGGTCCGCGCCCAATCGAGAGATTCGCTCACTGAGGGAGCCTTGCGCATAGCAAGCTCCCGGATCGATCGGACTGTCCTGGCGATCTTCTCCGCCATGGCTGCGGGCAATTCGGGAACCTGAGCCAGCAAGATCTGGCGCTCCCGACCAACGGACGGATAGTCGATGTGCAGGAAGAGACAGCGACGTTTTAGCGCTTCCGACAGCTCCCGGGTGTTGTTGGACGTTAGGACCACTATCGGGCGGTGGGTGGCCTTGACTGTACCGAGTTCGGGGATGGTCACCTGGAATGCGTCGAGAACCTCGAGAAGTAGCGCTTCGGTTTCCATCTCGACTCTGTCGACCTCATCGATCAGCAACACGACCGGCGTATCCGCGCGAATCGCTGCGAGCAAGGGTCGTTCCAGCAGGAACTCCTCCGTGAAGATATCCCCTTCAACCTCATGCCAGGCCTTGCCCTCGTCGCTCTGAAGACGCAGCAGTTGCTTGTGGTAATTCCACTCGTAGAGAGCCTTCGCCTCGTCCAGGCCTTCGTAACACTGGAGGCGAACCAACCGTCTGCCGGTTGCTGCAGCAATAGCCAGGGCAAGAGACGTCTTCCCGACCCCGGCCGGCCCTTCGGCGAGAATGGGCTTCTCGAGCTGGTCGGCGAGAAACACGACCTGGGCAATTCGGTCATCTGCGAGGTACCCGGCAGACCGCAGCGCGCCGGTCACATCCTCAGCGGTCTTCCAGGTACTCATGTCGTCACTCCGTGTTGCCGGCGTAGCTCAGCGTCTCAGATCCGGATCACTCTGCGTCGCCCTCGTCCGGACGGTGTAGGCCGAGTCGCCGCTGAGGACGCCGGGCCTTCCGAACAGTCGACCTTCCTGCCAGTTGGAGAGGCCGAGCTCCGGGCGATTGAGAGCGTATTGGCCATCGATCCACCGGGTAAACCCGTTTCCCACAAACGGCGAGTCGATGGTCATCCAAAACGATTGGTGTTCCTGTGGGGATTCGGCGATGAGGCTTGCCCCGAACCGTGGGCTTTGCTCGTTGAAGAGCCGAACCGCGGTCCCCTGGTCAGGGACCAAAGTCAGCGTGACTTCAGGGCTCTCTTCCCACTCCCACTCGTGCCCAAGCCGCTCGGCCGAGATCAATTCAGTGCGTGGCTCACGCACCTTGCCCTCAGCTCGGCCAACCTCGACGTCCTCGAACCAATCTTCCGGGATGTGTCTCGCAGCCGCGGCGGTCACATAGAGTTTGGACACAGCACGGCGATTGATCCCGGCCCGATCCAGGGCAGCAAGAAACACGGGGACTAGATCGGCTGCCCGTGACTCGATGATGCAGCAGGTATTGAGCGTGTTGCACACCTTGCGGTCGAGAGAGTTTTCCACCGCTGCAGAGAACTTGTCAGCATCGGCCGTCTCCCCCGCCACGATCCAAGCGCCACCGGTCCCATGCAGGCTGACGGGGATCCCGGCTTGACGGGCAACCGCGCCCAACTGCCCTACGGCCGCTCCCGATCCTCTCGCGACTGCCAGTGAGAGCCTCGCGTCGGAGAACAGCGCCCACCCGGCGGCTCGTGATGGGCTATCGACCAGCGAGACTATGCCAGCAGGCAGCCCTGCCGTAGCCACGGCAGGTTCAAGTGCATACTCGACGATGGCACGAGCCGTGCCTAGTGCGTCCGACCCGATGCGGAACACCACCGCATTGCCACCGCGCAGCACTCCCGTTGCATCCGCAAAGACATTGGGCCTTCCTTCGAAAATGAAGCCAACAATCCCGAGCCCTGAGCGAACAAGGTCGACTTGCCAACCCTGATGCGAAATAGATTCCAAAATCTCGTTGCGAGAAGAGTTGGCCTCCTCCCATATGTGGAGACCGGCAATCATGTCCTGTCGCATCTTCTCCGACAATCCGAGGCGAGTCGTCGACCGCCCACGGGCCCGCGCCGCCGCCACGTCGGCTCGATTGGCTGTGGCAATCGGTGCGAATACTGCATCATCGGCCAGCCGGTCGGCAAAGGCTCGATAGAACGCAGTGATCTGATCGTCGGACACTGCACCCATCGACTCGAACCCCCGCGCGGCCGCACCGACGGCAACTGTCGCAGTTTCGTGGGCGTCGGCCGGCACATGGAGCAAGTCGCCCGTCGATTGCACCACAATGAGCTTGTCACCCGCCGCAAATGCAGCAGCAAGCTCTGCGCTCACATAGGCGACCCTGTCCCCGCCATACAGGATGGCCATTCCGTCTTCGAGTTTCGACAGTCGATCAGTCATAGCCGGCAACGGTAGCTGCTTCTAACGGCAGCCGTTGTGGCGCCGACGTGTACTCTCAAATAGATGGGTGAGTCGAGCGAGGTCTATACACATGGGCACCACCCCGTCATCATGGCTGCGCATGCCGAGCGCACCGCCGACGAGGCGGCTGCTTTTCTCCTGCCGAGGCTCGAACCCGGGATGCATCTTCTTGACGTCGGCTGCGGGCCCGGCTCGATAACGGTGGGATTGGCCGGCCATTTGGGCCCATCGGGATCTGTCATCGGTGTTGACAGCAGCGAGGAAGCGGTCGCCCAAGCGTTGCGGAACGGGCGCGACGTTGTGGGGCTCAACTTCGAGGTCGCCTCCGTCTACAACCTTCCTTTCCCGGACGCGTCATTTGATGTCGTCTTCGGTCACCAGATCCTGCAGCACCTCGCCGACCCTGTGGTCGCCCTCGTTGAGATACATCGTGTCCTCAAGGCGGGTGGGCTCGTCGCGATGCGGGACGCCGATTTTGGATCGATGTCCTTTTACCCCGAAGCGGCGGAGCTTCATCGTTGGCTGGACATCTATCACTCGGTGGCGCGCGCCAACGGTGGGGAGCCTGATGCAGGCAGGCGGCTCGCGTCATGGATCCGGTCCGCGGGTTTCGTCAATACCACGAGCACGTCATCAACATGGACCTACACC
>JAYEIP010000281.1:0-6728 GCA_034660155.1 Actinomycetota bacterium | reverse complement strand
AAGCGAATCGCACGGAGCCATTGAGCGAGTGCGTCCGCAACGCGCTGCGGTTCTATCTGCGTAACCTCGACGGATATGAGGTCAACGACCTGCACGAGATGGTGGCGATTGAGATCGGTTCGACCTGCCTGATCAATTCGCCACTCGCGAAGCGGGTGGGATGCATAACGGCCTCGGTCGAGGGCGGCCGCTCGATGTAGGCCTTGTCGACTGCTGCGATACCCCCGGCATCAACTAGTGACTGCACGAAGACCTGTCCGTTGTTGTACGGGAAGGCAAGGTCGTCCTGGATCCATCCCGGAACGGATTGGAGTACGGAGGTCTCTTCCATCTGGCTCACCGCCTCGGTGGCCAATGCCAACTGTTCCGCGGCTGTTAACTGCTCGATGTAGACAAACTGGAAGTAGGTCGCGTCACCTTCGATCAGAGCCTGGAACGCCGCGCCCTCGTCATACCGCTCTTCATCGAACATCGCCTGGAAATCATCGTTAAAGAGGAAGTGTTGGTCGGTGAGAGCATGGATCAATTCATGAACGACGATGCTTTTGGTCAACGGCGTCAGTTCCGCCGCCTCACCACCGATAACCAACTCGCCCGTGTCACCGTCGTAGAAGCCGGCAACCTGTTCGCTGTAGAGGTCGAGCAGCATCGGCTCGAGATCGACCCCGGGTTCCAGCAAGCCGAGCAACTGCAATACCGCGGTGTCGACTGCCAGTTCGTCGGAATCAATCTCCTCCTCGAGGTCTTTGCGGACCCGGGCGGCAAGCTCTTCGGGGGTAAGGATCGCGACGTTGGGCTGAGTCAGGAACGGGAGCCCGCGCACTTGTTCCGTGACGCCGATCAACTCGATGATCTGCTCAGAAAGATGATCGACAACGGCCTGATCGAGACCGGCACTTGCGGTAATGACCGGGGGCGTGGTCGGGCGCGTGACCCCGCCGTCGGCCGTGGTCACCGGGGGCGCCGTCGTGGTCGCCGGGGCGGTTGTCGTGCCGACAGCAGCACCGTCGGTGCCGGCTGTCACCGCGGTGCTCGTCGTCGCCGATGTAGTGCTCGAGGTGCAGGCGCTTGCCAGCAATCCCATCACGAGCAGCGCCGCCGTAAGTCGGTGTCGGTTCATTAGGCCTCTCATCTGGCGAGCAGCGTAACCCATCCCCGTCGCTGTACCGGATCGATGAACCGCATCGGGTCAGCGTTCTATGCTCCGGCTATGGCAGACCGAGCCGCGGAGACAACGCCCTGGCGAGCGATCGTGTCGCTGGCGATGACTGTGATGGTTGGATTCGGCGTGATCCTCTACGGATTCTCAATCTACGTTACCGACGGTGCCGCTGGAGCCGACTTCTCCAAAACGCTGCTCTCGGCTGCGTACGGCGGCTCGGTGGTCGCCGGCGGATTGTTGGCGATACCGATCGGCCGTCGCGCCGACCGGGTGGGGGTACGAGGAATCCTGGCTCTTGGTGGACTGCTGGCAGCCATCGGGATGACTATCTTCGGCGCCGCCACGGCGCCCTGGCAAGTGCTCGTGGCGTGGTGGATTTTCATAGGCCCTGCGGGAGCGATGATCTACTACGAAGTAGCGTTTGTAGCGGTCGATCGTTGGTGTAGCCCCCGACAGCGGCCCCGGGCTCTCGGCGCCTTGACGCTCATTGGTGGGCTCGCCGGCATCATCTTCATCCCACTCACACAATGGCTGGTGGCCTTCGTGGGTTGGCGCACCACTGCCTTCACAATGGGCGCTCTGGTCATGGGGACCGCACTCGCAACCACCGGCATTGCGCTGCGGGAGGTCGACCGGGTCGCAGGACGCGGACGGGACAAGGTGCCGCAGCGCAGCCTGACGCGCCAACTACTCAAAGACCGGCGTTTCGTGACTCACACCTCAGCGATGATCCTGACGTTCTTTGCTGCCCAGGGAATCATTGCTCACCGGGTTGCCCTATTCAATGAGGCGGGTTTCAGTGTTAATACCGTGGCGCTGTGGGCGGCCGCGGCGTCCGCCTTGAGTCTGCCCGGCAGATGGGTCGCGCCCTTGCTGGCGACTCGATTTCGTGCAGCAGACGTTCAGGCGGCAGCAACCGTGCTGCTCGCCGTGGGCACGATCCTGATGCTCGATGGCACGGCCTCCTGGCAGATGATCGGCCACTTCGCAGTCTTTGGGGTTGCGTTCGGCGCGGTGTTACCGCTGCGCGCCATGACCATGGCGACGTGGTTCTCCGGACCGCGCTACGGGGCGACGATGGGAACCCAATGGACGGTCACAACCATCGTGGGAGCATTCGGCCCGGTGGCGGTCGCCCTGCTGCGCGACGTCACCGTCGACTATCAACTGGCCGTGACGGCGCTGGTCGCCGCGCTCTCCTTCGGAGCTTTGTTGCTGTTTATCAGTACCCGGTCACGCGTCACCGAACCAGAGCCGGGCCTGGTTTCACGAGGGATCTGACCAGATCGCCCGGTTGACCAGATTCTCCAGGGCCTCCTGGCGACCCGACACGGGCTTCGGGTTGATACCGTCGGCCATGACCTTGGCGCTGAGCGACTCAAGCGACGCCTCTTCCGACATGATGTAGCTTCCCAGCTCATCGTGCCAAGCGGCATAGCGGTCGGTCCGCGCCTTCGTAAGGGTCTCCTTCTCGAGTAGGTCCACCGCCACGAGGAGCGCCTTGGCCAGAGTATCGATGCCTCCAATGTGGCCGTGGAACAGGTCGGTGCGGTCGAGGCTCTGGCGTCGCAACTTGGTATCGAAGTTGAAGCCACCATTCCGGAAACCACCCGCACTAACGATCTCGTGGAGAGCCGGAGCCAGTTCCTCCACCGAATTCGGGAACTGGTCGGTGTCCCATCCGTTTTGAGGGTCTCCACGGTTGGCATCGATGCTGCCCAGGATCCCGTTCTCGACTGCATACGAAACCTCGTGGTGGAAGCTATGCCCCGCGAGCGTGGCATGGTTGACCTCGATGTTGACCGCAAACTCGTCGACAAGGTCGTATCGCTCGAGGAAACCATGCACCGTTGCACAGTCGTAGTCGTACTGGTGTTTGGTCGGCTCCTGTGGCTTGGGCTCGATGAATAGTTGCCCGGTGAACCCGATCTTCTGCTTGTGCTCGGCAACCAGGGTGAGGAAGCGGGCGAGCTGCTCCCCCTCCTTCTTCATGCTGGTGTTGAGAAGCGTCTCGTAGCCCTCCCGACCACCCCATAAAACATATCCGTCACCACCAAGGCGATGCGTTGCGTCAAGCGCGTGACGAACCTGGGCGGCGGCGTAGGCAAACACCTCAGGGTCCGGGTTGGTGGAGGCGCCGGCAGCAAATCGAGGGTGACTGAACAGGTTGGCGGTACCCCAGAGCAGCTTGACCCCGGTTCGCTCCATGTGCTCAGCCGCATAATCAACCATGGCGTGCAGATTGCTGACTGACTCACCGAAGTCAGCGCCATCGGGGGCAATGTCACGGTCGTGGAAACAGAAGAACGGAGTCCCGAGTTTGGCGAAGAACTCGAAGGCTGCGTCCATCTTGCGACGAGCTGCCGCAAGCGGGTCATCCACGTTGCCAAGCCAAGGGCGATCGAACGTGCCTTCCCCAAATACGTCGCTACCGGGCCAGTTGAATGAGTGCCAGTAACAAACCGCGACCCGAAGATGATCTTCCATCCTCTTGCCGGCAACCATCCGATCCGGGTCGTAAACCCGGTAGGCCAATTCGTTGGTCGTGTTGGGACCTTCGTAACGAATCGGTTCGGTAACGTCGGTAAAGAACTCGGCCATTGTCTGCCCTACCTTCTCTGTGCCGGTGATCCCGCCATAATGCCACAGCATCATCCCCGATAAGATTCCGGGCATCATGGAAACGTTTGAAACAATCCACGGGCACCGATCGATCCGGAGTTACAGGCCGGATCCTGTTGATCAGGCGCTGCTCACCGAGGTCCTCGAGGCGGGTATCCGGGCGTCATCGTCGGGCAATATGCAGACCTACTCGATCATCGTGTCGCAGGATCCCGTGATGCGCGAACGGCTCTTCTGGCCACACATGGAACAGAACATGGTGCGCGAGGCTCCGGTTCTGGTCACGTTCTGCGCCGACTTCCGTCGCATGCGTAAGTGGCTGCGGATCAATGATGCCCCCGACAATTTCGATGATCTCTTCGCCTTCCTCGTGGCGGCGATCGATGCGACCCTGGTCTCACAGAATGTTGCCCTGGCCGCCGAAGCCAGGGGTCTCGGTATCTGTTACATGGGCTCGACACTGGCCAACGCCGACCAGATCGGTGAGATCCTCGAACTTCCCGAGGGCGTTATGCCTGTGGTCGGTTTCTCCCTCGGATGGCCCGACGAAGACCCGGCTCCAAGGGATCGGTTACCACTAGCGGGATTGGTGCACAACGAGACGTACGAGGACCACACAGACGAGCAGGTCCAAGATATCTATCGTGATCGAGACAAGGCCGGCTGGGACCGCTACATGAGCATGCCCCGACTGCAGGCGCTAGTCGAGGAACACGACGTCGCAAACCTGGCGCAGATCTACACCGTCGTGAAATACACTCCCGAAGGTCAGGCCCGCTATACCAAGACGGTGATGGATTACCTGAAGAAACAGGGTTTCCTTAAGGACTAGTCGGCAACTCTCGCCGGCGGCCTATCGGTTTCTCCGGTAGTTGGCGATGTTGTCGGGGACGGGCAGGTCGTGTCGGAGTTCCGCATCGGGGATGGCCGGGCCGTATGTCGTGGTTACGGGCAAGACGCCTGCCCAGATGGGGAGGTCGTAGTCCGCGGCATCGTCGACCGGGCCTCCGGTGCGGACCTTGGCTGAGGCTTCCGTGATCGGCAGCCGCAGCACTGTGGTGCCTTTCATCTCGTTGCGAGTCATGGGACGCACCGCGGCCGCCTGCCCGGGGACGAGGGTGTCGACGAGGTGGTCCAGGGCACGGGCCCGCTCGTCATCGTCGGTGATCGGCGCCGCGTTGCCGAAGATGACCACCGAGCGGTAGTTCATCGAATGGTGGAACCCGGACCGGGCAATCACAAAGCCGTCGACAAGAGTAACGGTCAGACATATCTCGACGCCGTCGGCCCCGGCGGTGCGCAGTGTCCGGCTGGCAGGCGATCCGTGGATGAGCACCGAGTCTCCATCCCTTGCATACAACGAGGGGATGACCACCGGGGAGCCGTCGATTACAACACCGATGTGGCAGACGTATCCCTCATCGAGGATGGCGTGAACGACATCGGAATCGTAAGAAGCGCGCTCGGGGAGCCGCTTGACGGTCGACCGGGCCGACGGGCCCGGAGGCTTTGTTGTGGTGCTCATGCGCTTGCTCCAGGATTCGTGTACTGATACAATGTAGCTATTGTAATAGCACAAGCATATCACACGGAGGGACAGAGATGCGGGGATCCAGCGCAGCCGAACTGGCTGCCGACATCGAACGGCGGGTCACCGACAGCATCCTTCAACCCGGTGATCGGCTGCCTCCCGTACGGGTGCTCGCCGCCGAGCTCCGTCTCGCACCCAACACGGTCGCGGCTGCGTATCGGCGGCTGGGTGAGCGCGGGATTGTCGTCGGGCGTGGCCGCAGCGGGACATTCGTCGCCAACCGGCCACCGCTGGCGATCGCGACCGAGCTCGCAGTTCCAGAAGATTTGTGGGACCTGTCGACAGGCAACCCGGATCCAGCGCTACTCCCCGATCTCTGGGCAGTGGCCCGACAACTCCACGGCGCCACGACGCTTTACGGTGGTCGATCGGTCGACGAAACACTCACGGAGGAAGGCGCCCGCCTTCTTTCACTTGACGGTGTCCCGAGCAACCACCTCACTGTTGTTTCCGGTGCCCTCGACGGAATCGAGCGTGTCCTGCAGGCACACGTCCGCCGCGGTGATCGGGTAGCCATTGAGGACCCGGCATATGCACCGGTGATCGACCTTATCGGGGCGCTCGGCCTGGTGGCGGTACCGGTCACGATCGATGACGAAGGACCTCTGCCTGAGTCACTGGGCGATGCTGTGGCGTCGGGGGTCTCCGCCTTGATCGTGACGCCACGAGCCCAGAATCCTTTTGGGAGCGCGATCTCCACTGATCGAGCTGCCTCGCTCCGTTCAGTGCTGGCAGGCTCCCCGCAGGTTCTCGTTATAGAGGACGATCACGCCGCTGCCGTCGCCGGAGCAGCTATGCACCGGATCAGCGCAGACCGCGAACATTGGGCCACCGTCCGGTCGACGGCCAAAGCCTATGGCCCCGATCTCCGGCTGGCACTGCTGGCCGGCGACGCCACCACGGTCCGCCGGGTCGAAGGCCGCCAGCGATTGGGACCCGGTTGGGTAAGCCACTTGCTGCAACAACTGTCGGCCCGGATGATGTCGGACCCGGCCGTCAACCGGGTCGTGGCCCAGGCCGCGAACAGCTATGCATCGCGGCGGGGCGCCATGCTGGCCGCGTTACATGAGCGAGGTTTCGAAGCCCACGGCACTTCTGGATTGAACGTGTGGGTGCCGGTACCGGACGAAACCGCCACAGTGCAAGCGATGGAGAAGCAGGGCATCGCGGTTCGATCTGGAGCTCGATTCCGGATCCGCACGGAGCCCGCCGTCCGCGTGACCGTGGCGACGCTGGACCGAGCACAAACCGACCAGGTGGCAAATGCGCTCCACGCCGCAGTCACGGAGTTGGGTCCGGGTACCCGCAGCGGCTGATTCAGCCGCACGCGACGCCATGGGTGCCCCGATCAGT
>JAYEIP010000280.1:0-25807 GCA_034660155.1 Actinomycetota bacterium | reverse complement strand
TAGTGCCCGGAGCAGGACTCGAACCCTCGCCCAACCACACCTCCAAACGCGCCAACCGGCCACCGCGACGGCCCGCCCACAACCACGAGGCATAGAAACGACCTGCTGGACTCCGCAGGTTCGAGATCGGAAAATCTCGAACCTCGCTGTGCCCGGAGCAGGACTCGAACCCTCGCCCAACCACACCTCCAAACGCCCTAACCGGCCACCGCGACGGCCCGCCCACAACCACGAGGCATAGAAACGACCTGCTGGACTCCGCAGGTTCGAGATCGGAAAATCTCGAACCTGCGGAGTGCCCGGAGCAGGACTCGAACCTGCACGCCCCAAAGGGCAGCGGATTTTAAGTCCGCCGCGTCTACCGGTTTCGCCATCCGGGCATGAATACCGCAGGCTAGGGCAGTGTTTTCAGCCGTCCAACCTGCTCGACGGGCGGAAATTTGGGCTGGCTCGATGTTGCCCCATTCGAGTATCCTCGTCCTCCACGTTTCTGTCATCTACAGAGGAGCCCTTGTGAAGGTCTACCCACCCGAGAAGATCCGCAATGTCGCGCTAGTTGGCCACAGCGGAGCGGGGAAGACGACACTTGCCGAGGCACTCCTTTACCGCGCCGGCACCGTCAACAGACTGGGTCGGATCGAAGATGGGAACACAGTCACTGACTTTGACCCAGAAGAGCATGAGCGGGGCTTGTCGCTGAGCCTCGCGCTGGCACCCTTCGAGTGGCGCGACCACAAGATCAACATCATCGACACCCCCGGTTACGTCGACTTCGTCGCAGACGTTCATTCCTCGCTCCATGTCGCCGACCTCGCCGTGTTCGTCGTCTCGGCAACCGACGGCGTTGAGGTCGGCACGGAACGTGCGTGGCGTATCGCTGAGGAGCTCGGCATCCCGCGGATGATTTTCATCAACAAGCTCGATAAGGACGAGGCATCCTTCGACCGCACGCTCGAATCGCTGCGGGAACGCTTCGGTGCCGGTATTGCCCCGATTGAGCTCCCCATCGGCGAAGGGCCGGGGTTCCACGGAGTCGCCGACCTGTTCACCGACAAGGCATACATCTACGACACTGGTTCAGCCCAGGAAGTCGAGATCCCCGACGAACTCGAAGAGAAGGAGCACCAGGTACACGACAATCTCGTCGAAGGCATCGTGGTCGCCGACGATGCCCTACTAGAGCGCTACCTTGACGGAGATGTCCCGGATGCGGTGGAGCTCGAGAAGGTCATGGCTACAGGCGTTGCCAGCGCACAGGTCTTCCCCGTGGTCTGTGGCTCCGCTACGGGCCCGATCGCTGTTGACCGGCTTGCCGATTTCATCGTAGAGATCGGCCCTTCGCCACTGCGGCGTCAGAAGCTGGTTGTCACTGCTGGTGGCTCGGAAGTCGAAGTCGACCTCAAGGCAGACGGCGACCCTTTGGTGCAGGTCTTCAAGACAATCGCCGACCCATATGTGGGCCAGATCTCGCTGTTTCGCGTCTTGTCGGGCAAGGTAACGTCGGAACACATGCTCCACAACCAGCGGAGCAACTCCGACGAGAAGCTTTCGAAGATCGCGGTCATGATCGGCAAGGAATCGGAGCTGGTCGATTCACTGCCCATGGGCGACCTCGGCGCCGTGGCAAAACTGAACGATACGGAGACCGGAGATACGCTCTCGGCCAAGAACCAGCCGGTGACCGCGCCCCCGATAACCAGGCCGACGCCTGTCCTCGCCACGGCCATACACGCCAAGACCCAGGCAGACAGCGACAAGCTGGCCAATGCCCTGCGTCGCGTCCAACAAGAAGATCCGGTACTCGTCGTTGAGCGGAGCGCTGAGACCCACCAGACGCTGCTACGGGGAATGGGCGAGACCCACCTCACCATCACCTTGCAGCGGCTCAGCCGTAAGTTCGGCGTCGAGGTGGAGACCGAGCCGGTCAGGGTGCCGTACCGCGAGACGATCAGTCGTCGGGCGCAAGCCGAAGGCAAGTACAAGAAGCAGAGCGGCGGCCACGGCCAGTTCGGTGTCGCCATGCTCAAGGTCGAGCCAACTCAGCGTGGCGAGGGCTTCGAGTTCGTTGATGAGATCAGGGGCGGATCGATTCCCCGCCAATTCATCCCGGCAGTCGAACACGGTATCCGCGAGACAATGGTCGACGGCGGCGTCTACGGGTTCCCGGTCGTCGATGTCCGAGTGCGCTGCTACGACGGCAAGTACCACTCGGTGGACTCTTCGGAGATGAGTTTCAAGATGGCCGGACGACTGGGGTTCAAAGCGGCGATGCAAGACGCCGCGCCCGTCGTCTTGGAGCCTGTCTCACAGATCTCCGTTTCCGTCCCCTCGAATTATCAGGGCGACGTAATGGGCGATCTCTCCTCACGTCGTGGTCAGGTGCAGGGAACGAACACGGTTGCTGGTGGCCGCCAGGTCATTACCGCCCTCGTGCCCACCTCGGAGATCATCAGCTACGCCATGGATCTTCGATCACTGACGCAGGGTTGGGGCACCTTCACTGCCAAGCACGATCACTATCAAGAGCTGCCTTCGCACCTGACCGACAAGGTCATCGCTGAAGCGAAAGAGGATGACTAGGCGCAAGCGCCCTAGTCGTGTACTTGGAGCTAGGTAGTCGGAGACGCTGTTTCGAGGGCTAAGCCGTCGAGGATGTCGCTTACTGAGATAGTTAACTCCGCCAGACCGATGTGGGTGATAGCTCGTTCGGCGCAGATTGCACCAGCTTGGAGGACTCCGGCCCGGCCCGCGACGACCGCCGGCAGCTCGGCGATCTCTGCGACCGTCATTTGAAGAAGGCGATCCACCGTCATTCGCAGGTCCGAGAGGGACAACGTGCCCTCCTGGAATTCGAGCCGCTTCGTCGCTAACCCCAGGTGAACTGCTGCCAGCGTGACAAATGTGCCGCCTGAGCCGAGGACTAAGTCCAACGGATAGGGAACTTGGACGTCGCGGATCAACCGATCGACGTGGGCACGAATCTCTTGTGGATCCCGCAATGGGATTGATTTGATCCGTTCGGTAAGCCGGACTGATCCGATGTCAATACTCACGGCGTAGTCGGGCAAATCGGTCCCGGCGACAAATTCCGTGCTGCCTCCACCGACGTCGATCACGCACAACGCTTCATCACCGGCGAGAGCATTCGTCGCTCCGGCAAAGGTCAATCGAGCTTCTTCAACTCCATCAATGACTCGCGGCTGGAAATCCAACACGTCTGCCACCCGGACTATAAAATCTGCCCCGTTATCGGCGCTGCGGGTCGCGGCAGTGGCGACGCCCGCTCTCCGTTCCACCGATGCCCCGCCGATCAGATCTGAGTAGTGGCTGAGACCGGCGAGCGCTCGCTCGATCGGCTCATCACCGAGGCGACCGGTAGCATCCAGACCTTCACCAAGTCGGGTGATGATTTCATGGCGCTCAGGATTCACTATTCGGGCTCCGTGCTCCCCACGCACGACATCGGCCAGAAGGAGCCGAACGGTGTTGGTCCCGATGTCTACTGCCGCGACCTTCATTGCGCTGGCTCTCGCCACTCTTGGTTGCGCGAGGTCGAGCCATCACTTTGAGATACGCAGGGTACGAGGCAATTGAGAGGCCCTATCTGAGTTCCCGTGTCCGCACCAACCGGGTTGGCGTTCCCGGCTGCGTAGTCGGCGTAGTGGGCGTGCAAGCATTTCACTCCGCGCCGTGTCCCCCCAACTCCGCCGGAAGGGCGGTTGACGGGATCATCCGGTCCGATCAACGCATCCCGCTCCTCGCGATATCGATCCATAGCGGCGTCATGCTGCGCCGCAAAAGCCGGGTCGGCTGCGATGTGAGCCTCGGCCGCTTTGACACCACCGGTTGCCTCGATGCGACCGATGCGCCGGGTGGCAAGAGGGCACGTCAACCAGTAGGTGGTCGGGAACGGGGTACCGTCGTCGAGATGAGGGGGAACCTTGATGACCGTCGGCAGCCCCAGCGAGCACCGGGCTACAACGTCAACTACTGATCTGGGCTGGCGACTGATTTGGGCGGCGACTACCTGCCGGTCACTCATCCGGAACGAGATCGCGTCCCGTCAAGAAGTCCCAGAACCGTTGCAACAGCGACCTCGAGTCGAGCATCTGTTGTTGATCGACAACCTCCTGTGGCACCGGGCCACCATCCAATTCGACGATGTAGCTGGTCTCACCAGGCCGCACCATTCCGTATTGCTCGCGGGCAATCCGTTCTAGCTCGGTCGGCGACTGTGCAGCATCTATCTGGCCCTGGATGGCCGCATTCTCGACTATCAATGCGTCGAGTTTGGCCCGCGTGTTGTCGACAAGCCTCTCCTGAGCGATTAGCTGTCGAAACGGGAACACCCCCGCAAGCACGATCGCCAACCCGACCAGGAGCAATACCGCGACAAAACTGCCACGTCTTCCCCGTCGGGCGGGCGCAACCGCCGGCGTGTCCATCGTTGTCGACATCTAGATCCGTTTCCTCATCTCTTAAATGGTTTCCAACCTGCGAAGCGGGCCTCGTCGCCAAGAGCCTCTTCAATCCGAAGCAGTTGGTTGTACTTAGCGGTGCGCTCACCGCGGGCGGGGGCTCCAGTTTTGATCTGACCGGCATTGGTAGCCACGGCCAGATGACTGATGAAAGAGTCTTCGGTCTCGCCTGAGCGGTGGGAAACCATCAGGCTATACGAGTTCTCGACAGCCAGTTCCATGGTGTGCAGCGTCTCCGACAGCGACCCGATCTGATTCACTTTGATAAGGATGGAGTTGGCGATGTCCTGGTCGATACCCCGCTGCAGCAGATCGACGTTGGTGACAAAAAGGTCGTCACCGACGAGCTGCACCGTGTCGCCAAGCTGCTCGGTCATCAGCTTCCAGCCATCCCAGTCGTCCTCGGCAAGCCCGTCCTCGACTGACACGAGGGGGAACTCGTCGACGAGACCTCCGAGATACTCGACCATCTCGCCAGAAGTGAGCTGACGACCGTCGAGCTCGTAACGCCCAGCGCGATAGAGCTCCGTAGCGGCAACGTCGAGAGCGAACGAGATCTCGTCACCCAGCTTGTAGCCGGCGACCTCCACGGCCTCGGAGAGCAACTCCAGCGCAGCTCGATCGGCAGGCAGATTGGGGGCGAATCCACCCTCATCACCAACGTTGGTGGTCAAGCCACGGCCGGCAAGAACCTTCTTGAGGGCGTGGTAGGTCTCGACACCGGCCCGCAGCGCTTCCCGATAACTCGGCAGGCCCCCGGGCACCAGCATGAATTCTTGGATGTCGACGGAGTTGGCGGCATGGGCACCACCGTTGAGGACATTGAGACAAGGAACCGGCAGCACTCTGGCTGAGGTGCCGCCCAGGTAGCGGTACAACGGCATGCCAAGACCAGCCGCCGCCGCCCGAGCCGCCGCCATCGACACGGCGAGAATGGAGTTTGCACCAAGATTCTCTTTGTTGGGCGTTGCGTCCAGGTCCAGCATGCGCTGATCGATCGCCTCTTGGCGGGTGGCGTCGACACCTATGAGCGCGGGGGCAATAGTGTCGTTGACATGGTCGACGGCCCGCGACACGCCCTTGCCGCCGAAGCGGTCGCCGCCGTCACGAAGCTCGTTAGCCTCGAGCGCCCCTGTCGATGCTCCTGAGGGAACCATCGCTCGACCGAAGCCACCGCCAGCAAGCGTTACCTCGGCCTCAACTGTCGGGTTTCCCCTGGAGTCCAGGACCTCGCGGGCCCAAATCCTTGTGATTGTCGTCATGGAAGGGCCCTCTCTATGGCCAAGAATCTATCACTACCCGGAGGTTAGACCGGGGAAATCCGTGTGAGGTTGTTGCTAAGAGGGTGCGTCTCCGGGAACGCACCCGGTACTTTGTACTTGGAGGATCAGCGGGCCGCAACCTAACTCTCGTCTCGTTTCGCCTGCTCCCACAACGCTTCCAGCTCATCGGGGGTGTGCTCCGCTAGTTTTCGTCCCACTGCCGAAGCCTCCTGCTCCATTGCCCGGAAACGGTTGGAGAACTTGTCGCTGGCTGTCGCCAACGCCTGCTCCGGGTCGACGCCGAGGTGGCGGGCGAGATTCACAACGGCAAACATCACGTCGCCGAGTTCGATGGTGGCCCGCCCCGGATCATCGGCGTCCGCGACCAACTCGGCAAGCTCCTCCCGGACCTTGTCGAACACGGGTGCCGGCTCATCCCAATCAAATCCCACCGACTTGGCACGGCGCTGCATTTTGTCTGCTCGAGAGATCGCCGGCAACGCGGTGGGGATGTCGTCCATCAACGACTCGCGGGACTTCTCATCGCCCTTGATGGCCTCCCAGTTCGAAATGACGGTCGCCGCATCATCGGCAACCACCTCGCCAAACACGTGAGGGTGTCTTCGCACCAGCTTGCGGCGGGTGATCTCGGCTACTTCTTCGACATCGAAAGCACCGACCTCGCTGGCCAGGGTGGCATGGAAGACCACTTGGAGAAGTAGATCACCCAACTCTTCTTCGACCTCGGCATATGCGCCGTAGTCGGGTTCGCCGCCGGGGGCATCGGCCGGAAGAGCTCGGATCGAGTCGACCGTCTCGTATGCCTCCTCGATCAAGTGGCTGAGCAAGGTGTGGTGGGTCTGTTTGCGATCCCACGGGCACTCCTGCCGCAATAGCCGATTGGTGACGACCAGGCCATACCAACCGGCCGGCTCCGGATCCAGAAACAGCGACGTACGAGGGCCGGGGACATACGACCACAGGTCGGCCAGATTCGTCTCCAGGATTACCTCATCGGTGTCGCCGAGACGATCCAGCACCATCACGGTGGTGTCGTCTTGAAGGACCCGACCGAATTCGGCGGCAACGTCTGCGAGAACCTCTGGCCGATCTACCTGCGTGACTATCAGGGCAGCATCGAAGACCAGCGGATCGGGAAGTTCACGACCGTCGAGGATCTTGACGGATCGTACAATCGGATCGACATCTGCCGCTGCGTAGATCAGGTCGAGGAAGGACTCGCCGGGCACCAGCTCTACAGTGATACCTGCCCTGGCTGCTCTTCTCCGGATGTCGGCAACGGCACGTTCGCCCACCACTGCGCTACCCGGGACTGCATACGCGACCGGTCCAAGTTCGACGGCAGCAAGAACGCGATCCGCTATCGAGTCATACACCTCGTCAAAACCAGTCGCTGTTTCGTAGAGGTCATCGCACATCACCACTTCGCGGCGCTCCGCCAGCTCTTCACTTGCGGGGTGATGGGTCGTGCGAACAATCACAGCCCGCTCCGGGGCTTCGAGCAACGTCAACGTTCGCGCTGGCAATCGGTCCAGACCCGCGGGACCCAATCCAACGATCAGAAGCTGCGGGTCACTCACCCGGTGGGGCGATCCCAATGCCTGCCTCCGACCAACGGCCCACGGTTGGGGACACCTCGATAGTCGCATTGCGCACTACTACGTTGAACCACGGGGTGTAGAGCGAGCTGATGTAGTCGGGGTTGAGGAACTCCATGACGTCAGCGGCTAGCTCCTCGGCAGAGCTGGGGCCCAGCCGATCTTCAACGCGAATAATGTCCCAGGCGCTGCCACTGATGACAGGGCCCACAGGCTGGTTCAGCGGGGCCGTCGCCGCAAGGCTGGCGAATTCCGGGCCGACGCGGGTCAACCAGTTCAAGCACTCCCCTTCCGAACTGGCGATGAGGCCCTCGGGTGACGCCTGGTCCAATGACACCTCGGCGGCGACCGTAATGAAATCCTCTCCAGCCTCGAGCCGGGCCAGGACCGCCTCTGCTTCTTCGAATGTTGCGGAGCTGATGTGGCGCACGCAAGATCGGATGACATCAGCCGGCCGTTCGACGATGACTGCGTCGAAGCCACCAGCGTCCTCCTCGAGCAGACCGGGCACCACTCCGTCGCGGACGAGGCTTTGGATCGCACCGGCACGAATCGCGTCCGCGGAGACGTCGGCGAACTGGTCCGGTGGCTGAAGGACCGCGGCATAGCGAGCAGGCGGATTGGTGATCCGATCAGCGATATCGGCTTCGGTGATCTCGACCCCGAACTCGGTGGCAGCGGCATCCCTGACGATCTCGAGAATGATGAGCAGCGTGAGATCCGATCGCATCTGCTCAGCGTCGATAGTCGACGGATCATCGTAGCTGGGCCGTAAGGCGACCAGGTCATCACGACTGATCTCGGCACCGTTCACGGTCGCCAGCGTGTCGGCAGACGAGCACGAAGCGGCCAAGAGCACGATAGGCAAGAGCACAAGGAAGCGGCGCAACAATGACATTAGGTGGAGGTCTCCTGTTCTGGTGGCCACATCTTATGAACGAAATCAATCAATGATTGAACCAGGTCCCGCCGTGGTGCCGGCAGGAAGACCGTCGATCCCCGCACGATCGCTCGTGGCGCCAGCCTATCGAGCCGCACCTCCTGTGACGACTTGAGAGCGACCGGGCCCAGCCTGATCTCGTTCCGTACCTTGACGACCTGGGTCAACCCCACCCGGAGCGCCTCAACGCGCAGCAGGGCGACTTTGATGAGGGCCAACGCTTCTGCTGGGGGCTCGCCGAAGCGATCACGCCACTCCGCTCCCACCTCGGCTACCTCGGTCTCTGTTTGCGCTGCAGCCAACCGCCGGTACGCCTCGAGCCGTTCGCTGGCGCTATCGACATAGTCGTTCGGTAGATGAGCATCGACCGGGATATCGATCCTGATCTCCGGAACCCGTTCGGGTAGCGGTTCTCCCTTGAGTTTCGTCACCGCATCAGAGACGAGCTCGACGTAGAGCTCGAAACCGACGGCTGAGATGTGGCCGGCCTGGGTCTCGCCGAGCATAGAGCCGGCTCCCCTGATCTCGAGATCGCGCATCGCCAGCTCGAAACCGGATCCAAGGTCCGAGTACTCACCGATCGCCTCGAGCCGCCGATACGCCGACTCGGATAGTGATTGGTCCTTGGGGTGGAACAGGTACGCGTAGGCCCGCTGATTTGAACGTCCGACGCGGCCCCGCAACTGATAGAGCTGGCCAAGACCGAGCCGATCAGCTCGCTCCACCAATAGAGTGTTCACCTGGGGCAGGTCGAGACCGGACTCGATGATCGTGGTGGCGACAAGAACGTCGTAGTCTCCGTTCCAGAAGTCGAACATCACCTGCTCGAGCACCCCTTCATTCATCTGACCATGGGCTACCGCGTACCTGGCGTCGGGCACGAGCTCCTTGAGACGGGCAACCGCATGATCTATCGATTGGACCCGGTTGTGGACATAAAAGACCTGCCCCTCGCGCAACATCTCGCGCCGAATGGCAGCCGAGATCGCCCGCTCATCCAGTGGACCGACATACGTGAGGATCGGATGCCGGTCCTCCGGCGCGGTCTTAATGTGGCTGACCTCCCGGATGCCGGTGAGGGCCATCTCGAGTGTCCGCGGGATCGGGGTCGCGGTCAGCGTCAACACGTCGATCGATGTCCGGAGCCGCTTCAACTTGTCCTTGGCCCCTACGCCGAAGCGTTGCTCTTCGTCGACAATCAGCAGCCCGAGGTCCCTGAACCGAACATCCTCGGACAGCAGCCGGTGAGTACCGACAACGATGTCCACCGCGCCTGTGCCAAGAGCCTCAATCACGTCTCTCTGTTGCGCCGTGGTGAGGAACCGGCTGAGAGACGCCACCTTCACCGGATAGGAGGCGAACCTCTCCTCAAGGGTCGAGAAGTGCTGCTGTGCGAGCAAAGTCGTCGGCACCAGGATCGCCACTTGCTTACCGCTTTGGACTGCCTTGAACGCTCCCCGCAGCGCCACCTCCGTCTTGCCAAAACCCACATCACCGAAGATCAGCCGGTCCATCGGCGGCTCGGCCTCCATGTCCGCTTTGATATCGACGATTGCCGATAGCTGATCCCTGGTTTCCTCGAAGGGGAACGCGGCCTCGAACTCCGATTGCCAGGGGGTGTCCGCTTCGAAGGCATGGCCGGTCGCAGCCGCGCGACGGCGATGGAGCTCGACGACCTCCTCGGCAACCACCGCGACGGCTTTGCGAACCTTCGTCCTCGTCTTACTCCAGTCCGCTCCCCCCATCCGGGACAGCCGGGGTGTCTCGCCCCCGGTGTATCGAGTGACGGCTGCCAGTTGATCGGTGGGAACGTAGAGCCGGTCCTCGCCGTGATATCTGATGAGCAGGTAGTCACGCTCGACACCGGCCATCTCCCGATGGACTAAGCCCTCAAAACGACCGATACCGTGAACATGATGCACGACAAAGTCACCAGGGCTGAGGTCCCGGTAGGCATCACCAACTTCCTCTACCCGCGCGCGCCGACTACGCCGGTGGGCGCGTCGCCTTCCTGCGATCTGGCGTTCACCAACCACACCAAACCCGAGCTGCGGGGCGACAAAACCGTGGTGGATACCCTCGCCGAGCACTGCCGACTCGATGCGATCCACCCGTTCACGGACCGGCAGCGCATGGCCTGCCTGACCAAGCAGCCGACCAATTCGATCTGCCGCTGCCGCACCGTCCATGGCGACAACGATCTCCACGCTGCGGCCTTGCCAGTGCTGGAGCGCTCCGGCGATGGACTCGGCGTCACCGGCGATGGCATCGAGGCCACGCATTTCGATCACAACATCGCCGGGGCCGGCCGCCGCGGGCGGGGCTTCGACATGGGAGCCATCGTCAAATTCGAGGTATAGGGCCGGATGATCGTGAGCCTCGGGTGCGCCGCTCGCCCACGTCGGCGCCAGCGTTGCCGCCAGGTCGGCTTCCTCGCGACGGAGTTCCTCGCTACGAGCCCTGGCCTGGACCGGATCAAACACGATCGTGTAACGAGGCGCCTCAACATCAAAGGTGGACCGCTCTTCGGCAAGCCACGGCAGCCATGACTCAAGACCCTGGAACGTAAGGCCGGCTGCGATCCGATCCCAGGTCTCTGCAGCCCACGGCTGATCAGCCATCAGCGCTTCCGCACGGGCTCGCACGCCCACATCAGGACGAAGCTCACGCGCAGGAAACATCTCGACACGGTCTGCCAGATCAACCGACCGCTGCGAGCCGACCCGGAAGGTACGGATCTCGTCGATATCGTCACCCCAGAACTCGATGCGATAAGGCACAGTCCCCTGCGCAGGGAACACATCGACAATCCCACCCCGTACGGCGTACTCACCACGGGCTTCAACCCGATCGGTCCGGTGGTAGCCGTGAACGGTCAGCTCTGCCACCAGCTTGTCGAACCCATGATCGGTCCCGGTTTCAATGACGATTGGGCCTAACTCGGAGGAGCTCAGCCGTTGTGTAGCCGCTCGAACCGATGCCACGATGATGGTCCCGGCGTCGCCAATCGACAGCCGATGCAGCGCTTCGCAACGGTGGGCCATTGTCACCTGGTTGGGAGAAACGTGCTCGAACGGCAGGGTGCCCCACGCCGGCAGATGCCACACCTTGTCGGAGAAGAGGGAAACGTCGTCGAACAGCTCCTCGGCAATGCGTTCGCCCGGCACCACCGCCAGCAACGGTCGATCGAGTCGGCGCGCGATCCCGGCAATGCTGACGGCGCGAAGACCAGGTGGAATCACCAGACGTCCCGTCTCGTCGGGAACAAAGGACGCGGGCCAGGATGAAATCAGAGGTTCGAGGGGAGCACTCACAGGGCCTGCAGATTAGCGCTTCGCCTGCACGGGCTCGATCGAGCTACTGGTCGCCACTGTGAGTTTCGACCTCTTCTCCCGAAGTGAAGGCGCCCGCGTAGCGACGGAAGTAATCCCACCCGGAAAGCACTGTTGCAAACACGGCAATCAGCATCAGCCACTCGTCGAAGAAAAACGGCCCGAGCTCTGAACCTGAGCGAATGATTGCAAAGCCGATCGCGAAGAACTGGAAGGTTGTCTTACTTTTGCCCCAGAAGCTCGGAGGGACGGTCGACTTCTCCAGTGCAGCCACCGCCCGCAACCCCATGACCGCTATCTCCCGGCCGATGATGATAAAGGCGGCCCATGACCATGCGCGGCCCACCTCGATCAGGACGAGCAAGCTCCCGGCGACGAGCACCTTGTCTGCAACCGAATCTAAGAAGGCCCCCAGGACTGTCGTGATCTTCCAGCGTCGGGCCAGGTAGCCATCAGCAAAGTCTGTCAATGCCGCGGGGATGAAGACCGCTAGTGCAATCCCGAACGCATGGTCGATCTGATCCGACAAAAGGATGAACGCCATTACAACCGGGGTGAGAACGATCCTGGCGAGCGCCAGCTGATTCGGTACGTTGAGCGCAGGTCGATGCATGGCGTGATGCTAACCGCGGACGCGTCGGCCTACTTCACCCAGTTGAGGCTCTTGTCGACTGCCTTCTTCCACGAGGCGTAAAGGGCATCTCGTTGGGTGGGTTCCATTGCTGATGTGTAGCGCCGGTCTTGTGCCCAGTGGTCGCGGAGTTCGTCGATACCGGACCAAAAGCCGGTGGCTAGACCGGCGGCGTAGGCGGCGCCGAGGACTGTCGTTTCGATGATCATCGGGCGGACAACATCGACGTCGAGGATGTCGGCCTGGAACTGCATCAGTAGATCATTTACTACCATTCCGCCGTCCACCTTCAGCTCATTCAATTTGACGCCGGAGTCGGCTTCCATAGCTTCGAGAACGTCACGACTCTGATATGCGACCGCCTCCAGAACTGCCCGGGCAATGTGCCCGGACTCACTGAAGCGGGTCAGGCCGGCAATGACTCCGCGGGCATCCGACCGCCAATACGGAGCAAACAGGCCCGAAAAGGCGGGGACGAAGTACACATCGCCGTTGTCTGCAACCGATGCCGCCAGCGACTCAATCTCTGGCGCCGAGTCGATGATTCGTATCTTGTCTCGCAGCCACTGCACCCCGGAGCCGGCGATTGCGACAGACCCTTCCAACGCATAGCGAGCTTTCCCGTTGTCGATCTGATAGGCGACAGTGGTCAAGAGGCCCTTGGTGGAAGGCACCGCGCTGGTTCCGGTGTTGAGCAGCATGAAACAGCCGGTGCCATAGGTGTTCTTGGCGTCGCCGGGGTTAAAGCAAGCCTGTCCGAACATCGCGGCCTGCTGGTCGCCAAGGATGCCGGAGACGCGGACCCCTTCAAGCACGCCGCGCCCCCTTGATATCAGTCCGATCGACGGCACGATTCTGGGGAGCACCGACGAGGGGACATCAAACGCCGCAAGCAATTCGTCGTCCCACTCGAGAGTTTCGAGGTCCATGAGCATCGTGCGGCTGGCGTTAGTGACATCGGTGACATGCTCACCGGTCAGATTCCACATGACCCACGAATCCATGGTGCCAAAGAGAACCTCCCCGGCTGCAGCCCGCTCCCGCAGTTGCGGAATATTGTCCAGCAACCAGCGCAGCTTGGGGCCCGCAAAGTATGTCGCCAACGGAAGCCCGGTCTTTTCCCGGAAACGATCGGGCCCCTGGGTGCCTTCCAAGAGCCGGCACAGTTTGTCGGTACGCGTGTCCTGCCAGACAATCGCAGGTGCGAGTGGTTCGCCGGTGGCGGGATTCCAGACAACAGTCGTCTCTCGCTGGTTCGTCAGACCGACCGCGGCGAGGTCGCTCCGATCGATACCAGCGTCGGCCAGAGCAGCCACAATCACCTCTTCGGTGTTGCGCCATACCTCGGCAGCATCATGCTCTACCCACCCCGGCTGTGGCGTGAGTTGTGCGTGCTCTTTTTGGGCCATTCCCACGATCTTGCCGTCGTGATCGACGATCGCAAACCGCGTGCTGGTCGTGCCCTGGTCGATTGCTCCAACGTATGCCACCTGGTCTCCTTCCGAGTTCAACCACCGTTGCCAAGATTGCCGGTCAGCTGCTGAGCTGCCTCTCCTCCTTCGACAATGAATCGCTCCACGATATCGGCCCCATGCTCGATCATCAGGTCGATCTCGGGCTGCTCCTTCGACGTAAACCGCCGCAACACAAAAGCTGCGGGGTCCATTCTGCCCGGTGGACGGCCGACGCCACATTTGAGCCGCCAGAACTCCTGGGAACCGACCGAGCGAATGATCGAGCGAGCCCCGTTGTTGCCCCCCGAGCCGCGACCGAACTGCAACCGCACTTTCACGAACGGCAAGTCAATGTCGTCGTGAACGATGAGAACGTTTGACAAGTCGGCATGGAAGTAGCGCAGCAATGGGGAAACTGCCTGCCCTGATTCGTTCATGAAGGTGGTTGGCACGGCGAGCACGGCACGCGCTCCATCAATCTGGAGTTCACTGACCTCGGCCCGCACGGTCCGCTTGGCCCGCTTGAATGTGGCGCCATGTCTCGCAGCTAGCGCAACGACAATGTCGCTGCCGAGGTTGTGTCGCGTTGCCCTGTAGCGATCCCCAGGGTTGCGAAGCCCGACGATGACAGGAACCGGAGTGGAGACGGCTACTCCTCTTCTGCGGGAGCTTCGCCTTCTTCGCCCTCTTCGCCCTCTTCGAGTTCGATCGGCTCGCCGTCTTCGTCAAGCTCGGTGAGCGTTGCGACTTCTTCCTCTACACGCGGCAAGAGGACGGTGACCAGCGGCCGATCGATGTCATCGATGAATTCGACGCCTTCGATCTCGGGCAGATCGGCCACCTTCAGGACATCGCCGGTCGCCATGTCTTCAATGTCCATGGTGATCAGATCGGGGATCGCTGTCGGCAACGCCATGATGCTGACCGTGTTAGCGATCGCCTCGACGAATCCGCCATCTTCGATAACGCCCCTCGGAGTCCCGATGTACTCAACGGCAACCTCGGCCTGAATAGCTACATCGAGCGTGATCTGAATGAGGTCGAGATGGATCACGTCACCGCGCACAGGGTGACGCTGCACCTCACGAGCGACGGCAAGAACAGTGTCGCCACCGTCGATCTCAACATTAATCAGAGCATTGCGGCCGGCTTCGGTGTGCAACACGGAGTACAGCTCCCGGCCATTGACCGTGATCGACTGTGTTTCCGTCGTCTTGCCGTAGACGGTTGCCGGCACAAAGCCATCGCGTCGCAGGCGCTTGGACGGACGCGTCCCGAATGCAGCGCGGGGCTGGGCGCGTAGTGTCACCTGCTCCATCTTGAATGTCTCCTCGTAACTGGAATATGGGGTTATCGCATCGCACAACAATCCCGTGGCGCGACCGAGCGGCCCATATTATGCGCCATCAACCCATTTCAAGCAAAGAGACCCTTGAACGCAAGCCAAGCGGCGGCCGTCAGTCCCCCCTCCGAGGCGAAGGTACCGCAGGGGCAAAGCCGCTGGGGTAGAGGGGAACTCACAGGGTGAGTTCCTTGGGAGTTCGCAGAGCCGAACTCCGGGTCTGCGAACTCCGGGTCTGCGCAGGTGCCCGAAACGCGTTGCCTCACCCACCTACAAAACTAAACCGAACCTTGCGCTCAGGATTGTCGGTATTGGGATCGACCAGGACGATCGATTGCCAGGTCCCGAGCGCCAAGGATCCCCCAAACACCGGTACGGTCGTCGACGGGGCAACGATTCCGGGCAACACGTGGTCGGCGCCGTGACCAGGGCTGCCGTGTCGGTGTCGGTAACGGTCCACCCGGGGAATCAGCTCATCGATGATGTCAACGAAATCGTGATCGCTGCCAGCACCCGTTTCGATAATCGCGACACCGGCGGTGGCGTGCGGCACAAAGACACTAAGCAATCCGTCGCCCCGATCGCGAACAAACGCCGCCGCCTCTTTCGTGATGTCGAAGACCCCCCGTCCGGGGCCGGTGTGGATGCTGACAACTTCGGTCTTCATGCAGGCCTCGCTCTTCGTCTAACGCCGGCGCCCAAGCGGCGGCTGCGCTTGTAGGGAAAGATTTCGATCACTTCGCCGGCCTCAATCCGGTGTTGCACCCGCTGCCAGAATCGCACTCCGAAGAGATCGCCATGATGCTGCTCCAATACCTCCCGAAGCTCTCCCCTGATTCCGAGGAAATTGCGAAACTCCTCAGGGAAGATGTCGCTGTCGCCAACACCAAACCAGGGGTCGGCCGACATCTCGCGGTCGGGATCACCGGTTTGGGGCAACTCGCGAAAGTTGCACTCGGTAACGCTGCTCAACTCGTCGTAGTCATAGAACACAACACGTCCAGACCCGGTAACTCCAAAATTCTTCAGGAGCATGTCACCGGGGAAGATGTCCGACATCGCCAGGTTCTTGATCGCACGGCCGTAGTCGACGACGGCGGCGCGCGCCTTTACCGGATTGCTTTCACGGAGATAGATGTCGAGTGGGATGACCTTGCGTTCGACGTAAACATGATGAAGCGTTACGACATCCTCTCCAACCGTCACCGATCGTGACGCCAGGTCTTCGAGTTCTGCCAGCAGGTCCTCATTGAACCGTGTGCGAGAGAACCGCATGTGCTCAAACTCGTGAGCGTCGATAAGTCTCCCGGCTCTGTCGTGACGAAACACCAGGCGGTACTTGGCCATTATCTGTCGCCGGGTGGTCTGCTTCGGATAAGGGAACCGGTCACGGATCACTTTGAATACTGCGTCATAGCCCGGAAGGGTGAACACGATCATGACCATGCCCCGAATCCCACGGGCGTATTCGAATTGTTCGCCCGACCCTTCGATAAAGCGACGCAAGTCCCGGTAGCGCTCAGTCTTCCCATGCTTGTTATAGCCGATAGCAGTGAACAATTCGGCCGGCTTGCGATGTGGCATTAGCCGCCGGAGATAGTTGACCAATTCTCCCGGATGAATCGTCACCACCAGAAACGATGACCGCGTGTAGCTGAAGAGCACCGAGATGTCGTCCTGCTCGACCAAAACAGCACCAACTATCAGCCCGCGGGAGGTGTGGTGAATGGCGATGGCAAGTGGCAACGAGAGGGCACCGGCGGTCATCGTCCCGACCAGATAGGCGGCACGTCCCCGGAAGAATGGGGCGGGAAAGGCCTCAATGGTGTCTACGGGCTTGCTTTCACCGTGGAGTGCCAACCTCCGCTCGATCTCGCGAGCTGCCAAGCGCACATCTCGTTCAAGGTTCTGCCAGGCGGCCCCAAAGTCGGTCTTCGTAAGCAACTCAACAAGCATGTCGGCAAGTGGTGCGGACTCGAAGTGGACCAGATTGGGTTCACCCGACGGCGACGATGGCGCATCGTCGGTGAACTCGACCACCGGGTCCGTCCCCTCGGTTTTTAACACGCGACGGGTGATCGAACTGAAGAACGTCTTAGCGATCTCCGCGTCTGGGCTGTCGGCGACTAGCAGGCCATAGGCCTTGCGGGCCATGCCCCAAGCCTCGGGTTGGGACACCGAGACACCGAGCATGTTTGTCATCTCGACCACAGCCTGGCCCACCCTGAGGTTGTATAGCTCAAGCCGCTCGGTTGAATCCTCCTGAAGGCCATGCCAGTCACGAGCGGCGAACCGGCCGCCGGCCCTTGCAGTAATCGCGGCAAACTCAGTGGTGTAGCCATCGAAAGCTGAGCGGGCAATCTGCGCGATGGGGTCCCGGGACCCGGTCACATGTTCTCACCCTTGAAGATGGCGCTGACCGAGGCATCAGTGAAGATTGCGTTGATGGCTCCGGCCAGAACCGAACCGATCGAAAGAACGGTCAAAATAGGCAAGTCCGCGGCGTCCTCGGGTACCGGCAAGGTATTGCTGATCACCAACTCACTAATCGCCGAGTTCTTGATTCGATCAACGGCCGGGTCCGACAACACTCCATGAGTTGCCGTGAGCCGCACGCTGAGGGCCCCGCGCTGCTTCAACAGGTCTGCCGCTCCGACAGCGCTACCTGCGGTGTCCACTATGTCGTCGACGATGATGCAGTGGCGGCCGTTGACTTCCCCAACGACCTCGAGTGATTCCGACATGTTGCGAACGTCGGTGCTGCGCCTCTTGTCGATGAACGCGACGGCGGCATCGAGGTGCCTGGCGTAGCGGGCAGCCCGTTTCACACCACCAGCGTCCGGCGACACGATCGTCGTGGGACCGTTGAGGGTCTTCGCCAGATAGTCGACAAACACGGGGAGAGCAGTCAGATGGTCGAACGGAACATCGACAAACCCCTGGATCTGGCCGGTGTGCAGGTCAACGGAAGCGAGCCGGTCGGCTCCGGCGGTCACGAAGAGGTCGCCCATCAGCTTCGCCGTAATGGGCTCACGGGGCCTACCTTTCTTATCCTGCCGGGCGTAGCCAAAATGAGGGATCACCGCCGTAATCCGCTTTGCCGAGGCACGTTTCAGGGCATCGATCATGATCAACTGCTCGACAATGTGATAGTTGATCGGAGAGACATGGCTCTGGATCACAAAACAGTCGGCGCCACGCACACTTTCGGTGAAGTGGATGTAGATCTCGCTGTTGGCGAAGACTTCTCGTTCAATCCCGCCGAGATCGGTGCCGAGAATGTTGGCCACCTCACGGGCCAGCCCCTCGTTGGCGGATCCTGAGAACACCATAAGGCGCTTGCGACTAGTGATCTCCATCAGCTGTCGATCCTCTCGTGCGCTACGAAAGCAGGCTAGCCCGCGACTACAGCTAGGCCCAACACAATCCGTTCCCGAGCATCAACGGCCGAGCAAGATCTCCTCGACCCCGTCGAGTTGATCAATGGAGTTGACCCCGAGCCCTTCTTCAGCCTCGGCGCTATGGGCCTCAATCCGACAACCGTCCCCGACGAGAATCTCGATAACGTCGGTCAGGTAGTACTCACCTTGTGCGTTCTCGGTCGTGATGCGATCAAGAGCGCTGGACAACAAACCACCCTCGAAAACGTACACAGATGTGTTGACCTCGCTCACCGCGAACTGTTCCGGTGTCGCGTCCCTGGCTTCCACTATGGCGGTCACCGATCCGTCGGTGCGGATGACCCTGCCGAAAGCCGTCGGGCCGGGGTCAACAGTCAACAAAGTCGCAGCTGCCCCCGATTGCTGGTGCAGCGCGATCAAGGCGTTGAGAGTCTCTCCTCTGACAAGTGGCATGTCCCCCGGTATGACAATGATGTTGTCGCCGCGTTCCACATCGAGACCACCCAATCCGACGCTCGTGGCATGGCCGGTGCCGAGCTGCTCTGGCTGCAGCGCAGACCTTACGTCGACGGGGAGAATCGATTGAACATCTTCGGCCTGGTGGCCCACTACGACCACCGTCTCGTCGCAGCCGGTGGCGGCAACGGCGTCAAGCACCCAATGCAACATCGGGCGCCCGGCGACGGGATGCAAGACCTTGGCCAGGTCAGATTTCATCCTTGTGCCCTTCCCGGCACCGAGGACTATCGCTTTGACCGCCATGGGTGAACCACCATTCTTTGGCTGGGGGACCAGGACTCGAACCCGGACTGCGTGGACCAAAACCACGTGTGCTGCCGATTACACCATCCCCCAATGCGGGGCGGTGACGGATTGTAGCCAGGGTCTCGGTAGGTGGGTTCGGTGACGCAGACGAACGTGCTTCGGACACCTGCACGGCCCCCGGAGTTCGCAAAGCGAACTCCCAAGGTACTCACCGAAAGTGAGTACCCACTTGCCAGCCGACGGGCGAGAGGGGGGACGGCTCGGCGAAGCGGGCGCCTGCGGGGACAGCTGTGGTTGCATCTGTGGCTTCGTCTTGGTCGAGGAAGAAGGCGTAGAGCGAAGGGCCGCTGCCGGACAGCATCACCGGGCGACCCCAGCGGTGTTCGAGATCGCGCCGCCAATCGTCCAGTTGCGGCTCCAGGATGACTGCCGCAGGGTACAGATCATTCACGAGAGCTTCTTTCCCTCGAAGTGTCGGTGGGAGTTGGTTTGGTTCGATACGCAGGCCCGGCGGTTCCCCCATTGTGTCCCACTGTGTGAATACCGCCGGTGTCGGCAATTCGAATGGCGGGACCACGACTGCCAGAACAAAACCCGACAGCGGATCGAGTGACTCCAATTCATCACCACGCCCGCCGACGCGAGCGGTTCCGCCACGTAGACAGAACGGCACATCGGAACCGAGTTGCGGGGCCAACTCGTGCAATGTGTCATCACCCACCCCAAAGAACCGGCTGGCCAGCACCAGGGCAGCGGCAGCGTCTGCGCTCCCACCACCGAGACCGGCGGCAACCGGAATCGTCTTGTCGAGCCCCATTGCGATCGGCTGAGATGAGTTGGTGACGTCACGGACGGCGGCTGCAGCCCGGAAAGCAAGATTGTCGATACCGTCAGGCACCGGCCTGCCGTCGGAACTTCGTATCTCGTCGACCTCAGATGGGGAGAGGGTCAGAGTGTCCACGATTTTGACGGACTGGAAGATGCCGTCTATCGGGTGGAACCCATCTTCACCCCGGGCGCCCACCCGGAGGCCGAGGTTCACCTTGGCATATGCGGTACCGCCGATCATGTGGCTACCTCCGCTAGTCGCACAAAATCGCCCGCTTCTAGTTCCTCCGGCCGTGCGGTCTCGTCTATGCCTGCACTCTCGAGTACGGCCGTCGGATCCGGCAACGTACCGGCAAGAGAGCGTCGCAACATCTTGCGGCGCTGCTGGAAGGCGGCTGCAGCAAGCTCGATAGCCCGATCGGCCAACGGTGGCGCCGTAACCCGATCGAGTTCAACGACGGCAGATTCCACCTCCGGTGCAGGGAAAAAGACATCGGGGGGCACCGTGAAAGCCAGCCTGGCCTCTGCATGCAGCCGAACAATGATCGATGGCAGACCGTAAGTCTTGCTCCCTGGTCCGGCCGTGAATCGCTCTGCGACCTCACGTTGCACCATCACCACAAGCCGGGTCACCGCCGTTACTCGTCGCAATACGTCAAGAACCAGAGGGGTGCCGACGTTGTAGGGCAGATTCGCCACCATTGTCCACGGCCCGTCCCCGAGTACCTCACCGAGATCGGCCCTGGTCACGTCTTCTGCCCGCAAGTCAACCCCAAATCCGCTCACAACGTCACGAAGTACCGGCAGCAGCCGCCCGTCGATCTCGTAGGCGATAACCGAAGCCCCAGTTGCAGCAAGAGCCCGGGTGAGCGTCCCGGTCCCCGCGCCGACCTCTACAACACGGTCACCAGCTGCGACACCGGAAGTGCGCACGATCCTGTCGACGAGATTGGGATCTGCAAGGAAGTTCTGGCCGAGGCTTCGCTTCGGTCGGATGCCGTGAGCGTCCAACAGAGCCTTGATCTCCGCACGTCCTTGAGCCATCAGGTCCCACCGTGTGCGAAGACGCGACGAGCGGTTGCCGACGTCAGCCGGGCGACCTCCGCTATATCTAAGCCCCAGATCTCTGCGACGGCGGCGCCGGTGATCGGAACAAATGCCGGCTCGTTTGGCTCCTGACGATGCGTTTGCGGCGGGAGATAAGGCGTGTCGGTCTCCACCATTGACCGCTCGGGTGGGGCAACCGAAACCGCGCGGCGAACTGTGTCGGCGGTTGGGTAGGTGACCATCCCGGCGAACGAAAAGGTCACGTCAAGGGTGGAGAACCGTTTTGTCCACTTCGGGCCGCCGGTCCAACTGTGGAGAATCACCCGCTCCCCCAAGGCAGCTTGCTCTACATCCTCGTACACGTCCGCAAAAGCGTCCCGGCAATGGACAATAATTGGCTTGTCGAGCCCACCAGCCAACTCCAATTGGCGCCGGAACACGTTTCGTTGAACGGATCGCGGAGACAGATCGCGGTAGTAGTCAAGACCACATTCGCCGATGGCGTCGGCCTCAGCTATCAGGGCAGTGAGTCGTCCTTCCTGCTCCGACCAGCGGATGGCGTCGTGAGGATGCAGGCCGGCGGCCCACATCACTCGAGTGGGGTGGTCAACAGCAATGCGCCGCGCTTCCAATGATGTTTCGAGATCGATTCCGGGACACATGACCCAGTCGACACCGGCAGCTAGAGCACGGTCAAGTAAGTCCGTCGGGTCGTCTTCAGATGCGAACAAGTGGCAGTGACTATCTACCCAGCGGGGCTCGATGTCAGACATGTCACTCGGCTTCGGACGGAAGCTCGACCTTGGAGAACAATGGCACCGCCGGTCCAAGCGTCGTTCCGGCGGGGACCGCGGTACGTACCCAGCGCGGCTGGCGCGCAGCTGTGTCCACCCCGAGGGTGTCGAGCACGGTTGTCGACGTGGCAGGTAGGAAGGGAGTGAACCCCGACGCCAGACCCGAGATTGCCTGGAGCGCCGTGTGCAAGGTCGTCCCGGTCCGCTCCATGTCAGTCTTTGCGGTCTTCCATGGCTCCAGCTCCGACAGGTATTGGTTCGTGGCTTGGGCACCGGCGAGGAGCGTTGCCAATCCGGCGCGCAGTCGCACCGCTTGTAGTTGCTCCCCCGCTTCCACCAGAGCTGTGTCGACCGCGGCCAGAGCGGCCTCATCAGCCGTCTCGACCGTACCGGGGCTCGGCACCACGCCTTCGAAGTACCGGTGGGTCATCGACACCACGCGGTTGACGAGGTTGCCCCAGGTTGCCACCAGCTCATCGTTGATGCGGCGCACCAATTCGGACTCCGATATGTCGACATCGGATGTCTCGGGGATATTGGCGGCCATGGCGTAGCGCAACGCATCCGGCTCGTATCGCTCGAGCGCGGCACCGATAGTCAACCCGACTCCGCGACTGGCAGAGGCCTTGCCTCCCTTGAATGTCACGAACTGGTTAGCGGGGACGTTCGTGGGCAGGTGAAGGTCGCCGTAGCCCATCAACATCGCCGGCCAGATGATGGTGTGGAATGGAATGTTGTCCTTGCCGATGAAGTAGTAGTGCTCGGCGGCGTCGTTCTGCCACCACTCCTTCCAAGCGTCGGGCGTGCCCCGCGACGCTGACCACTCTTTTGAGGCTGACAGGTAACCGATCACTGCATCGAACCAAACGTAGATCCGCTTGCCGGGACCAAGACCCTCGACCGGGATCTCGATCCCCCACTCGATGTCGCGAGTGATCGCCCGGTCATGCAGGCCCTCTTCGATCCATCCGAGGGAGAAATTAAGCACATGCTTCCGCCAACCCTCACGGCTCTCGAGCCACGCCCGCAACTGTTCTGCAAAGTCGGAGAGCCGGAAGTAGAAATGGTCGGTAGAGCGTTGCTGCGGCGTCGCTCCGGTCAACTGGGAACGCGGCTCGATCAGGTCGATCGGGTCCAGAGTCCGTCCGCAGTTATCGCACTGGTCACCGCGGGCTTCGGTATACCCGCAATGGGGACAGGTCCCCTCAACATATCGATCTGGCAGGAAACGACCGGCTTCCGGATCGAAGAACTGTTCCGACGACCGCTTATCGAGGTAACCAAGATCAAAGAGGCGCTTGAACATATCCTGGGTAACGGCGTGGTGGTTGTCGGTGCCGGTGGTGGTGAACAGGTCCCAGTCAAAGCCGAGGGTGTCCCATTGCGATACAAATTCGCTGTGATAGCGGTCGACGATCTCTTTAGGCGCTACCCCTTCGGCTTCGGCCCGAACGGTGATCGGGGTGCCGTGAACATCCGATCCGGAGACCATCAAGACATCATTACCGATGGCCCTCTGGTATCGGGCGAAGATATCTGCAGGCAGATAGGCACCTGCCAGATGGCCGAGATGGCGCGATCCGCTGGCGTAAGGCCAGGCGACGGCGACCAGTATCTTGCGAGAGTTTGGTGTTGCTTCCACGGCGCGGGATGGTAGTAGCCACTGCGGCCGGGCTCTTGAATCTGAGGCAAACAGGACGCGCCCAGATTCATCCTGTGACCTGTACAATCGATTCGACAGACGATAAAGCAGCGGAAGAACCGCTGCCACAATTGGAGGTACATACTCTTGGACACCGCAATGGTGCGCAAGATCGACGACCTGGGCAGGATCGTGATCCCTGCCGAGACCCGTCGACTCTTTAATATCCGCGAGGGGGACGAACTCGCCATTTCGGTGGACGGCGATTCGATCATCATCCGCAAATTGGACGCAACCTGTGTCTTTTGCGGATCAACGGAAGAGGTCAGCGCGTACAAGGGACGCGGCGTCTGTGCCTCTTGCCGGAGCTCGATAGCCGGCTAAGACAAGTCAGTCCCGGGCTCGAAGCACTGCTTCATAGAGATCACGGCGACTGACACCAGTATCTGATGCGATCCGACGCACCGCATCAGTCATCGAATCACCCGACTCGATTGCGTTCGTTGCTTGCGTGACGGCGCTCTCGAGGTCGGGAGGTTCATGAATCGCACCTCCCACCACCAGGGTGAACTCGCCGCGCGGTTGCTCGTCTGCCCAATGTTTGGCCGCCGTGGCCAGCGTGCCATGCCAGACTTCCTCAAACGCCTTCGTCAGTTCCCTGGTCACCACAACCGGCCGATCCGGTCCGAGAACAGCAGCGAGATCCGTTAGATCATCTACGACTCGCTTCTTCGCCGAGAACAGAACCGCGGTCCTTTCCTCGCTTGCGAGCTGTGTCAGACGCCTGCTTCGATCCTTACCCTTTCGAGGGAGGAAGCCTTCGAAAACGAAGCGCTCGGCCGGCAGCCCGGACACGGCCAAAGCAGCCGTCACCGCGCTGGGACCCGGAATCACCGTAACCTCTGCACCGACGGCTCGGGCGGCTTGTACCGCACTCAAACCGGGGTCGGCGATCGACGGCATACCGGCGTCGGTGATGAGGGCGACCGTTGACCCTGACTCCAGCCTTGCGGCCAGCTCCTCGGATCTCCGTGCTTCATTTCCGAGGAAGTACGAACGCACCTTCGTTTGAACACCGAGGGCTTGCAGCAAAGTCGCCGCCCGCCTGGTGTCCTCGGCATAAATGAGATCAGCTGCGGTGAGTGCAGTCTTGAGGCGCGTCGAGGTGTCACCAAGGTTGCCGATCGGGGTGGCGCATAGGATCAGATTTCCAGTCACGTGGCCGAGGATAGATCGAGAGGGCGGCACCAACCGCGGGAGGCTCCTCATCGACTGGGAGCTCAAGGATCCAGCATGCTTCGGGCAAGCGAGCGAACGAGCCTGGATCGAGTCGACTCAACTCGATGACGATCCCCCGTCGATCGATGCCGACAAGCTGTAACGGGTTGCGAAGCCCGCGGCCATGGACCGAATTCGTAGCCAGGAGGACTCGATCAAAGCCGGTTCTGACGCCCCTCCATCGGTCTGGCCGACTGGAAGCGTGTAGCACCGGCGACACCCGCCACGGGCCGTCTTGCTCCCTCAAGGTGAGCAACCGTCGGTTTCGTGCTACGCTCTCACGCCTTATGGCTAAGGCAAAACGACGCAAACTACGCGCCCGCCGCAGCAAGGCGAATCACGGGCGGAGACCCAACGCCGGTCGCGGCTAAACCACCGCGCTCTCTCGGTAGTGTGAACTGACGTCGTTTTTGGCGCGCCCGGATCATCATCCCCAACGTAGACCTTCCGATCGTACGATTGAAGCCTGCTACGGAACTCTGAGCTGCTGCCGGGCAGCCGCACCGGCGACCGCATCAGTAGCTGCGACGAACACGAAGCCGTCGCCGATCCGATCCACATAGACGTAGCGACCGTCTTCGGTGGTGAAGACCAGACCGCCGGTTTCGCCAACCCCCTCCCCCATATCCATGGTTTCGGAGGCGTGGATAACGAGGGCGTCGGCAAGCTCGAAGGCATCCTGCTCGGTGTCACCCTTGTAGACGATGGCCAGCACCACATCGTCACCGCTGAAGAGCACTTGATACGAATCTCCGCCCCAGCCATTGGCGGCCTGCGCGGCGGTCCCCGGCACCTCGGACTCACTCAGAAGTAGACGGAAGCCCCACTCGCCGTAGGTTGACGTCTCGTGGACTTCGTAGCCGTCCAGGGCGATTGAGATCGGTTCGACCTGCCTGATCAATTCGCCACTCGCGAAGCGGGTGGGATGCATAACGGCCTCGGTCGAGGGCGGCCGCTCGATGTAGGCCTTGTCGACTGCTGCGATACCCCCGGC
>JAYEIP010000279.1:0-6744 GCA_034660155.1 Actinomycetota bacterium | reverse complement strand
CGGTGGTGGCGTTCGATCGGGCGATCGAACTTGACCCTGGCGTGGTCGAGTCCCACTTCAACAAGGGGGTGCCACTCCGCAACTTGGGACGGCACCGGGAGGCGCTCGATGCGTTCGATCGGGCCATCGACCTTGACCCTGGCGACGCCCAAGTCCACGTTGCCCGAGGAGTGCTGCTCCGCGACATGGGTCAGTACAAGAAGGCGGTCGCAGCCCTCGACCAGGCCATCGAATTCGACCCGAGCGTGGCAGACGCCCACTTCGCTCGGGGATTGGCGCTCGTAGAGCTGGGTCGGTATAAAAAGGCGGTTAAGGCGTACGATCAGGCCATCGAACTCGACCCGACCGTGGCAGACGCCCACTTCGCTCGGGGATTGGCGCTCGTAGAGCTGGGTCGGTATAAAAAGGCGGTTAAGGCGTACGATCGCGCCATCGAACTCGACCCGGATGACGCCTCATCCCACTTCAACAGAGGGTTGGCGTTGGACGCGTTGGGCAGGTACGAGGAAGCAATTGCCGCGTTCGACTGGGCCATCAACTTCAACCCTGACGACGCTGAAGCCGCGACGCTGCGGAAGAAGAGTCATCAGGCTCTGCGCCAGTCGGGGTCAAGCTGACCAGGGTTGAGAGCCGGTGACCGATCAGATCATCGGTCCGTCCATCGATGTCTCAGTCTTGTTGTGTTCGGACAATGCACCCGGGTGTCAACTAACAGCTACAAAGGAGCGCGCGACGGACCGACCGTGCCTCGTGAGGCGCCGAGCCATCAGAAATGCCACCGGAACGGCGGTCGTCGTGGTGGCCTTATTGGCGGGCCAGGATGCGGTGGTAGGTGGCTTCGGGCGCTTCGAGGTGGCTGACGTCGTCGTCCTCGAGGTCGATTTGGACCCAGACGAGTTTACCGGTGAACGCGTTGGCGTCTCCGGCGGGATAGTCGTCGGTGACTGGGGACGCGGTGTCGCGACCTATGTCCATGGTCTCGTCGGCCGAGAACACGAACGGGACGGTTCGCTCGATACGTCCCTCGGCTACCACGACGCCGTTGATGAGGAGCGTGCCGGTTCCGCCGGCGCCGGGGGCGCCGCCGTCGAAGTCGAACTGGTATTGGACGGCGACTTCACCGGTCGGTAGCAGGTCGGGGGCCTTGACATAGTAAAACTCGGAGTTGAACCAGTTGTGGCAGTACGCCAGGCGACCTTCAGTCACGTACAGGGCCCAGCCGGCGAAGCGCCCGCCCTGAGCCACAAGTACACCGTTTGCGACACCTTCTGGGATTTCGAGCTGTGCGGTGATCGTGTGGGAACGATTCTTGACATTCAAGACAGTGTTTTCGGCCAGATGCGTCATCCCGGGTCCAAAGCGCATGCTCTTACGACCCGTCTGAAGCTCAGGCCGACCGGCAATGGTCGCGTTGAACCGCTCGCCCGTCCGGTCATCGATCGGAAACACGTTGTACTTGGCGGCCTCGAGAAGGAAGAGTTGTTGCAGCTCTTGGAGTTTGTCGGGCATTTCTACGGACAGATCATTGTTCTGTGCCCAATCCACCGTTGTGTCGTAGAGCTCCCAGACATCATCGGCCAATTTCGGGACGGTGGCGGTCTCTCCCATCTCCCAAGGGGTGCGATGCTTGGTAACCGCGGTCCAGCCGTTGTGGTAGATCCCACGGTTGCCGAACATCTCGAAATACTGCGTAGTGTGTCGGTCCGCAGCTGCCCCGTCGTCGAAGGTGTAGTTCATCGCGACGCCTTCGATCGGCTTCTGCGCGATGCCGTTGACCATGTACGGCTGGGGCAGCCCGGCGGCCTCCAACAGAGTGGGGACGATGTCGATGACGTGGTGGAACTGCTCACGGATCTCGCCCTTGGCCTCGATGCCGTTCGGCCAATGCATAGCCATGCCGTTACGGGTCCCTCCGAAGTGCGACGCCACCTGCTTGGTCCACTGATAGGGCGCGTTCATCGCGTGAGCCCAGCCGACCGGATAGTGGTTGAACGCCTCCGGAGAGCCGATCTCGTCGATGTGGGGCAGGACGTCTTCAACCGTCTCGGGCACCCCGTTGAGCGCCTTGAGCTCGTTGAACGTTCCATCGAGCCCACCCTCAGCCGAGGCCCCGTTATCGCCTGCGATGTATATCACGATTGTGTCATCGAGAATCCCGATCTCATCGAGCGCGTCGATCAGGCGTCCGGTGTGGAAGTCGGTGTGCTCGGCAAAGCCGGCGTACGTCTCCATCAGCCGTGCTCCCACCAGTCGTTGATCGTCCGAAAGATCGTCCCAGCCCTCCACCCCCGGAGGCCGGTCTGTCAGTTCGGTGCCCTCCGGGACGATGCCAGCCTCGATCTGGTTCGCCAACGTCTCGGCCCGAACGACGTCCCAACCGCGATCGAAGCGGCCCCGGTACTTGTCGATCCATTGCTTCGGCACGTGATGCGGCGCATGAGTTGCCCCATAGGACATGTACACAAAGAACGGCTTGTCAGGCGTCATTGTCTTCTGCGCTGTCATCCATGCAATCGCCTGATCGGCCTGTTCCTCGGTGATGTGATAGCCCTCCTCGGCGGTAGCCCGAGGTTCCACCGGGGTCGTGCCCTCATACAACGTTGGCTCCCACTGGTTCGTCTCGCCGGCGACGAAACCCCAGAACTTCTCGAACCCATCGCCGGTCGGCCACCGATCGAAAGGACCCGATACCGATGTCTCCCAGACAGGCGTCTGGTGCATCTTCCCGAACGCAGCAGTGCTGTACCCATTCAGCCGTAACATCTCTGCGATCGTTGCAACGCTATTGGGGCGAACCGACGTGTTGCCCGGCATCGACGTAGCGACCTCACCCACAGACCCCATCTCCGCCGAATGATGATTGCGTCCGGTCAGTAACGCTTGGCGTGTCGGCGAGCACAACGCAGTCGTGTGAAACCGGTTGTAGGTCAATCCTCCGGCGGTGAGTCGCTCTAGCGTCGGCATCTCGCACGGTCCGCCAAACGCGGACGTCGCGCCAAAACCCATGTCGTCGATCAACACGATCAGAACATTCGGAGCTCCAGTCGGCGGGCGCAACGGTACGATCGGCGGGGCAGACGCATCGCTGGCATGCAAAGCCGGAGTTGCCCGCACAGGGATGTCAGGGATCGGGAGAATCTCTCGACCAATCTTCGGGTCCTGCGCCATAGCTAACTCCCTTTGAGACGACGTCATCCAAGCTAGCACCTCGCGATCGCGCGAGCGCTGGCTGTCGTGTTCGCCCCTCCAAGGAAACAAACCCGAGTCCAAGTGAGCCGCGTTCGCAGGGTTGGCCCTGATGCTGCACGATGATTGGGTCGCTCTTCGCCGTTCTCCTCGAACCGCACCTATCGCGGCACATCCAGGATCCGTCGGCGTGTGCCCCCTTCGCTCGCGGGAGACTCCGCCGCACACCGGATGGCTTGATTCGCTAGCTTTGATGGCATGGTCTGCTCCAACACGGGGTAGAGAGAGGGATGGGAATAGCCATGGCTAATCGGCCGATAGAGAAATGGTGGGACAAGCGGATGCTTGTCTTGTTGCTGGCGATAATGATGATGGCAACGATGTCGTCGCCGGCATCAGCGAATAATCACAAGACCGGGTTCCTCACCGACGAAGACGCGGCGATAACGCTGACCGGTGGAGGTTCGGTGACCCCGATCATCAACAGTGGAGAGATCGTTGGAGATTTCACCTTTGAAGGTCTTCCCGATGGCATCGGGATGAAGCCGGGGCAAGGCCACAACACCGTAGAGGTGTATGTGGCGCACGAACAGACCACGGTACCCTTCTTTGGTACGGCCGACTTCGAGAACGCCTCGATCGCCAAGCTCACGCTGAGCACGGCTCCGGGCCACGAGGGAGAGGTGCTGAGTGCCGAGGTCGTCCTCTCATCGGACGACGGGTATCTGCGGTTCTGCTCGGCGACCATGGTGGGCCCCGATGAGGGCTTCAAGAAGTACACGTTGTTCGCGAATGAAGAGGCGAACGACATCGTCGACGTGGGCACCGGGGCCCCTTACGGGTCCGATCCGTCGCTCGATCCCCAGCGCCAGGCCGGCTTTGCGGTGGCTCTGGACACCACAAACGACAAGTCCAAGCCGATTGTCGGCCTGGGACGGCTGAACCATGAGAACACCATCGTGGTGCCCGGCGACTGGAAGAATCAGCTCGCCATGTTGACCACCGACGACACGTTCAGTGGGCCGTCGGCTCAGCTCTATCTGTACCTGGCGAAGAACGACCGCGAGGTGTGGCGAGATCAGGGCACCCTGTGGGCTTTCCGCGCAACGGCCAAGAACGGTGTGACGGTCGATCCGACCGATCCGTTCAACGGCGCCAACGACTATCTGGACATCCGGCCGGGTGATGATCTGCAAGGTGAGTTCATTCCGGTACCGGACGATGTTGCCGATGGCACCACCGGCGTAGCTCCGCAACAAGCGCTCGAAGACTGGTCGAACGCCAACAACGTGTTCCAGTTCATCCGGCTCGAGGACCTGGACTACGACCGGAATAACCACCGCGTCGTGTACGTCGCCGACACGGGTCGGACGCGAGTGATCCCGGACCCGACGACCGGGCGTCTGATGCGGGGACCGGGTGGGACCACCGGTCAGGCCGACAACGGCAGCATCTTCCGCTTCGTGTTCAACGAGGATGATCCCAAGCTCGTGGACAGCTTGACGGTGATTGCCCAGGGCGACGATGCCGGACTCGGCGGATTCGTTGGGTTCGTGAACCCGGACAACATGGGAACGAGCACTAACAGCCTGATGGTTCAAGAGGACGCTGACAACGCCAGGATCTGGCGCTACGACCTCGGCTCGAACTGGACCGTTGTCGCCACGGTCAACGACCCCGACGGCGAGTCGACCGGTATCGTCGACGCTTCCAAGTGGTACGGGCCCGGTTCGTGGCTCCTCAATGTACAGGCCCACGGTTCCTTCGAAAGCGAAGAGCTGCAACCGGATGGAACGCTACTGAAGCGGGAAGACGGTCAGCTCATTCTGATGAGAATCCCGGGTTCCTAGCCGGACTGTCTGAACAAGGAAGAGGGGGTGGCCTGTGGGCCGCCCCCCTTTCCATGGCCGCGGCACCCGCGTCCAAAGCACTTTCATTGGTAGACGAACCTCGCGTGCGGAAAAGTGCTCGATCGCCTGAAGGTGATCTCCGGCGACTGATGCACGTCTCGCATATTGGGCGTGTAGGTTCAATTTGATGCGCCGGAGGGCAACAGGTATGGCTGACAGGTTGGACGATCGGGACTGGGAGACGCTTCTCCAGCGGATCAAGGACGGCAAATGCACTCCGTTCCTTGGCGCCGGCGCGAGTGCCGAGGTGGTCCCATTGGGATCGCAGCTCGCTACAAGGTGGGCGGAGGCGCATGGCTACCCGCTCCGAGATTCGACCCAGCTTGCTCGTGTCGCTCAGTATCTTGCGGTGGAGCGAGATCCCTATTATCCCAAGGAAGTCCTGCAACGTGAGTTCGAGGCAATAGAGCCGCCAGACTTCAGTCAGGCCCACAGTCCGCACGGCATCCTGGCCGACCTAGACCTTCCCCTCTATCTCACAACCAACTACGACGGATTCATGGAAGCAGCGTTGCGTGATCGCAAGCGCGACCCTCGGACCGAGAACTGCAGGTGGAACGACTATCTCCATTTCGAGGCGCCCGACAATCCCAACGGTGATAGCGCTCCAACCGTGGCCAACCCGGTTGTGTACCATCTCCACGGCCACTATGAGCTGCCTCAGTCATTGGTCCTCACCGAGGACGACTACCTCGACTTCCTCGTTCGCCTGACACGCGACCAGCAGGATATGCTCCCGGCGTACATCAGAGCGGCACTTGCCGGAACGTCGCTGCTATTTGTTGGATACAGCCTTGCCGACTGGAGCTTCCGGGTGCTCTTTCGAGGACTCGTGAGTTCGCTTGGTGCCCAAGCACGAATGACGAGCATCGCAGTCCAGCTCATGACGGACAATGAGGACACGACACCCGCCGCCGTTGAGAGTGCCAAGGCCTACATGAGCAACTACTTCTCAACGATCCAGGAGATCAAGGTCCGTACGTATTGGGGCCCGGCGAGTGAGTTCGCCGAGGAACTCAGCAGCCGATGGCACGCGTTCGCATGACGACATTGGCACTCACTTCTCCCTACCTTGGCCCGAGGCCATTCGATGATGACGACGCCGATCGTGCCAGATTCTTCGCTCGGGATGCTGAAGCCGACGAGATTGTTGCTCTGATCCTTGGTCACACCTTGACTGTTGTCTACGCCCAGTCCGGCGCCGGGAAGACATCCATCTTCAACGCTGCGGTGCTTCCCCGCCTTCGCAGCGAAGGGTTTGCAACACTTCCGCTGACACGAGTGAGTGGCGAGATTCCGGACGATCTCGACGCAGCACTCGGTTTGAATCCCTACATCCTCAACACCATCACCGGGCTAGCGCCTGATGCCCCGGCCTCGGACCTCGCCGCACATTCGCTCGGCGATTATCTCGCCGAGGCCGGGGGGGACAGCAATGCGCAGGTGCTGGTAGTCGACCAATTTGAAGAGATCTTCACGCAGTCCACGGCTGAGGGCCATGTGGATCGAAACGAATTCTTCTCCGAGCTCGCCGATGCGATTGCCAGCGATCCGCTGCTGAGGGTCGTGCTCGTTCTCAGAGAGGAATACATCGCCCAGCTCGAACCGTACGCCAGGTTCTTCGCCGAGAGATTGCGCATCCGGTTCC
>JAYEIP010000278.1:0-6744 GCA_034660155.1 Actinomycetota bacterium | reverse complement strand
ACCACATCGCGTTCGCGACGGGATAGGAGGTCGAGATCTGGATGCTTGGGGATCGGCTCAGCGGCGGTTCCCGTGTTTCCGACACCGATGCGACCCAACTCGTCCGAGATGCGGCGCATCGTGTCTTCGAGCTCGCGACGGCGCGGATCTTGGATGATGCGTACCTCTCCGGGTGTGGGACTGAAGATCCACAGCAGCGCAGCGGATGGTCCGACGCCGTTGTGCATCGGAATGATTTTTGTCTGCGTCGAGATCGCCTCGCCATCGAAGCTCACAAGATTCCAGTTCACCGAAGTGGGGCGGCGCGGGATTCTGCCGTTCAACGAACGGGTGATCATCCGCCGGTAGTCCTGCTGGTTTTGCAGACTGATCCACTGAGGTGCATCCTCAGTCAGCGTTGGGTCGCATGCCTGCGCACCAACGAGTTGATCGAGCGCAGGGTTGGAGTAGGTGCAGCGCCCGTTCTCATCGGTTATCAAAACGCCATCGGTCATGGCTTCGAGTAGTTCCTGGAGAGGCACTACGACGGTGCCTGTACCGTTACGCGCAGTCACAATCGTGACCTTTCATCCTGGGTGTAATGCGTATGCATCGACACCACCCCCTGTCGTGTAATTCCCTATCTGGCCCTTATCGGCTGCGCCCGGTCGAGGCGGAGCCAACGTTGCTGACAGTACTTCGGGAAAGCTATGGCCGGTAGGAGGGTTTCTCGTGACTCAAGATGGACTAGTCATTTTCGTGGTCGCACATATACCTAGAGTGGTTGTGCTTGCCACGGACTGTCAGTGTCTTGTTTGGAAGCTCTCGTGGTGTCGAGTTGCTGTGACGGGTTGTAGCCTGGTGACATGGGTACAGACTTCATCGAGATAGTGGAGGTTGGAGCCCGGGACGGCCTCCAGAACGAGGACGAGCTGGTCACCACCGATGACAAGGTCGATCTCGTTGGCCGCGTAGTCGCCGCCGGGGTGCGACGTGTCGAGGTGGCATCGTTCGTGCACCCCAAGTTGGTACCGCAAATGGCCGATGCCGAGGCCGTGGTCGGTGCTTTGCCCATCGACAGTCGAGCCTCGTATATCGGTCTAGTGCTCAACCGTCGGGGTCTTGATCGGGCACTGTCGACTGGAATCCAGGAAGTTAACTTCGTCGTGGGGGCTAGCGAGGGCTTCAACCAGGCGAATCAACGGGCACCTGTAGCGGAGACAATGGGTGGTATCGAAGAGATGTTGCCGGTGGCCGCTGCTGCCGGGATGAGGACCTCCGTAACCATCTCGGTGGCTTTTGGATGCCCGTTTGAAGGAGAGATCCCGGTTGCCGCGGTCGCCGAACTGGCAGAACGCAGTGCAGCCACAGGAGCTAACGAGATCGCTTTGGGAGACACGATCGGTGTAGCGGCTCCAGGTGATGTCGCCGAGCGGGTCGACGCGGTTCATTCGGTCGTCGGTGATGCTGCGCTGCGTTGTCACTTTCACGACACCCGCAACACCGGTGTCGCCAACGTGGTCGCAGCCACGGCGGCCGGGGTGCGGATCGTTGACTCGTCGGTCGGTGGAACCGGTGGCTGCCCCTACGCACCCAACGCAACAGGCAACGTGCCCACCGAGGATGTGTTGTATGCCCTGCACCGCATGGGTTACGACACCGGCATCGATCTCCCCGCCATGATCGATATCGGTCACTGGCTCGGCTCCCTCCTCGGCAAACCCCTCCCCTCCTCCCTAGGCCGATCCGGCCCCTGGCCCCTCTGAACCCTGGGCCCGTAAGCCGGGACACCGGGGGCTCCCAACCCTGGGTTCGCAGGCCGTGTTTCCACGGCTTGCCAGCCCACGGTTCGGAGCTAGACCTCCAATTGGCGGCTGTAGAGGCTGGAGTAGAGGCCAGCGATTCTTATTAGCTCGTCGTGGGTGCCTTCTTCGATGATGCGGCCCTCGGCAATGACGATCAGTCTGTCTGCCTTCCGGACGGTGCTGAGTCGGTGCGCAATCACCAGCGTCGTGCGACCCTGCATCAGCACCTCTAGGGCCGATTGCACCAGTCCTTCGGATTCGGCATCGAGCGAGCTGGTTGCCTCATCGAGGATCAGGATCGATGGATCGGCCAGCAATGCCCTGGCGATGGCAACACGCTGACGCTGGCCGCCTGAAAGCTTGACGCCGCGTTCGCCGACGACGGTCTCATATCCGTCGGGGAACGCGATGATGAAGTCATGGGCATTGGCCGCGATGCAGGCTTCGATCAGTTCATCGTCCGTCGCCGCCACCTTGGCCACACGGAGGTTCTCGGCGATTGTGCCTGAGAAGAGCTCGACTTCCTGGGGAACCGCCGCCATTCGGGCCCGAAGTTGTTTGATGTCGTGGTCCTTGACGTCGACACCATCTACGATCAACCGCCCTTCGGTGACGTCATAGAAGCGTGGGATCAACTGGACGAGGGTGGTCTTGCCTGCACCCGACGGCCCCACCAGTGCCACTACCTCTCCCGGCTTCACATCCAGGTTGATGCCGTGGAGAACATCGCCGCTTCGCTTGGCGTAAGCAAAATGGACGTCCTCAAAAGCAATCGTGCCGATGTGATCGGGATTCTGCGTGATGGCGGCCTGGGCTATCTCGGGTATCTCGTCCAGGAGCTCAAAGATCCGCTGTGAAGCTCCCAGCGCCTCTTGGAGCTGGGCATAAAGACCGGTGAAGGTACCGATGGCTCCGGCCACGGTCAGCGTATAGAGCAGGAACGTCACCAGTTCACCCGCGCTGAGGTCTCCGCTGATGACCAAACGGCCGCCTTGCCACAGCACCAACGCCAGGGTGGCGAACATGACGAAGGTGACGGTGGGAATGAAGACTGATCGCAGCCGTGCCCGGCGTACGGCGATGTCGTAGGAAGCACGGATGTCATGGTCATAACGACGAGCAGTCTCTTCTTCCGCCGTAAACCACTTCACCACACGGATCGAGGCGATGGCTTCTTCCGCGAGGCTATTCGCTATTGCGAGGCGATCCTGGAAATCGGTCGAGACCCGGCGCAGACGTCTTCCGAAGATGGCAGCAGCGATAATCACCATCGGGACAAAGGTGAGGACGGTCAGGGACAGGCGGGCACTCATCACGAACAGCAAGATGATGCTGCCGATGAGGGTGATGCCTTGGGCCAGCGCCTGGGCCACCGCGGTCGACACCGTCGCCTGGACAACGGCCGCATCCGCAGTGAGCCGCGATGTGATTTCGCCCGTCTTGCGTTCGTCAAAGAAGGGGACCCCCAGCCGTACGACGCGACTGAAGACAGCTTGCCGCAGGTCGGCAACGACCCCCTCGCCGGCAATGGCCAGCCAATAGCTGCGCAAGAAGTTGAAGCCGGCCTGGGCGAGGAATACGCCGACGAGGATCAACGCAAAGCGGTCGAGCTCGCTGGTGTCGGCGCTGCTGATATCGCCCAACGCCGAGTCCACCAGATTGCCCATGACCCTGGGGAAAACCAGGCCGAGACCACTGGCGAATACGACGGCGACCGTTGCCGCCAGGATGCGGCCTCGATAAGGACGGGCGAACACGAACAATCGGCGAACCTGGCCGAGCTGATCGCGGCTAAGCCGTGACCGCTCGTGGTCTGGCGATTGGGGCGGGGTTCGACGCATCGGACGCATTCGCCGGATCTTACGCCAGGGCTGCAGTCGGGTAGCCATCGGGAGCCATCGCCTAGAAACGTAAGGCTCCTAGTGTTCGGTGCCGACAGGAACTACTAGAACGAAGGCGCGGAGGGTCGGTGTCTAGCGGATCGATGGCCAACACGTCACCGCTGATGGTCGACAGAGTTGGTGGCGACGCTGTCGCTGTCACGACGACACCGGTGTCGTGCCGGGACAACTGCATATCACCCTTACGGATAGTGACTTGGTGAGTAATGACTACTGACGTCCGAACCACAAATGACGTTCGAGGAAACTACGGGACGCCCGCTGTCGCCCGGCTGTCGGTGCTGGCCCTGCTGGTGATTGTCGCTGCGATTCCGTGGCTGCCAGATACCCCGGGCCTTGCCCTATCAATCGCTCTGATCGCTCCGGTGATGGGTGTCGGCTACGCCTTTGTAATGCTGCTCATCTCGTGGCTGTTTGCGATCGAGACCTGGAGCATGAAGGGCGGCGCTGGTGACCGGCCAACGTTCCACAGTTGCATTTCGTGGCTCTATGTCTTTCCCGGGGATAGTCCGAATTGGTGGGAAAGACCCCTCTACGGTTCGGTGCAACTTGCAGCGGCCGTCGCCACCGGTGTGGCTCTCTCAACCCTGCTCTAGAGCGGCGAACGGGGCTTCGCGAACCCTGATCTAATCCCCTTTGCGAAATCACCATCCGACGGCTAAATCGCCATCTCAAGAGATAGATAATTGGCAATATCAGCCAGGCTCATGTCGCACCTTCCGTAACCGCGGGGTAGGCTGCGCGCGGTACGCGGCTCGTCTGGGGAGGAGTAATGCGTTTCGCTTTTACCCCATCATCCAACTAGCTGTGTTATTCATTCCCGGAGATTCTGGGTCCCAAGAGAAGGAAGGGGAAGCCGCAGATGAAAACAACCTTCAAGATGTTGTGGATTCTGGTGGTATTCGCTCTCATAGCCGCAGCATGCGGTGACGACGACACAGGCGACACAACCACAACCGCAGCACCTGATGCTGCGACCACAACTGCAGCACCTGATGCTGCGACCACAACTGCAGCACCAACAACTACGGCCGCTCCGAGTGACGACTTTGTCGGCAACACGGTGGCAGCCAGCGATTGTGAGTATGGCGGCAAGATTTCGTCGATTGAGGCAATCGACGAGTTCACCGTGCAATTCAGCATGTGCAGCCCGGTACCGGCGTTCCCGCAGATCGCGGCATTCACGCCCTTTGGCATCCAGCCAGAAGAGCATCTTGCTGAGACCGGTGGGGCACCGCTCGACAACCCGATCGGAACTGGTCCGTTCCAGCTCGACACGTGGCAGCGCGGTGACAGCATTATCTTCAGTGCCAATGCGAACTACTGGGGCGATGTACCTGCGTTCGATACCCTCGTGTTCCGCTGGGCAGCTGAGGGCGCGGGTCGCCTGCTCGAACTGCAATCCGGTACCGTCGATCAGATCACGAACCTGAGCCCTGATGACTTTGAGGCCGTCAAGGGCGACGGGGATCTCACCTTCATTCCTGTTGCGAACCCGAACACGCTCTATCTGGCCATGACGGCTCAGTTGGATCCGTTCGGCGACGCTCCGGGTGGCGACACCGTATTCGCCGACCTCAAGGTACGTGAGGCAATTGCCATGGGCATCGATCGGCAGCGCGTCGTCGACTTCTTCTTCCCAGAGGGGTCGGAGGTCGCTTCGCACTTTACGCCGTGCTCCATTCCCAACGGTTGCACCGGTGAAGAGTGGTATGAGTTCGATGCCGAAGCTGCAAGGGCCAAGTTGGCAGAGGCTGGTTTCCCGGACGGCTTCGACACCACGATCTACTACCGAGACGTGTTCCGGGGCTACTTGCCCGAGCCGAGCATCGTCGCGGTTGAGTTCCAGACCCAATTGCGAGAGAACCTGGGCATCAACGCCGAGGTCGTCGTAATGGAGTCCGGCGAGTTCATCGATGAGTCGACCAACGGCCGTCTCGATGGTCTCTACCTGCTTGGATGGGGTGCGGACTACCCGCACGTGACCAACTTCCTGGACTTCCACTTCAGCAAGTCGAACCCACAGTTTGGCGAGCCGCACCCGGAGATCTTCGAACTGCTCGAGCAGGGCTCGCAGATCGCCGTGGAGTCCGAGGCAGCACCGATCTACGAGGCAGCGAACAACGCCATCAAGGAACTGATCCCGATGGTACCGATCGCTCACGGCGCATCGGCTTCGGCTGCTTTGAACACAGTCGACAATGCTCACTTCCGTCCGTTCGGTGCCCCGCTGTTTGCCAAGACAGACCCGGGCAAGGACACCTTTGTCTGGATGCAGAACGCTGAGCCCATCAGCTTGTACTGCACTGACGAGACCGACGGCGAGTCCCTCGCTGCCTGTCAGCAGGTCGTCGAGCCGTTGCTCGGCTATGCGATCGACTCGGGTGCAGTCGAACCACGTCTGGCAACTGAATGCACGGCGAACGAGGACGCCACTGTCTGGACCTGCTCGCTGAGGTCCGGAGTGACGTTCCACGACGGTTCGTCATTCGACGCGAACGACGTCGTTGCTTCGTGGTCCGCGGGCATCTTCGAAGGTGACCCGAGCCACGTGGGGAACACAGGTGCGTTCGAGTACTACAGCTACCTGTGGGATTCATTGATTCCGTAGGTCTGATCAAATAAGAGAATGCTGGGTGGGTCCGCCTTCGGGCGGGCCCGCCTGCATGACTATTGTCTGTGTTCGGGTCCCCGCGTTTGCGGGAGGAGGTGACTCAGCAACATGCTTCATTTCGTGGCGCGGCGTCTGCTTTACGCCATTCCTGTGTTGTTGGGCATCCTCATTGTCACTTTTGCGCTTGCCCGACTGATTCCGGGCGATCCGTGCCGCTCGATTCTGGGCGAGAAGGCCACGGTTGAATCCTGCGAACGTTTCGCAGAGAACAAGGGCCTCAACGAGCCAATTCCCGTCCAGCTGGGTATCTACATATCCGACATAGTTCAGGGCGACTTTGGTGATTCGATTCGATTTTCCCGCCCCGTCACCCAGATTCTCATCGAACGACTCCCGATGACGATCGAGCTGTCGACGACAGCTCTCTTCCTCGCATTGGTGGTCG
>JAYEIP010000277.1:0-6755 GCA_034660155.1 Actinomycetota bacterium | reverse complement strand
CTTGTTGGATGGCCGCGGACGTGTCGGAACTGAAGCACCCCGTCAAACCGCAGCCCTTGTACGCGACCACGTGAGCGCGCGGGGCAATGCCGGAGACATCACCACGGGGGATTCCATAGATGTCTGCTGCCACTGCGCCGTTGCCGGCAGCAGTGGTCAACGTGTGCGTGCCGTGACCGTTGGAATCTCGTGCCGAGTCATACTCGGTCGGGATCAGCCCGGCAATTGCCTTGTACGTGGCGGTGAAGTCATATGCCCCGATCAGCTTGTTGTTGCAAGTGAACGGCGCATCTGTCGGATTGAACGGGTCTCCAAAATCACACCCTGCGCCGACACCGCTGCCATTCCAGTAGGTGGGTGGTGCGGGATAGCTGTTACCGGATGGGTCTGGATCCGACACTGACGGATGCTCGGGCCAGATGCCACTGTCGATGTTGGCAACGATGATCCCCTCACCGGCCTGATCCTGGCCACCTAGATCTGCCCAGAGGTCATCGGCCCCGATGAACCCGGGACTTACCTCCGTGTCTAGTTGATTGAGTTGATCGAGAAAGACTCCGCTGACGCCCTCCATTTTGGAGAGTGCGTTGAGCTGTCCGCTCGGTACCAACGCGGCTACGCCACCGATGATGAACTCATAGCTCTGGGTGACTTCGGCGGCCGGGATGGCAGCCGCTAGCGACGACTCGAAGTCTGTGTGCTTGTTCTTGAGGAACCCTTGATACTTCGTCACAGCTGACGAATTCGGATTCAGCTTGTCATGACCAGTCACCTTCGGATTGGTTGCCGCGTAACCGGGCACGCCACCGTCATACGATGCAACTGATTGTTCATCCAGCTTGATAATGACGCTGACGAGCTTATCCCCGTCGATGGTTGCCGGCGCTACTTCGTATACAGACTCGAGACTGATAGCGCCGGCTAATTCCGTAACAGCGCTCGAATCCCTCTCCTCATCGGTGCTGGCCCCCGCCGGGGCCACAACAAACAATGCTGTGGCCAATGCAGCCAACAGCACAACTAAACGTTGCCTCATTCGTGACTTCCCCTTTCCTACGTCTCGCCCCTCAAACTCAGGCCGATCGGCCCGGGTACCATCCTCAAACCTACCGCAGTTGATCGTAGGTTTGTGAAAGATTTCGAAGAGCTGCCAACCCAGAGTTGGGAGCCATGGGAAACCGGTGCTGCCAGCCCACGGTTCGAGTACTAGTCACAGTCACGGGTCGACTGCAGCCGCGCTCAACTTGAACTGTGGGCTGGTGTGCCCGGAAACCGACGCTACGAACCCTGGGTTCGCACGCCCGCCTTACACCTGGATGGTTAGGACGCGGAAGTCGCCTAGGCCTCTTGGGTGGAGGAGGGTTTCGGCGGCGATGCGGTCGGTACGGATCACCAGTTGGGTCATGGTGTCCGCCTGGCGGGCGGCTTCCAGCTCGCGGTGGCGGAGGTCGCTCACTACGTCGCGGAGGCCCCACGATGTGAGGAAGTCGTCTTGGCGTTGCAGCGTCACCCTGGCGCCGCTGGCCCTGGCCAACGCCTCGAGGGCACTGAAGTTGACGTCGACAGTGATGTCGGTCTGCCCGGGCTCGAGCAGGGGGTCGGGGCCGAGATGGTGACCGCGGTAGGTCCGCATCGTTCCGAGTCGACGTCTTGGTTCCAGTTCTTCAATTGTTCCGCCGTAGTCGATCAGGATGATGCTGCCCCGCTCGATCATGCCCATCGCCTGTAGGAGCCATTCGCCGGCAGCGAGCTGGACCTCGACAATCCCGCCCTCGGGCACCGCACCCCCGAAATCCTCGGCCCAGGCCGCTACCTGCGGACGGGCCGGTGCTGAGACGTAATCGAACGACTCACCATCGGTAACCACCAGGTGCTCATCCCAGCCGTCGCCGCGGCGGACCGCCAGGCTTACCGGGAGGTTATCTATCAGTTCGTTGGCCAATATGACCCCCGATTGCCCCTGTGGGACCTCATCGAGCGAAGCAGTAACCCGCTCTTTCCCCAGAATGCTGCGAAGAGCCTCTCGTGCCATCGGCGACGCCTCGACCGCCCACGCCTCGACCTGCGCATCAGTTGACTCGAGCAGCGACGCCAGTAACGAGCCTGTGCCGGCGCCCACTTCGATCAAGTGGGGTCTCTCCATTCCAGCGACGGCCGCTGCCACACAGCGTCCCACGATCCGGCCAAACCATGGGCTCACCTCCGGGCTGGTTAGGAAATCGCCCATCTCAGATGACCGCACCGGTCCGGTCGCAAAGAAGCCATCCTCGCCATAAAGCGCGATGCCCATGAACACCTCAAACGGCAGCGGCCCATCAGATTCAATTCGAGATCGAAGACTGTCGCCCGTACTCAATCAGTCCCCCTTCGAAGGCCCGGGGTAGGAGTAGCGCCTCGCATCAGTCCCCCCTCTGGGGAAAAAGTGCCGCAGCGGCGAAGCCGCTGGGTAAGGGGGTCTTCGCAGGTGTCCCCAAATGCTGACGAGATCGGTTCAGTCATAGCGCTGGAGTGTACGTCAGAAGCCGGCGACGAAGACCTTGGTCATCTCGCCGAGTTCGGAAACGATCCCCGGGAAGATCCCGATCGCAAGGACGCCGATCGCGGTAATGACGAGAGCCAGCCGTAGCGACGGTACAACCGAGTCGCCCTTAGCCTCGCCCGTAAGCACATCTTCGGGCACGGGATCGAACCATGCGGCTTTGACGACCTTGGCGTAGTACACGAACGCAATCACAGAGTTGATGACCGCAATGACCGCCAGGGCGATAGACCAGCCACCACCGACCGTAATCAGCGCACGGAACATCACCAGCTTGGCGAACCAACCGGCGAACGGCGGAATCCCGGCAAGCGAGAAGAAGAACACGAGGGTCAGCCCGGCGAGACCTGGGGCGTACTGGAACAGGCCTCCCCAGTCTTTGATCTCGACACTGCCAATTCTCTTGGCAACGGCGATGACGACTGCAAACGCTCCCAGGTTCATGAAGGCGTAGATGAGCAGATACGTCACAGTCGCAAAGAATGCCTCCTCCAACTCCGCTCCGGTGATCCCTGCCGAAATGGCAGCACCGAACGGGGCAAGGATGAAGCCACCCTGCGCTATCGACGAGTAGCCCAGCATGCGGACGATATTGGTCTGGCGGAGGGCGACGAGGTTACCGAGGGTCATTGAGGCCGCGGCCAGAATCCACAGTGCCGGGCCCCAGATACCACGCAGGTCGGCGAACGCCATGTAAGTGATGACCAGCAAGCCGACAAACCCGGCTGTCTTGGAGACAACGGACAGGTAGGCGGTCACGGGAATGGGTGCGCCCTCATAGGTGTCGGGCGTCCAGAAGTGGAACGGAACGGCAGAGATCTTGAACGCAAAGCCCAACAGGGTGAACAACACCCCGATTTTCAGCAATGCCAGTTCACTGAAACCGGGCGAGCCGAGCTCAGCACCGACGATGGCTTCGCGGATTCCGGCGAAGGTGAGCTCACCGGTTACGCCGTACACCAGCGACATACCAAATAGCAGCACCGATACCGACAGGACACCGATGATGAAGAACTTGAGGGCCGCCTCGTTGGATTTGGCATTCCCCTTCCGCCATCCGGCCAGCAGGAACGTCGGTCCGGTCACCAGTTCGAGTGCCACAAACATTGTCACCAGGCCCCGGCTCGATGACATCACGACTGCCCCCAAGACGGATGCCAGCATGAGGAAGTAGTACTCACCCTCCCAGAAGCGGCCCGATTCGAGGTACCCCACCGAGATCAGCAGAGCCACGAAGGCAGCCCCGAGGAACAGTCCCTTGAGCACGAGCGAGAAGGTGTCAACGACATACGACCCGTCGAACATGGTCCGCACTGCAGTCTCGTCACAAAAGGACAGCGAATCGCAAAAACCGAGCGTGAGCAGCGGAACAAACGATGCGAACAGACCGATGAGGCCGACCACTGCGGTCCACTTCTTGTGAACCGGCATCAGATCCACCACGAGCACCGCGACGACCGTTGCCGCTAACAGCAGCTCGGGTAGCAGTGCGTGGTAGTCGAGGGTGTTCACTGATCAGCCTCCAAAGACCGTTTTGACCATGGCGGTGACCGCATCGCTCGTGGCCCCGAACACGATTCGGGGGAAGATTCCGATCGCCAGGATGACGACGACGAGTGGCACCCAGGCCGCCATCTCGTACTTGTCGACGTCGTGCAATTCGTGATCCGTCCACTCGTCGCTAGGTTCGCCGAAATTGACCTTTTGCAGCATCCAGAGCATGTAGCCGGCGGCGAGCACGGTGCCGACGGCACCGATGACCATGAGGGTGCGGAACAGGGTGGTCGACAGACCGGCGAGCGGGTTGAACGCAGCCAGCAGCGACAGGAACTCGCCCCAGAACCCGGCGAGACCGGGAAGCCCGAGTGAGGCCATCGCGGTGAACCCGAGGATGCCTCCCATGACTGGCATCAGCTTCTGGTTCCCGCCGAGGCGGGCCATATCCCTGGTGTGATAGCGGTGCCCCATGGATCCGGCCAGGAAGAACAAGAGGCCGGTGATGACGCCGTGGGCGACCATCCCGATGATGGCGGCATTGATGCCGATGTCGGTCAGGGTGGCGATGCCGAGCATGACAAACCCCATGTGGCCAACGGATGAGAAGGCAATAAGCCGTTTCATGTCGGTTTGGGCAAGACAGGCAAACGACGCGTAGATGATTCCAATGACCGCCAGGATGCCGATGACCGGTGCCCAATTCTGCGACTGCTCGGGCATGATCGGAATAGCGATCCGGACAAAGGCATAGGTGCCGAGCTTCAGGAGGATGGCGGCCAGCAGGACCGACCCCACTGTGGGTGCCGCGGTATGGGCGTCGGGAAGCCAGGTATGCAGGGGGAACATCGGAACCTTCACAGCGAACCCGAGGAATAACGCAGCAAACACCCAAACGGCGAACTTGCCGAGCTCTGCTTCGGCTCCCCCACCGGACAGCGCCGCCATGTCGAAGGTTTCCAGACCGCTCTTGAAGTAGAGCGTGAGGAACCCGAGCAGCATGAAAGCCGACCCGAATAAAGTGAATAGGAAGAACTTGATGCTGGCGTAGAGCCGCATCTCAGTCTCGAGCCCGATGACCGGCACCCTGATCTTGTTGCGATCGCCCCAGACACCGATCATGAAATACATCGGCAACAGCACGATCTCGAAGAACACAAAGAACAGGATCAGGTCGAGAGCGACAAAGGTCCCGGCCATCCCGGTGCCGAGAACCAGGATCAGCGCCGAGAAGATCTTCGGGTTGTGTGGCTCCGGCCAGTGGTTCCACGAATAGATGATGGCAAGCACCGTCATGAACGTAGAGAGCACGAGCATCGGCAAGCTAATCCCGTCGATCCCGATGGTGTAGTTGGAGTTGATGGCGCCGATCCAAGTCAGGTCCGAGCGGGTACCAAACTGGATATCAGCAGCAGCGCCGTAATCAAACTGGAACGCAACTATCACCGACAGGATGAACGAGACACCTGCAAAGAGCAGTGCCGTCCACTTCTGAGCCTCTTCCTTCGCCTTCGGTATCGCCAATATGGCCGCCGCTCCGACCACTGGCACGAAGACGATAAGGGTGAGGGCCCAACCGTTTTCGAACGAACTCATGTGTACTCGTTTCCTCCTATCAGAAAATAATGAACCCGGCTACAAGGACCACGGTCCCCGCCACAACCAGGAATGCGTATTGTTGGACACGGCCGGTCTGGAGCAGCCGGAGCATGCCTCCAGCACTGCCGGCGGCTGCCGCTGAGGCGTTGATTGCCCCGTCGACACCCTTTTGATCAAACCAGTAGACAGCCTTGGCGGCCTTGACCGCCAGGACGCCGGCACCGTTGATCACCAAGTCGATGACATGGCCGTTGAACCAGTCCACGGCACGCGCCACGGGGCCGCGTAGTGGCCGGACGATTCCGTCCATGTAGAAGTCGTCGATGTAGTACTTGTGCTCGAGCAGCGGGTAGAGAACCGGGATGCGGAACCTGTCACGCTCGTGCTGAGTCTCCTTGTCGGCGAACCAGAGGAAGTAGCCGATGACGATGCCCCCTACCGCGGCCAGTGTCCCGAAAGCAGCGAGGCTGTAGTTGAAGCTTGTGAAGTGGTGGTCTCCTGCGGCGACGAAGCGTGCTCCGACTTCTTCAGTGAAGAACTCGGTGATCCCCGGAATGTTGATCCATCCGATAACCACGGAGAAGAAGGCGAGCACGATCAGCGGGTAGGTCATGATCTTGGGTGATTCGTGCGGCTCACCGTGTCCCTTGTACGTACCGAAGAACGTCAACGAGACTGCCCTGGTCATGTAGAACGCGGTAATAAATGCACCGAGGATGGAAATTACAAGGACGAAGTTGCCCAGCGCCGCACCGCCTTGCACTGTGGTGTAGTCGCTGCCGGCGAATTGAACAGAGGCAAGGATCTCATCCTTGGACCAGAAGCCGGCAAACGGAAAGATCCCGGCCAGGGCGAACGAACCGATCAGGAACGTCCAATACGTCTGCGGCATGTACTTGCGCAGACCGCCCATGTCGGACATGTTGTTGGAGTGGACCGCGTGGATGACCGACCCGGCCCCAAGGAACAACAACGACTTGAAGAACGCGTGCGTAAACAGGTGGAACAGGCCCGCGGTGTAGGCGCCGGCGCCCATGGCCACCATCATGTATCCGAGCTGCGAGAGCGTCGAATAGGCGAGGACCTTTTTGATGTCGTCGGCCACGAGGGCTATCAGACCGGT
>JAYEIP010000276.1:0-6760 GCA_034660155.1 Actinomycetota bacterium | reverse complement strand
GGGCGCCAGCCCGCTCGATCTGTTCCTTGCGGTCTTCGCCAAGGGCTCCGATCCCGCCAACGCCGGCCGTCAGATGCCAAATCACTGGAGCGATCCCAAGCTCAATATCTTCTCCCACTCTTCGGTAATCGCCACCCAGTTTCCTCACGCGTGTGGCATCGCCAAGCACCTCCAAGCCACCGGTCAGCCGGGGGTTGTGGTGGTGTCGTCCGGCGAAGGCGCAACCTCAGAGGGTGACTGGCATGAGGCAATGAATTTCGCCGGAGTTCACAAGCTCCCGATCATCTTCCTCATCGAGAACAACCTCTATGCGATCTCAGTACCTGCGGCGCAGGAAGTCGCCGGGAAGGTCGCCGACCGTGCTGGTGGCTACGGAATGCCGGGTGTCGAAGTCGACGGTAACGACGTGCTCGCTGTCTACGGGGTCATGGCTGCTGCGGTCGAGAGAGCTCGCGCCGGGGAAGGACCTTCCCTCATCGAAGCCAAGACTTACCGCTACTACGCACACACTTCGGACGACGACGACAAGGTTTATCGCTCTGCGGAGGAGGTCGAGTTGTGGAGACGCAAGGATCCCATTCTCGTGCTCAAACAGTACTTGGTGGAGTCCCGCCTCCTCGATGAGGGGACCGAGATCCAGATCGAAAGCGAGGTGACCGCGGAGATAGCGGCGGCGGTCAAGGAAGCGGATGCAGCTCCCGAAGCCACCGATTGGGAATCCAACGTATATGCGAATCTGATCGAACCAGTCGAAGCGGTGACTGAACCTGAGCCCGAGGTTGCCGGCGAGACGGTCAACATGGTTACCTCTATCAACCGAACACTGCATGAGTTGTTTGAGGAGTACGACGACCTTTCGATCTTTGGTGAGGACGTCGCCGACCCCAAAGGTGGAGTATTCAAGGCAACGATCGGGCTCACCGACAAGTTCGGCAAGGATCGCAGCTTCAACACACCGCTCGCGGAGGCACTGATCGTTGGGATCGGTGTCGGCGTCGGTGCCGCCGGCGGAAGACCCATCGCTGAGATTCAATTCGCCGACTTCATCCACCCAGGGTTCGACCAGATCGTGTCAGAGGTCGCCAAGCTGCACTACCGGACCAACGGAGAGTGGGCATCACCATTGGTCATCAGGACGCCCTACGGCGGCGGCATCCACGGAGCGCTTTATCACTCCCAGTCCATCGAAGCCTTCTATGCCCATATCCCCGGGCTCAAGGTCGTTATCCCGTCGACCCCTGCCGACCTCAAGGGTCTGCTGTGGTCTGCCGTCGAGGACCCTGATCCGGTGATGGTCCTCGAGCCCAAGAAACTGTATCGCCTGGCCAAGGGCCCCTACCCGACCGGCCCTCATCGGGTTCCGATAGGAAAAGCAGCGTTGCGTCGTGTCGGTGACGACCTAACCATCATTGCATACGGCACCATGGCTCACTTCGCAGTTGAGGCTGCCGACAAGCTGGCCGATGAGGATGTCGAGGCGTCGGTCCTCGATCTCCGGTCGATACGTCCCCTGGACTGGCCGTCGATCGAGCGGGCGGTCCGGCGCAGTGGCAAGGTCCTCATCGTGCATGAGGACAACAAGTTCGGCGGGTTCGGTGCAGAGATCGCGGCACAGATAGCGGAGAAGTCGCTCGATTGGCTCGATGCTCCTATCCGCCGCTACTGCGCACCCGAGGTACCGACATTCCCCTACGCCGGAAGCCTCGAGGAGCAAATCTTCCCCTCAGTCGAAGGCATCATCAAACAAGCCAAATCCCTCGCCGCCTACTAACGCAAGCCAAGCGGGGGAGCGTCCCCAGGCCGGAAGGGCCGGGCAGCGACCATCAGTCCCCCCACCCCGGGGGGACTGCACAAGTGTCCGAACGACGCAACGCACGTTTGCTCGCGCCCGCTCCAACGTAACCCATCTACTCTCGCGTACATGAGCTTCTCAATCCGCCAGGGCCGCGCCTCCGACGCGGCGGCGATCGCCCGATTCACGGCGGCAACATTCGACTGGGGCGACTACGTTGCCGATGCCTTCCTCAATTGGATCGAGGACCCAGCAGGGCAAGTCCTGGTTGCCGTCGACCAGGACGACTCTGCTGTTGCGGTCGGCCTGGGCCTGATGGTGAGCCCCACCGAAGCCTGGCTACAGGGTGCCAGAGTCAGCGAGGACTGGCGCCGCCGGGGCATCGCCTCTGCGGTTGGTGCAGCGCTAGTCGAATGGGCAGGAACTCAACAAGCTCAGGTAGCCCGACTCGTTATCGAGGATTGGAATGTCGCGGCACAGAAACAAGTAGAAGCCACCGGCTTTCGTGCGATCGGATCCTGGGTGGTTGCGGAACGAAGTGTCGAGGAAACAGGACCAACGACCGCAACTAACGGTGGGCAGCGGGCCAAAGCACGACGCAAGCTCAGGATCGCTCACTCTTCGGAAGCTGTGCCGGCCTGGGTGTCATGGCGTTCTGGACCATTTTCCGCGCCGGCACGTGGCCTCTTCGCTCAGAGTTGGCGATGGACCCGGCTCACCGTCAACCACCTCGAACAAGCTGCGAGAGAGGGGGCCCTGTGGCAATCACAGGCAGGATGGGCACATGTCCGGCTAACTGCCGATCGGGCAACCGTCGGTTGGCTTGAGTGCGCCCCCGACGATGCGATGGATATGGTTCGCTCAATCATTGACCTGGCAGCTGAGGCCGGAGCAGGTGCCGTTCAGATCACCGTCCCGGAGGTGACATGCCTGGTCGATGCGTTAACGGCGGCGAGCTGTGAGCTGCACCGTGTCAACGTCTACGCCCGTGGCCTCTGAGGCCTATAGATCTGAACGATCGAGTGCTTCCCAATACAGCTCGACCGGGTGGATGACTCGGAAACCTTCACCTAGCTGCGACCGCAATTGGATCTCACACCCTGGGTTCGCCGATACCACGATCGTAGGTCCGGCAGCCCTTATCTGAGCAGCCTTCTTGGCACCAAGCTCTTCAGCGGCATCATGCTCGTAGACCATGTAAAGCCCTGCGGCGCCACAGCACAGGCCATCGGGGTCGATCTCGATCGGTGTGTAACCCGCGGCGCGGACGATTTGTCGAGGTGCATCAAAGATTCCCTGGGCGTGGCGCAGATGACACGGATCGTGCACTGCGATACTCCCCCGGTTCTCCGGCAGCTCGGGCAGCCGATCTGAGGCAATGAGATCGGCCACGAACTCGGTGATGTCCCGAGTCCGGGACGCGACCGATTCCCCGTCATTGTCCCAGTTGCTGTAATCCTTCAGATGGGCGGAGCAGCCGGCGGCGTCGGCCACGACAAAGTCGAATCCCGCAAATGCCGCAACATTGCGCTTTGCCATCCGCCTGGCATCGGCGACGGCACCCTCGTGGGCCGCCAGAGCCCCGCAGCATTGTTGGGTTTCGGGCACATCGACCTTGAAGCCCGCCATCTGCAGAACACACCGGGTGGCGTCGTGGACCTCCTGAAACCATTGATCCATCACACAGCCCGCCAACAACGCAACCGTCCCTGCCGGCTCAGCCGGGGCAATCTCGTGGACGCCGACAACCGACCGTGGGAAGACATGCTGGCGACGGAGCCCTCTCGCCAGCCGGAGTTGGCGAGGCAGGAAACGCATGATGCCGAGCCGCTGTACAACACCGATTCCGCTGGTGACGAGTGCCAGCAGCCACTTCATGTTGAGAATTCGGCCAACGAGGATCCGCCGGGTTCGGCCGGACGCAGTCGGTAGCTCTTTCGCCAGTTGAGCGCGCGCACCCTCCATCATGTGTCCAAAGGGAACCAGCGATGGGCATGCTGCCTCACAGGCCCGGCACTGCAGGCAGAACGACATCATCCCGGCGTAGGTGTCATCGATGGCCATGGTTCCGGAGGCAATGGCTCCCATCGCAGCGATCCGCCCCCGCGGCGATGCGACCTCATCCCCGGTCAACCGAAATGTGGGGCAGTGCGGCAAACACAGGCCGCAGGTCACGCACGCATCAAGTTGTGCCTGGGTGGGCACCTGGGGTGTGGCCATCAGATGCCTCCTGGGAGCTTGCCCGGGTTGGCGATTCCGACAGGGTCGAAAGCCGCTTTGACACGCCGTTGCAGATCCAGAGAATCTGGGGGGAGCCCCCAAGGGTCGAGAGCAGATCCTTCGGGGACACGGGCGACGACAAGCCCACCACCGACAGACTCCGCCCACTGCCGCAGCGACAGAATCGCCGCCGCGTCATGATCGTCGACCGCAAGCCGGATCTCACCAACGCCATGGGCTGCCTGGAAACGCCAACCCTCTTGTCGAATCAGCGTCACCGCGTCGGGAATGGCTCCAGCGGGGACCCGTACGAGAAGGTTGAACAGACCCTGGAGAGGGTCAGGCCAGCGATGACCCGAGACTGGATGGCCTCCGATCCGTGCAGCCTGGGCCTCTATCTCAGCTGCCGTCCCCGCCACATACACGGTGGTCTCGGTATTGGTCTCGATGACCGCGTATGGTCGGTAAGCGGTTCGCATCACGGCAGCCGGATCGCCTACCTCAAACATCGCCCGCTCGGCGGTGAGTGGCCACAGCTTCAAACAGACCGAGGTAATCAGTCCAAGTGAGCCCAGCGAACCGGTCGCAAGACGCGGCAAATCGTAGCCCGTGACGTTCTTCACCAACCGGCCACCACCCCGCACCACTCGCCCGTCACCCGTCGCCAGGACGACTTCCAACACCCGGTCGCGCGTCGGGCCGTACCGCAGCCTCCGCCAGCCCGACAGGCCGGACGCGACCACCCCGCCAACAGTCGCAGCCCCGGGCGATTCGGGGAGTACCGCGGTTTGGCCACGCTGTTCGAGTTGGGCCTCCAGATCCGCAACGAGAACACCTGGTTCGACCACGATGGTCAGGTCCTCAGCCTGCCAATCGACAACACTATTGAGCTGCGCCGTCGAGACCACGACGTCTGGGACCACGGGATAACCAAGACCCTGGTGGGTCCCTCCACCCCAGAACAAGACCTTCAGTCGGTGGTCGGACGCAAACCGGAGGACAGCGGCCACGTCTTGCGCACGGTCGGGGGAGACTGCGAAATCGGCGTCGGGAGCGCCCGCCGGCAGCTCTTGCAACATACCTTTCGCCAGCTTGGCTAGTTCATTCTTGAGCACGGTCATGAGCTCTCCTGCCACGGGTCACTGACCAATCCGTAGTCATAACACCGGGATCCCAGCGGCAGGATCTTGCCGGGATTTAGGGAGTTGTCAGGATCAAAGGCCTCACGCAGTCTTGCCTGGGCATCGAGATCCACCGGGCCAAACACGATCCCCATCAGATCACGCTTCTCAATCCCCACTCCGTGCTCGCCGGTTAACGAGCCCCCGGCCGCGACCGATACTCGCACCATCTCCTCGGCGGCGGCTTTCACCCGCTCGGACGCCCCCGGTTCACGGGCGTCGTAGGCCACCAGGGGATGGAGGTTCCCGTCACCGGCGTGGAACACGTTGAGCATCTTGATCTCGTAGCGCTCCCCGATCTCGTAGATTTTGGTCATCACCTCAACCAAGCGGGTCCGGGGCACAACTGTGTCATGCAGGTAGTAGTCGGGGGCGGCCTGAGCAACGGCTCCGAAGGCGTTCTTCCTGGCCTTCCACAGCAGTGCCCGTTCCTCGTCGTCGGCAGCAATCCTTACGGAAGTGGCTCCCGCGTCGTTCGCGATACGTTCGATTACCTCGGCTTCTGCATCAACCCCGGCGTCGAGGCCGACCACTTCTGCGAGGAGCACCGCCGTGGCGTCGACCGGAAGACCGCCGTGGATGAAGTTCTCAACGGCGATGACCATTGGCTGGTCCATCATTTCGAGTGCCGCGGGAACGATTCCGGCGGCGATCGTGCCCGAGACCGTTGCCGCGGCAGCCTGGATACTGTCGAAGGTCAGAAGCATGGTGCGCACCGCAGGCGGGTTCTCGGTGAGTTTGACCAGGACTTTGGTGACGATGCCGAGCGTCCCTTCCGAACCGACGACAACGGCACGGAGATCCAAACCGACAGGGTCGGGGGCCTTCTCACCCAACGTCACGATATCGCCGTCCGCCGTCACCATCTCCACTGCATGTATATGGGCCACAGTCGTGCCTTCGGCAAGACAGTGCGGACCGCCGGCGTTGGTACCGACATTGCCCCCGATGGTGCATGCAGCTTGTGACGAGGGGTCCGGGGCGTAGTGCAGACCGAGGTGGTCGGTATGGCGAGAAAGATCGAGATTCAGAACTCCGGGACCCACCCAGGCGGTTTGCGCCTGAGTGTCCACTTCCCAGATCTGGTTCATACGGGTGAGAACCATCAGAAGCGACGGTTGTACCGGTACTGCTCCCCCAGCCAGGCCGGTACCGGCACCCCGTGCCACGACCGGCACTCCATACCGTCGGGCGATCCGAACACAAGCGGCAACCTCTTGCGTCGTCTCCGGCAGAATGGCCACCGCAACGTCGCCCGTCGTGACCCCGGCGTCCTTGTTGTAGACCATGAGCTCGAGTGGATGCGAATGAACCCGAGCGGAACCGAGGGTGGATGTCAGCTCATCTATGAGAGGCATGTTGCAAGCCTACCTGCCGAACTCTCACGCACCCCAACCTCCACCGCCGGGAGTCAGGACAAGCAGCCGATCTCCGGTTTCGACATCGATCGTTGTCTTGCCCGGCAATCGTTCCCGCGATCCGTCACGCCGGATCAGCCAGTCCTCACCGGTTGCTCCGGGACCGCCCCCTGCCAGCCCCCACGGTGCGAGGCGACGTCTCTCACCGA
>JAYEIP010000275.1:0-6779 GCA_034660155.1 Actinomycetota bacterium | reverse complement strand
CAGGTTCGCTGTTGGGCGACCTGCTCAGATCCCCCTACCCCAGCGGCGAAACCGCTGCGGTACCTTCCCCCCAGAGTGGGGACTGATAGGGCGCGGTATTCCTATCCGCGCGTCTTGTACGTATCCGGCGGGGGAGGCATCGATGGCTGACGACAGGCGCCCACCGCTGCCGCGCACAGATCGCGACGAGGCTCCCCTGTATCTTGCGAAGTACCTGGAACGCCAGGCGCGGGGCATAGACGGCGAGACGGACGGGGACGACACCACCCCTCTCTATTTGCGTCAGTTCCGGGCACGACGATCCGCCGACTCGCTGACCGCTGACGTGCCGTTGTACGAGCGGGTCGATCTCGGAATGCAGCAGGCCATGTCCGAGGACAACCGCAACAAAGAGATTTCCGCACCTCCCCAAGCGAAACCGGGCATCGCAAACGAGATCTACCTGATTCGCCACGGCGAAACGCAGGGATACTCGTCCGAAGCCGGCCTCACCCCCATGGGCACGTGGCAAGCCCACACGTACGGGCACACGATGTCGAAGAGGGTCAAGAGTGGCGATACGATCGTCATTCGTCACGCGGCGACCAACCGGGCCGGACAGACTGCGGAGCACATCCACCGTGGTCTCATCGACGGGCTGGCGTTATTTGAGAAGGACCTCAAGGTTTTCGAACCGCACCCTATGGATGAGTTCCGCAACTTCCAGGTGGCGACGCCTGATGGCCTCCGTGACGTGACATCCGCGTTCCGTCAGTACTACGCGTTGCTTGAGGAATTCGAACGGACGGCACTCGGTGACCGTCCCATGTGGCTTGTTGAGGTCGATCGATTCTGGCGAACCCAACAAGGTGGCGCTGATCCGATTCAGCACTGGCTGAATATCCCGATGATGCACTTCGAGCCCCCCGCTTTGTGCGTCCGCCGGTTCTGGATCGGATTGCAGCGTCTCGCGGCCGACCATCCTGGGGCGCGCCTGGTTATCGCGACGCACTCCGGCCCCATTCGTGCTTTCGCCATTTGGGCATTGGGTTACGACCCGGGGGAGCCCTACAACACCGAACACGTGAGGATCAAGCTCATGGAGGGTGGCCGTGAAGCCCTTGTGTCGTACCGCAATCGGGTCCAACAAGTCCATGTTCCCGAGATCGAACGTCTGCCTAGCTGGCAGTTTGATGAACAGTGGGTGCCGGCGTGAGCGAGGAGCCCCCATGTGTCAAGCGTGTCCGAGCCTTACGGCAGACCAGAGACTGGTTCGATCCCGGCCCGGAGCGCCGCCCCGAAAGTCGCATCGTATGACCAGTACTGATTACGTCGTCTGGTTCCAGGACTACCACCCGTCCGACAAACCTCGGGTAGGGGGAAAGAATGCTTCGCTGGGTGAGATGATTGCTGCCGGGCTGCCGGTTCCTCCGGGTTTTGCCCTCACCACCGAGGCATACCACACGCTACGTGAGCACTCCGATATGCGGTCCAAGGTCAATCGGGCCCTCGCAGGTGTTGAGTTCTCGGATCCTGTGGGCTTGCGACGCATTGCGGCCTTCGTCCGGTCGCTGATCGAGGAGGTGCCGATGCCTCTCGATATCGATGAGCAAATCCGACGTGCCTACGGTGAGTTGTGCAACATCTGTGGCATCGCCGACGTCCCCGTGGCTGTTCGCTCGTCGGCGACTGCGGAGGATCTGCCGGACGCATCGTTTGCGGGACAGCAGGACACCTACCTGTGGATTACCGGCGAGGACGCTGTCGTTGAGAATGTGCAGCGGTGCTGGTCGTCGATCTTCACCGATCGGGCCATTGCTTATCGACACGAAACCGGTCACGACCACGAGATCATCTCAATGAGCGTTGGCGTCCAGATGATGGTGCAGCCGAAGGCGGCGGGTGTCGCCTTCACCCTCAATCCATCTGATGGTGATAGGTCACAGATCGCCATCGACGCCTCGTGGGGCTTTGGCGAATCTGTCGTCTCGGGCGAGGTCACGCCAGATAATTTCCTGGTGGACAAAGTGCTCTGCGAGGTCGTCAAGCGAACGCTGTCGCCCAAGATGATGGAGTACCGGCTCAACGGCGACGGCATTGTGGAGCAGTGTGAGATTGAGGGTGAACGCATTACTCAATCCTGCTTAACCGACGACGAGATAAAGGCAGTCGCCGCGATGGCCCGGAGGGCGGAGCGTCACTACGGATCGCCCCAGGACGTTGAGTGGGCCATCGACGCCCATTTACCCGCCGGAGAGAATGTCATTTTGCTGCAGAGCCGCCCGGAAACAGTTTGGTCGCAGAAGAAACGTCGGACGGTTTCCAAAGCGGGCCAGGGCTTTATGGACGGGATCGTGTCCACGCTGGTGGCACCTGTCCATAGTCGTAAGAAATCATCCACCGTCGAAGAAGACTGATACCAGGCAAGGGGGAGGGTCGAAACCGGCCCAGGGAGACAGCGCAAAGGGAGGGGCCGGGGAACCGGCTCGGAGACATTTACGGAGGAAAGATGACGCAGCGATTTGACAGCCCGTTCGATATTGAGACCCCGGCGGGGGGTGAAGGATGGCAGGACCTATACACCTACTCGCTGCCGTTCTCCGAGGACCGCCGCGAGTACGAGGATTCGGTCTTCTGGTTCCAGGATGGCGTCCATTGGCCAGAGGCGCTTACCCCATGGGATGCCACTTTTTACGAGTACGCCATTGCCAGTCTTTCGCAGTACAACACCCGGCACTATCTGATCCCGCCGGCGCTGGGTATTGACTACCGGGTGCTCAATGGATACGCATATCTCACACCGGTTCCGGTGATGGATCCGGCCGAGATCGAGGCGCGGGTTCCACTGTTCATGGAGCGGGCCGGGTTCTACTTCATGAACTGGAACGATCTCTACGACAAGTGGCTGAACAAGATCAAGGCCCTCGCCGCGGAGATGGAATCCATATCGTTTGAGCCGCTCCCGGTGATGGAGGAGATGGAAGTTGTAACGGAGGGTCGCGGCACTGGGTCGGGACTCAAGATCCAGGAGAGTTATCGGTCACTGTTGAACCTTGGCCTGAAACTGTGGCAGTACCACTTCGAGTTCCTGAATCTCGGCTACGCGGCGTATCTGGATTTCTTCGGATTCTGCAAGGAAGCGTTCCCAAACATCCCCGACCTGGCAATAGCAAAGATGGTTGCGGGGGTCGAAGTAGACCTGTTCAAGCCAGACGAGTACTTGCAGGAGCTCTCCCAGGCGGCAATAGACCTGGGTGTAGCTGAGGCCTTCGACAATGACGACGTCGCCGCCGTCGAAGCCGCGCTGGCCGCTGCCGACGGTGGAGCTGAGTGGGTTGCCAAGTGGGATGCAGTGAAGGATCCATGGTTCAACTTCTCATCAGGATCCGGGTTCTACCACTCAGATCAGATCTGGATCGAGCACAAGGAGATTCCCTACGGCTTCATTCGCAACTACATAGCCAAGATCCGCGAAGGTGTGGATCTGGCTCGCCCGACCGAGGCGATACGCGCCGAGCGCGACCGCATCATCGGCGAGTATCGCGAACTCCTCGCCTCCGACGAGGACCGTGAAGCGTTCGATCAGAAACTGGGTCTTGCGGGAGTCGTGTTCCCGTATGTTGAGAACCACAATTTCTATGTCGAACACTGGAGCCACTCCATTCTCTGGCGGAAGATGCGTGAGCTCGGAGCGGTCTTCGTCAAGGAAGGCTTCTTCTCGAATCCTGATGATGTGTTCTATCTCAAGCGCGACGAGGTCAACGAAGCCCTGTGGGACATGTACTCGTCCTGGGCCGTCGGCGCTGGTCCCCGCGGCATCACGTACTGGCCGCGCGAGCTGAAACGCCGCAAGGGAATCCTTGATGCGTTGCGTGCCTGGTCGCCGCCGCCGGCGCTCGGGAGCCCGCCTGAGGTGGTCACTGAGCCCTTCACGATCATGCTGTGGGGCATCACCTCCGATTCCATCGGAATGTGGCTTGGCGGTGCCGATGACAGCGGTGGCTTGAAGGGCTTTGCCGCATCACCCGGGGTGGCGGAAGGGCCGGCTCGGGTAATCGCCTCAGCCGATCAAATCGGTGAGGTTCAAGAGGGCGAAATCCTTGTTGCCCCACTTACAGCCCCGTCGTGGGCTCCGATCTTCAACAAGATCGGTGCCACTGTGACCGACATCGGTGGAATGATGAGCCATGCGGCCATAGTGTGCCGCGAGTACGGTCTTCCTGCGGTGACCGGGACGGCATTCGGCACAAAGAACATCAAGACTGGGCAAATGATTCGGGTTGATGGGTCCGAAGGGACTGTGACGATATTGGAGTAAGGGAGTGCTAGGTACTGAAAAGACGCGCGGAAAGGGAAGTCACGGCTTCCATCAGTCCCCCCTTCGGGAGGAACTCACCAGGTGAGTTCCTGGGAGTTCGCAAAGCGAACTCCGGGGTCGGAGCGGGTGTCCGAGAATCGATAACGCCGGTTCGCTCCGGCCGCGATTTCGCCCTATCCGCTGATCCTCTTAGTACCGCGACGAGTGAAGCGAGGCGAAATGCTCAGCAAGGAACAGAACGAACAACTCACGCGGGTTGGTCCCGGCACGCCTATGGGCGATTTGTTACGGCGGTACTGGTACCCGATCGCGTTTGAGCGCGACCTGGCGGAATGGCCGATAAAGAAGGTACGTCTCCTTGGCGAGGACTTTGCCCTGTGGAAGACCCCTCAAGGGGGATATGGCATCATGCAGGAGCGGTGCCCACACCGCCACGCATCGATGGTTTACGGCGTCGTCGAAGAAGAGGGCCTGAGATGCGGTTACCACGGTTGGCTCTACAACTGTGAGGGCCAATGCACGGAGCAACCGGCCGAACCGGAGAAATCGACGTTCAAGACACGCATCAAGGCCTTTGCCGGCAAGGCGGAAGCCATGGGTGGCATGGTGTGGGTATACCTCGGCCCCGACCCAGCTCCCGAACTCCCTCGCTTCGACGTGTTCGTTGACGATGGATTCAAGGACGTCGGCCATTCTGTTTTGCCGTGCAACTGGCTCCAGATCATGGAGAATTCCGTTGACCCGCACCATGTCGAGTGGCTTCACGGTCGTTACTTCCAATTCATCGGAGAGCAGCAAGGCTTTCTCGCTCCGCCGGCATTCCAACAAAAGCACGTTCGAGTTGGCTTCGACCCGATGGAGTGGGGAATCTTGAAACGGCGGGTGCTCGAAGGCCGTAGTGAAGAGGATGACGATTGGGCAATCGGTCATCCGTTGGTCTTCCCCTACTTCATGCGTGTCGGTGGCGGCGGCATCGATCAAATGCAAATCAGAGTGCCGATCGACGACACAACGACATGGGCGCTCTTTTACGCCAACCACCATCCTGAAGGGGTGACCACGTACCCGGAACAGGTCTATCCGACCGACTACGAATACGAGTGGATGGACGAGAACGGCAACTTCATCGTCGACTACATCGAAGGCCAGGACGTGATGGCATGGGTAACCCAGGGCGATATCACTGATCGATCTGCCGAGCACATCGGTAAATCAGACATCGGCGTCATTATGTTGCGCCGCATGTTCAAGGAGCAGATGGCACTTGTGGCCGAAGGCAAGGACCCAACCGTGGCGTTCACTCGGGAGCCTCATGAGCGGATCGAGCTGCCGTGCGAGAAGAATAAGTTTGGTGCAGGTGTCGACTTCGCTTTGGCGTGGATCGACATGGGTTCCACTCGTTACTCGCCGGCAAAAGACACGTTGCTGAAGATCCACGTTGACGCGGCGTCGGCGCGAGGTGAAGCGCCGTCGGCAACGGAGTGACGACACTGAGCTCCAGGCCCGAATACCCGAATCACGTAGAGCCGCCAGACCCAATAGCGGGTCGGCGGCTCAGTGGTGCTCACTGGTGGGATCCCGATCGGCTGCACCACATCGAGGACTTGCCCCGATTCTGTCCGAGGTGCGGAGCCAGCCTCGGCGACGGTATCTCGGTGGAGTATTGGCAAGCTGAAGAGCGCGTCTATCACACATGGTGCCGCGCCTGCGACTGGGCTGGCGACATTGTGCGGGTTCGCCGGATGGTGGGCTTTGAAGCTGAAGACTGACGTCTCTCTGCTCCTCGATCTCGACAGAACTCTCGTCGATGTCCAGTCCTATACGAGCTATGAAGCTGCCGTGGCCGATGTCGAGCGGGAGATGGGGACGATCGAGCTAGTCGGTGTACCGGACACTGAATGGCGCTCGGCCACGGTCACCGCCATGGCGACGCTCGTCGCTCTGACCGGCGATCCGGAGCGGTGGCAACAGGCGAGCGACCTGATCGAAGAACATGAGATTGCAGCGGTGGCGTCGGCTCGAGCGATGAAGGGATTGAGGCGCTTTCTGGCAGCGACTTCGACAATGCCTCGAGCCATCGTGACTCTGATGGGGCAGTCGGCAACACGGCAGGTCTGCGAACGATTCCAGATTGACGTCGCGGTGCAGGTCGGGCGGAGCGTCGAACTGGCGCCGAAACCGGCACCGGATCAGGTTCTACGGGCGTGTCGCTTGCTGGATGTGGTGCCAGACGAGGCAGTCATGGTCGGCGACAGCACCTGGGATCTCAGCGCGGCTTCTGCCGCTGGGGCCGGCTTCGTGGGCCTGACGAACGGGAGACTCTCGGAGTTTCCGCGAGGGACCAAGGTTGCCACGAGTCTGAATGCGGTGTTGGCGGAGCTTAGATAGTCCAGTGCGTACCAGACTGGTCGCAGGACCGATTGGCTCTGGCCCTGACCGTCGTGACTCTCGTCGTCGCCGCTTGTGGTTCCGGGACCCGCAC
>JAYEIP010000274.1:0-6792 GCA_034660155.1 Actinomycetota bacterium | reverse complement strand
CGAGCAGCGGAAGAAGCTCTTCGTAAATGATCTCCGTACCGTCACCATCGATAGCGGACACCGGGACATAGGTCCGGAATTCCCACTCGCCCGCCTCTTTGAGTTGCTCGAGGACCTGCTCGTGACTGGCAATGTCCGTCTTGTTGACGACAACAACGACAGTCGATTTGGCCTCCTGAAGACGCTCGGCAATCAACCTGTCGCCCGGTCCGATTTTCTGGGTGGCGTCGAGGACGAACAACACGGCGTCCGTCTCTTCCAGCGACCCGTATACAAGCCGGTTGAGACGGCTCCCAAGGGCTGTACGGGGTTTGTGCAATCCGGGCGTGTCGATAAGGACGAGTTGCACATCGTCCCGGTTGAGGATCCCGCGAATCGTATTGCGCGTGGTCTGGGGTCGGGACGACGTGATCGCCACCTTCTCCCCGATCATGGCATTGACCAGGGTGGACTTCCCCACGTTCGGCCTACCGACGACTGATACGAACCCTGATCTCATTGAGGATGCAGCCGTATCTGGGCAATCCGTCGGCCCTGGACACGCTCAACAGCGAGAGTCTGCCCCTCGAATTCAAACTTCTCACCTTCAGCCGGGACCCGACCCGCAAGACCGAGAATGAGACCACCGACCGTGTCCCAGTCCTCGTCAGATATGGGAGCACCAATCAACTCACCGAGGTCATCAATGTCGAGCCTGGCGTCGATCAGATAGGAACCGTCGGCCTCCTCGATGACCAGGGGCTCCTCATCGTCATACTCGTCGGCGATCTCCCCGACCAACTCCTCGAGGAGATCCTCAATGGTCACCAAACCGGCGGTTCCGCCAAACTCGTCTACTGCAATTGCCATGTGGATTTGGTTGGCCTGCATCTCCCGCAACAGATCGGGTACGCCCTTTGTTTCCGGGACAAAGTAGGCGGCGCGCATCAGGCTCCGAGCCAACCGCGGCCCTGCCTCGTCGTCCCACAACTGGAGTAGATCACGGGCGTAAAGCACACCGAGGATGTCATCGGTGTCCTCGCCAAACACCGGGATCCGCGATTTCCCAGCATCCAGCACCAGATCCAACAAGTGCTCACTCGACGTTTCAGCATTGACTGTGACCATGTCGGGACGAGGCACCATCACCTCGCGGACAATCGCGTCGGCAAAGTCCATGACCTGCGAGATCAACTCCCGCTCGTGGGCCTCGGTGTCACCTTCATCGCCCTCGTCGTCACCCTCGTCGACTTCCGTGATGAGATCAGCTGTGGCCTCACCGAGGCTGATCGCCGGTCCGAGCAGCCAGGCAAAACGGTACGCAATAGTGCGGGGACGTCTCCTTCCGAGCGTGCGGGGCACGATGTCTCCGAGGATGATCAGAATTAGCCCCAGACCAGCGAGTGCGCCGGCCAGTTGTACGCCATCGGTCAGGCGTGTCAGCGCCCACGCAGCCGGTATGACCGCAAAGACCAACAGGCCCGTGTTCACCAGCCCCAGCGCCGGCTGGATACGCGGTCTGTCGGCCAGGAGGTTTGCGATATGTTCCGCCCGTGGATCGCCACCGCGAGCATCGTGCAGCGCATCGGCGCGGGGAGTGCGCACCAACGAGGCGCCCGCGGCACGCAAGAGACCGTTGAGCAGAACCAGAACGGCAGAAACCACTAACGCCACCGTTGTCATGGACGTTGCCGCCCGACGAGGGAGAGGATCTCGCGTTCGCGTTGTTCCATCGCCTCAGCATCGGCTTCGATCATGTGGTCGCGGCCAAGGAGGTGGAGAATCCCGTGGACAACCATGAGTGCCATCTCATCCTCAAAGGCTACTCCGGCCGTCGCTGCGTTGCCGCGCACGACGTCGGGGCAAATCACGATGTCACCCAACAGCAACGGCGGCTCTTCACCGCTACTGCGTGGAACACCCTCTGAGAAGTCCTCAATCGGGAATGAAAGCACATCGGTGGCGCCGACCTTCCCCATGTACTCTGCGTTGAGGTCGGCCATGCGGTTCGAGTCCATGAGGGAGATCGATAGCTGGGTGGAGGACGGTAAACCCTCTGCGGTCATCGCCGCCCGGGCAAGCTCGATCAGCGGCTCGGAAGGCAGCGGGTCATCCTGTTCATCAGCAAATGTGATGTCCATCAAGCTCGCTCTGTTTGGGGGCCGGGGAACCCCGGATAGGGCACCCGCGTGTGGTAATAGCCGACGAGTGCGTCGACTATCGCCACTTTTACGTTGGTGAGGTCACCAAACGTGAGATCGGACTCAGCGAGCTGGCCGTCGTCAAGCTTCTCGCCCACAACGGCGTCGACTACCTTGGCGATGCTCTCCTCTGTCGGGTCTTGTTCCTGCGCGTGAGCCCGGGCCGCACCCTCGACCGCGTCGCAGATCATCAGAATCGCCATCTCTTTGCGTTTGGGCTTTTCGCCGTGGTGGCGGAACAGCTGCGGATCGACGTCCGGGTCGGCTTCGAGCGCCTGGTGGTAGAAGTAGCGCATCAAACCCGTACCGTGATGACTGCGAATTCCTGCGGAGACATCGGGAGGTAACCGGTACTGGCGCGCCAATCTGAGGCCATCGGTCACGTGAGATCGAATGATCTTGCAAGACTCGACAGGGTCAAGCTGGTCGTGCGGATTGGTGATGCTGAACTGATTCTCTATGAAATACACGGGGTCCTCGGTCTTGCCGAGATCGTGATAGAACGCTGCAGCCTGAGCCAGCAGCGGATCGGCGCCCACCGCCCGTGCAGCCTTACCGGCAAGAGTCCCTACGAGGATGGAGTGGTTGAACGTACCAGGAGACTTCTCCTCAATCAGCCGCAAAGCCGGGTGGTTACGATCGACCAGATCGAGCAGGGTCAGCGTGGTAGTCATCCGGAAGAGATTCTCCAGGAACGAGACGAGGCCCTGAGCGATCAACCCGGCCAGGATTCCCCCGAGAAGCGCAAATAGGGCTGCTTCCCGTAAGGTCTCGTAGCCACGGAACAGCCAGGAGACCGAGGCGCCAAGCGGCACCAGCACTAGGGCAGACAGGGCGACGGCTACACGGAGCTGGCGACGGCTGGAGACTGAAGAAACGAATGCCACCGGCGCTACCGTGGCCCCCGCGGCGAAGACCGTAATCGCTGGATCAGCTGTTGAGATTGCGACAAATGTCGTGACCGGGACCGACATCAGTACCGCGGTCCGGGGGTCGTAGAGGATCGCCGCGACGTACCCGAAGAGCATCGCGGGGATGGCAAACGCAACCTGGTTCACCTCGCCGTCTTCGGTATTGACCAACTCCGGAAATCGGGACGCCAGCGCGGCCAACACGAGCAGTATTCCCAGCAGAGCGAAGTGCTTGGGCTGTGACCATTGTCCAGGCGCCAGCCGCCACAGGAAGAACGCGGCCAGCGCAACCGTGAGGGCACCGAGGACCACGATCGCCTGTCGAGAGGTGCCCGGCTCCTTCTCGATGAGGCCGAGCTCGGTGATCGCGTCGACCTGCACCCGAGTGAGCACCTCACCTTCGGACGCGATCAGAGAGAATGCGGGGAAGGTCACCTTGATATCCTGGACTGCGGCCGCGGCTTCCTCCCGAGCGACCGTAGTTGCTTCCTCATCCTCGAACAGATTGGGCAGCAGTTCGTTCGCCACCAATTCGCCGATGGCCGGATGCGCCAACAACCGCTCCTCCACCGGGAGGACCGAGACAAAGACGGGCGGCGTTTCGCTCAACAACGGGGCCTTGACATCGCCCAGCTCCGAGACCTTGATGCCCTTTGTAAGCAAATCTTTGGCTAGAGCATCAGCAGCGTCCTGGACCGCCTGGAAGAGCGAGGCCTCGCCATTGGCGATCCGGTCCAGATCATTGTTGTACAGCGTCACGAACGAGAGGATCGTCGTATCACTCAAGTCGGGGTATAGCTCCGTGAGCTTGACCGTCCAATCCTCCACGGTGCGTCGTGGCAGAGTCGTTGTCGTTGTGGGCGGAACCACCGTGGTCGTCGTAACCGTCGTCGTCGTCTCATCACCTTCGGCAGGAGCTTCAGTCGTCGTCGTCACCGGCGGTGGGTCAATGACCACGAGCGAATCATCGACCTCAATCACCCCGGCAATACTCTCGAGCGCAGAGACAACTCTCTCCCGGGTCTCCGCATCTGGAACCGTCCCGGTCAACCTGACGACGCCCTCGCTTTCGGTGATAATGATGTCGAGCCCACCGGCGCCAAGAACCACCAACTCGATCTCAGTTGGTTCCACCTCGATATTGGCTTCCTCGGCCGTCAGCGTCGCAAGACGGCGCAAATCCTCGAAAAAAGCTGACAGCTCGTTGCGAACCCGCGGCATTATGTCGGGATTCACCGAATACTCAGTCTGCACAGCGAGCGCCTCGGCTTCGCGCTTGGTTTCGGTCGCGGCCTCGTCGACAATGTCGATCGGGCGAGGGGCGATGTAATCCTCTGGTGACGTCAGCCCTGGGGCGATCTCAACCGTCGGCGCGGCGACGGCGCGGCCTACAAGCAGCGCGGCACCAACGAAGACCATGGTGACCGCTATCACGAGCACATTGAGTGGTATGGCGTAGCGCCGGAAGAAGCTCACGCCTTCCTCTCCTTGAGACGCTGTTCATGCCGACGATAAGCCTCGACGATGGCGGCCACGATGCGATGGCGGACGACGTCGTCACCGGTCAACTCAATAAAGGCGATGTCATTGACGCTATGCAACACGCGGCGGATCGTTCGTAGACCCGAAGCGCGGCCATCATCAAGATCGATCTGGGTGACATCTCCGGTCACGATCATCTTTGAGTTGAAACCAAGTCTGGTTAGAAACATCTTCATCTGCTCCGGCGAAGTGTTCTGTGCCTCATCGAGAACAATGAACGCATCGTTAAGCGTCCGCCCTCTCATATAAGCGAGTGGAGCTATCTCAATAGTTCCCCGCTCCATCAGCCGAGCGGTTTCCTCCGGTCCCAACATCTCGAACAGCGCGTCGTACAACGGCCGCAAATAGGGATCTACCTTCGCCGTCAGATCACCGGGGAGGAAGCCCAATCGTTCGCCCGCCTCGACAGCGGGTCGCGTCAAAATGATGCGACGTACCGACCCCGATTGCAGTGCCTCGATGGCGCAGGCCATAGCCAAATACGTCTTACCCGTGCCCGCCGGGCCGATGCCAAAGACCATCGTGTTGTCACGAACGGCATCGACGTACACCTTCTGACCATGGGTCTTGGGTCTGACCTGTTTACCCCGGCCCACCTTTATCGAATCGGTGAACACGCCCGATGGTGACGGGACATCGTGTCTGACCATCTCGATGACCCGGGCCACGCGGTCCTCATCCAACGACTCTCCCTCCTGGATGAGAATGAGTAACTCATCGAAGACGGTGCGGATGAGTTCGCCGGTCGTGGCCTCGCCGAAGTCCTCGATCACAATTTCGTTTCCGCGCGCGACAATCCGTACCCCGGCAAAGGCCTTATCGACCTGTTTGAGGTACACGTCTCGCCCTCCCAACAATTCCACCATCAGGTGGTTGCTGGGGACGCGAATACGGATCTGGGTTTCAGAAGGGATCGTCACGACAAGTCGCTCATCGTTGATGGAATGCGAGGGTCCTCGCGGTTCGCGAGTCGGCAGTATATAGATGCGTACGGCAGACGGGAATACGACGCATGGCAAAAGATGCCATCACCCTCGTGATCCCGGATCGCCGGGACGGGTCACTCGCCCTCGGAGGTAACACCAAGTTCGGTAAGCCGCTCGCTGAAACCCTCTTCGGACTGATCAAGCAACATTGCAAGCATCCGAAGATCGTTAGCACGGATGGTCAGCACCCGGCCGTTGAAATCCTGACGAAGCATCTGGATGCCTCGCAAGAACCTCTCTACCACCTGTCCATCCTGACCAGAGAGCTTTTCGATCTGGTTGAGATCGATAGTGATGCCATCGGCAGCGGCAGCTGGGGTGGCTACATCTTCTTGTGGAAGAAGCTGCACAATCGGAACGCTGAAAAACTGCGCCAACCTCTGTAGCCTTGGAAGAGACAAGCTGCGCTCGCCGCGTTCGTAGGCACCAAGCACAGCAGCCTTGAACTCCTGGTCAGACAGTTTCTGCACGTCCTGTAGCGACAGACCCCGCTGCCGCCGGATCGAACGCAACCGGCTTCCCACCATTTCGTTGTATGTCGACATCAATCGTCTCCTCGGCCCTTCGCAAAGCGTGCCCACTCCGACCGCTCTGCGTAGCCAACAGCATAACCCAGCGTAACCAATCTGTCTTGTCCTGATTGGTCAGCACCAGCCTATTTCGAATCAAGGCAGTGTGACTAGTCCCGCACCGTAGTACTTCAGGCCGGTCGGGACGACTTGTCAATCAGCAGCACGGCCCCTGCGACTGCGGCGGTCTCGGTGCGTAACACGGTTTCGTTGAGTTTGACGGTGGTGGCATCCGTCGGAATCTCGCCCGGCGCAAACCCTCCCTCCGGCCCGACGCAAAGCACCGCTCCCCGAAAGTGACCGGCAGCCTCAATGTCAGATCCACTGCGATCTGCGACAAGAACCCTGCCGTACTCAGCAACATCAGCCATGGTTACCGACCGTCCAACCTCCATCAGCCAGGTCCCTCGAGACTGTTCAAGTGATGCCCGGGCCCACGCCCGCACCTTGTCGGCACGGGGCGGTCGGCCTTCGGTGTGTTGTCGCATTAGATTGAGGGTCTGCATCTATTAGTAAAACTTTTTTACCTTCAATTGCAAGTGCTGCACTTAAATTAACTGCAGTTGTAGTTTTACCTACTCCACCTTTTTGATTTGCGATAGTT
>JAYEIP010000273.1:0-6877 GCA_034660155.1 Actinomycetota bacterium | reverse complement strand
AAGCTGATCTTTGTATCCGGCAAGGGCGGCGTGGGAAAGTCGGCAGTAGCGGCTTCGCTTGCCCTGATCGCCGCCAGGCGTGGGTTGAGAGTGCTCGTAGTCGGTATGGTCGAAGGTGTCGGCGTAGCCTCGCATTTCGCTACTGAACAACTTGGCTACGCCCCGCATCGGGTTCGACCCGGCATTGACGCACTGGCCGTAGGGCGCACCGAAGCCCTCGACGAGTATTTGCGGCTGCAACTCCACATTCCTCGCGCAACCCCGACCAAGGCACTCTCACGTGCGCTCAACGTCCTCGCGGAGACCGCACCGGGAGTCCGGGAGATCGTCACGATTGGCAAACCCGTGTTCGAGATGTGGCGCGGCAGGTACGACGTGGTGTTGGTAGACGCACCACCGCTTGGACAACTCTTCTCCTATCTCCGTGCCCCAAACACAATTGCCGACCTGGTGCCCGCGGGCCCGATCCAGAACCAGGCAGCCCGAATGCACGACGCCCTCGTCGACGAGGCCATCACTTGCCTCGTACTTGTTTCGACGCCTGAAGAGCTACCCGTCTTGGAGACAAACGCAGCCCTTGAAAGGCTCGTCATCGAACCCGTTATCAAACTCTCCTCCGTTGTCGCCAACCGGCTCTTGCCAGAGTTCGACGTAACGGCTGATGAAATCGAAGCACTGCCGGCCGGGCCCCACCGTGAAGCGGCTACTCACCATCACGCGCTGCAACTCCAGCAGATGCGATGGCTCGACCAATTGCCCGAGGGCCCTCACCTGCCGTATCTCTTTGGGCTGCGCACCGCCGGCGAGGTCTCCGAACAATTGGCCGACATCTGGGACACCCTCATATGAGTACCCACGTCGTCGTTATCACGGGCGGAGGGGGCGTCGGCAAGACAACGCTTAGCGCGGCAATCGCTGTAGGAGCCGCTCGAAACGGCACCCGCACCTGTGTTGTGACGGTGGATCCGGCGCGACGGCTGGCGGATGCGCTCGGTGTTGCCTCCCTGGGCAATCATCCAACTGAGGTGGAGAATCAACCCGGCCTATGGGCCGCGATGCTCGATGTCACTGCCTCTTGGGAAGCCATGGTCCACCGTCACGCCGACCCGGAGGTCGCCGACCGTCTATTGGAGAACCCTTTCTTCCGAGCCCTGGCCGATCGCTTCCCGGCGGCACAGGCGTACGCCGCCGGAGAGCAAATGGCGGAACACATCGAATCGCAGCGCTGGGATCTTCTGGTCGTTGACACGCCGCCGGCCGGCGGCGGCATTGATTTCTACACCGCACCGGGCCGGATGCGCGACTTGATCGGCGGGCGCCTGCTTCGATGGCTTACCGGAGCAAGCATTCCCGGGCGTCGGGCTATCTACAAGGTGACGGCTCGACCCGCCCTCAAGCTGGCCGACGCAGTTCTCGGCGGACCCCTCCTTGAAGAAATCGCCGAATTCCTGCTCGACCTCCGTTCCCTATACGACGGGCTATCGCACCGCGCCCGGGCCATTGACATTCATTTGAACAGGGCCACCTCGATCGTCGTGACCACCGCCTATCCGACGCCCATGCGTGAAGCGAGACGCTTCTTCGAAGAGTTGCCCCCCGACACCAGCCGCCCGGAGACGGTCGTATTCAACAAGCAACTTCCACCGGACTGGACGGATGCGAAGAACCTTCGTGGCGCAGAGGTAAGTCCCCAGGTCCGAACCGCGGTCCGGGACAACCTGACGAGATGGGCAGGTGAAGTGCGGCGCCAGCATGATGTGAAGCAAGAGTTTGCGACACGACATGGGCTACATCTGATCGATGTGCCCTGGGCAGATGCTGCCCCCACCTCCGTCGATGCGCTCGCCAACCTCCTCGCGGCCGCTCCTGGACTTGGTCAACACCTACCAGGAGTAGATGGAACTACATGATCGCCGACGGACCGAGGAGCTCTCTTAGTTCGGCGAACAATGCCGAGCGGGGTTCAACACGATGGTCCTCTCCGAGTCGAATCACTTTTTCGCCGTTCTCCGAAACCATGTGCAGGTATACGGGAGCCCCGCCAGGGTGATTGCTCAGAGCGCCTTGCAGACGGTCCACCATATTGCGAGATAGCCGGGCAGCGGGGATTCGAAGGCGAACCATTGCTTCCTCATTGAGCTCTGGCTCTCGCAAGGACTGTGAAATGAACTTCACGTCGTCGCCCCGGTGATCAACGCGACCGGTCACCACGAGGATGGCGTCCTCCCTGACAAGCGGTCCGTACTCCGCAACCACCTTCGGGAACGCTACGACCTCGGCGCTTCCCTGCAGATCCTCGAGAATGAAGAACAGAATCGGATCCCCGGCTTTGGTAAACCGTCGGGTGATCGAACCGACCACACCGCTGATAGTGGCCTTCTCCTTGTCGGCGCGCTCCCACAAGCCGGGGATGGTGGAGGTGCACATGACGTGAAGTGCCTTCTCGATTCCGAACAGCGGATGATCCGACACGTACAGCCCGAGCATTTCCTTCTCAAAAGCGAGCTGCACCTTCTTGTCCCAGCCATGGTCGGGAATCGCCACCTCAACCTGTTCGACATGGTCTTCGGCATCACCAAATAGGCTGTATTGGCCCATCTCCTCTGCACGCCGTCTCGAGATGGTGACGTCGAGCACATCGAGATACATCTCGAACAAACCGCGTCGACTGTGACCGAGCGAGTCGAAGCCGCCTGCCTTGATCAGCGAGTCAATCGTGCGCTTGTTGAGTACCGCTAGATCGACCCTATTGATGAAATCACCAAAGGATACGAACTTGCCGTTCTTGTCTCGTTCCTCAATGATCAGCTTCACAACCGCTTCGCCAACGTTCCTGACCGCCGACATGCCAAAGGTGATGTCACCATCCACCGCGGAAAAGTCGACGTCCGATCGGTTTACGTCGGGCACCAGAACCCGCACGCCCATCTGTCGGCATTCGTGTAGGTAGAGCGCAGTCCGATCCTTGTCACGCTTGACGGCGGTAAGCAGTGCGGCCATGTACTCCGATGGGTAATGGGCCTTTAGCCACGCAGTCTGGTAGGCGACCAGGGCGTACGCAGCCGAGTGTGACTTGTTGAAGCCATATCCTGCGAAGTGCTCGATGAACCCGAACAATTCTTTGGCATGGTCGGCTCCCGTTCCGTTGGCAACGCTTCCGGCGACAAATTTCTCTTCCTCGGCCGCCATCACCGAGGCGATCTTCTTCCCCATGGCCTTCCGCAGACGATCCGCCTCGGCCATGGTGAAGCCGGCCACCTTCTGCGCCGTCTGCATCACCTGCTCCTGGAACACCATGATCCCGTACGTGTCGGCGAGGATCTCAGCAAGATCGGGATGCGGAAACGTCACCTCCGATTTTCCGTTCTTGCGATCGGCGTATTCAGTGTGCATGCCCGCCCCGAGCGGCCCCGGGCGATAGAGCGCGTTTAGGGCCACCAGATGCTCGAACCTGTCCGGCTGTAGGTTTCGCATGAGGGCCCGCATCGGGCCACCCTCGAATTGGAAAACCCCCATCGAGTCCCCGGCCTGGAGCATCTTGTAGACGGCGGGGTCGTCGAGTGGGATGTCCTCAATCTCGGGCCGCGAACCGGTAGTGGCCTCGATCAGCTCTAACGCACGTTCGATCGTTGCCAGGTTCCGCAGGCCCAAGAAGTCCATCTTCAACAGGCCGAGGGCCTCCACTCCGTGCATCTCGTACTGGGTGACAATCTCCGCGCCCTCCCCTTTCTGCTGGAGGGGGACGATGTCGGTGAGAGGTTCAGGTGAGATGACCACCGCAGCGGCGTGGATCGAATCCTGACGCCGTAGGCCCTCGAGCCCCCGCGCAGTGTCGACGACCAGCTTCACCTCCGCTTCGTCGTTGTATGCCGAACGCAAGCCGGCCGCTCCGACGTACCAATCGCGGACGGTCCCGGAAGTTGCCGCGGTCGGGTCTTCGAGACACTGCGCCAGCGTTGCCTCCTTCCCGAGGATGGGAGGTGGCATCAGCTTCGACACACGGTCGCCAAGCCCATAGGGATAACCGAGGACCCGAGCCGCATCCCGGATTGCCTGACGGCCCTTGATCGTCGAGAAAGTGATGATCTGCGCAACATGGTCTGAGCCATAACGGTCGGCGCAGTACTGGATCATGTCGCCCCGGTACCGCTCATCAAAGTCCATGTCGATATCGGGCATCTCGCGACGACCCGGATTGAGAAAGCGCTCGAAAATCAAGCCGTATTCGAGAGGGTCCAGCTTGGTGATTCCTAGGCAGTAAGCCACGATCGAACCAGCAGCACTTCCCCGCCCCGGACCAGTTCTGATCTTGTGTTCGTTCGCATAGCGAATCAGATCCCACACGATGAGGAAGTAGGCAGAGAAACCCATGTCCTCGATGACTTTGAGCTCGTACTCGATACGTTCCGTTGCATCGGCGGGCAGAAGATCACCATATCGTCGTCGCGCGCCTTCGAGGACCAGTTCCTCCAGGTAGGTCTTCTCGGTTTGGCCGGTCGGCACCGGGAACCGTGGCAGCAGCAACCGCCCGAATTCGATCTGGTGATCGACTCGCTCGGCTACAAGCAAGGTATTGGAGCAAGCACCCGGGTAATCGGCCTCCGGGAAAAGAGAGTTCATCTCGGCTGCGCTCTTAATGTAGAACTCATTCGAGTGGAACTTGAACCGATTCTCATCTGATCGGTTTGAGCCTGTCTGGATACACAGCAACACATCGTGGGCATCTGCCTCGTGCGCATACGTGTAGTGGCTGTCGTTGGCTGCAATCAGAGGGGCCTTCACGTCGTGCGATATCTGAAGCAGGTCGCCCATGACTTTTCGTTGCGCGGGGATGCCGTGGTCCTGGATCTCGATGAAGAAGTTGTCGCGCCCGAAGATGTCCTGGTACATGGCTGCGGCCGCCAGGGCCGCGTCGTAGTCGCGTACCTGACCCTGGTTGCCCTCTTCGCTAGACGCATCGGGCGCCAGCAACTGAGGAACATGGCCACCCAGGCAGCCCGACAGAGCAACTATTCCCTCGCTGTACTCCGAGAGCAACTCAGCGTCCATCCTGGGCTTGTAATAAAAGCCCTCGAGGTAAGCGCGGGAGGCCAGTTTCATGAGGTTGCGATAGCCCGTGTCATTCATCGCGAGCAATGTCATGTGATAGCGGATGTCATCACGACGTGGCGGACGATCAAAGCGCGACCCCGGTGTGATGTAGGCCTCGATCCCGATGATCGGCTTTATGCCTACCGCGGTGGCGGCCTTGGTGAAGTCGACCACGCCATAGAGCACTCCGTGGTCGGTGATCGCAACCGCCGGCTGGCTGTCGGCGACGACAGCCTGAACGAGGTCCTTGACCCGCGCCGCTCCGTCGAGCATTGAAAACTCGGTGTGGACGTGCAGGTGTACAAACTCGTCGGTGGCCAACCGCTCTCCGATCGAAACTACACACATGTAAGCACGCGATGGCTGCCTGTGCGACAGCGCGAAAACCATCCGTCTTTCGGCAGCGATAAGCACTCGCTACCATCGCCACGATCTGCAAGCCAGATCGATAGCTAACTAACGGAGGCGACAATGCGCATCGGTATTCTGACTGGCGGAGGCGACGTTCCCGGTCTCAATCCCTGCATCAAGGCAGTTGTCAACCGGGTCAGCGAAGCAGGACATTCGGTGGTGGGGATCCGCCGCGGTTGGGGCGGGCTTCTTAATGCGAACCCGGACGATGAGGCAACGTGGGGCGATCACATGATCCCGCTCACCCCGGAAACTGTACGTACCGTTGACCGCACCGGCGGGACGTTCCTCCACACCTCCCGGACCCACCCGGGAAGGGTTTCGGCAGAGGCCGTTCCCGATTTCCTGAGCGATCAGGCTACCGGCGATGGGCCCTTCGACTTCACCAGTCACGCCCTTCGGGTCATCGACAAGCTCGGCATCGATGTGCTCATACCAATCGGCGGCGATGACACTCTCTCTTACGGCCTGCGCCTACACCAAGAGGGTGTGCCCGTGATCGGCATCCCTAAGACGATGGATAACGATGTCCACGGGACGGACTATTGCATCGGGTTCTCAACGGCCGTAACTCGAGGGGTTCAGTTCATCCACAGCCTGCGAACAGCAACCGGGTCACACGAACGCATCGCAGTCGTAGAGCTGTTCGGCCGCTACAGCGGCGAGACGGCCCTGGTCACCGCTTACCTTGCCGGAGTGAAGCGAACAATCATCTCCGAGGTCCCCTTCGACATTGATCGCCTCGCCGCCCTCTTGGTGGCCGACAAGGCAGCGAACCCATCGAACTACGCCATGGTTACCATCTCGGAAGGTGCCCGATTGCTCGGTGGCGATATGGTCCTGAGCGGATCCGCGGACGCTTTTGGGCACCGGAAACTCGGAGGGATCGGCGCCCAGACTGGAGAGCTCCTCACCGAGCGCACTGGCGAGGGCATCATCTTCCAGCAGGTCGCGTACCTCATGCGGTCCGGAAGCCCCGATTCTCTCGATCTGATGGTGGCACTCAACTATGCGGTAATGGCTGCAGATCTCGCCATGGAGGGTGCCAGCGGGCGCATGGTCGCATTACGCAGCGGCACCTATACGAGTGTTCCTATCAGCGTGACCAGCGAAGGTGTGAAACGGGTAGACGTCGATGAACTCTATGACGAAGAGAATTACCGCGCCAAGGTGCGTCACGTCATCGGAAAACCGATGTTCTTGTACTAGGCCTACGGAGTTGATGCTGCAAGCCTCCGGAGGGCTGAGCCGTATTAAGAAGACGCGCGGACAGGGGCGGTGAGCAGTCGCTTTGCTTTGTTCTTGAGCCGTACTACGTATCACGTACTACGTATCCCGAGCCGTGATTTCAGGGGCTTTCTGAGTCGTTGTACGT
>JAYEIP010000272.1:0-1346 GCA_034660155.1 Actinomycetota bacterium | reverse complement strand
CACGCCCTCAATAGTCCCGGTTCCCGCTTCGATTACGACGTAACCAATCGTCGCCGGTGGCCGCGCGTTGGGGTCCTCGCCCGTGTGGCGGCCGACGTAAAAAGAGGTCGAGGACGGGGGGTAGTTCCTTCTGATTCCTCGGCTCCAGAAGACCGACCAGTCTCCTATCTGCCCGGGGATTGCCGCGGAACCACCGATCACCTGACCGAGGACGACGGGGCTGGCGTAGGTATTGGCGTAGGTCTGGGGCTCCCCGACCCAGGAACTGTAGTTGTCCGTCGAGGTAACGTTCTCGAGCCTCACGGCCTCCATCTTTACGCCGTGCTCGGCCTCGGTGTACACGCCCGCTTTCACCACCATACAGTGGAGGGCGGCAGACCAATGCTCTCCGGGCTGGGCGCCGAACCAGGGCCGAGCGAGTCCCACTTCAAAGCTGGTACCCGTAGCGTTCCTAACCCGCGCCAGGGTCGGTCCGAGGCCTGATATGCTGTAGTTCGGCGTGCACACCACGACCATCTTGTCGCCGTAATCGTAACCGTTGCCGACGGTCACTTCCTGCCATTGATCCGTGCTTGCCTGTATTCTGGTGGTCCAGAGGTGGGGTTCACTGGAAGGTTCCGTGGGACTCACTTCCAACGAGGTACTGTCGGTGGCATCGTCATCATCGGTGACCTCCAGGGTGACCGAGTAACTCCCAGCTGCTGCATACGTATGGCTGGTGGTCGCTACAGATGCATATATGCCATCACCAAAGTACCATTCGTAAGTACCGATGTTGCCATCGGGATCTGTGGAAGCCGAGCCGTCAAAATTGCACTCGAGCCCGTTGCAGCTGTAGGTGAAGGAGGCAGTCGGTGGAATGTTCGCTGGTGGTGAGACGACAACGGTCACGGTATCGGTAGCGCTTGCCCCCTCGTTGTCGGTGACCTCCAGTGTGACTGTGTGACTGCCAACAGCAAAGGAAACACTTGGAGAGGCGCCGGTGGCTATCTGAGTCTGAGGGACCCCTTCCCGCCAGATATAGGAGACAATCGTACCGTCGGGATCATGGCTATTGGTACCATCAAGGGTAACCGGCTCAGCGCCGTTACCGTCCAAATCGGTAACGCTCTGATCAACTCCGGCATTCGCAACCGGGGACTGGTTCGCTGGTGCTGTGACCACAACGGTCACGGTATTATCATCGGATGCCGCCTCGTTGTCCCAGACGGTAAGCCGAACCGAGTAACTCCCAGCTGCTGCATACGTATGGCTGGTGGTCGCTACAGATGCATATATGCCATCACCAAAGTACCATTCGTAAGTACCGATGTTGCCATCGGGATCTGTGGAAGCCGAGCCGTCAA
>JAYEIP010000271.1:0-1349 GCA_034660155.1 Actinomycetota bacterium | reverse complement strand
CCCAAGCCTGAAGGGCATCAGCCCGCCTCTGGTTGCCGTTACTCCCGGCATCAGGACCCATGGCGATGTGACCAACGACCAGAAACGGGTTGCCAGCCCCGTCGAAGCGCTGGAACTCGGTGCGGATTATCTGGTGATTGGACGGTCGATCACGGGCCATGACAATCCGGAAATCGCGGCGGCGAGGATCGCTACAGCCATTGAGACCTACCGTCGGGGGAGCTTGGAAGCCGAGCTCGGCAAGTAGGGGAGAAATCCTAAGAATTCTCTTTGGAATAGCCGGATTCCCCGTTTCTTGTCAGACCCTCCGTGTTGAGTTGGGGTTATGGGAAAGGGAGAGATCAATCCGATCGTGATTCCTCGGCTCGGCGACCACTTGGTAGCGAGCGCGGACGAGCGCGATGAGCAGTTGATGCTGCTGGAGGCGGCGCGGAACCTCCTCGACGTGGAGTGGACCGAGACGCTGGCGGCATCCGAAGCCAACGAGGACCACCACATCTGGGGTTACCCGTCGACCGTGGCATATCTCAAGGACCGTTGTGGAATGTCGGGCTCGCGGGCGCACCGGTACACCAAGCTGGCCCGCGCTGCCAACAGATTCAAGGCCACGCTGTCATCCTGGAAACACCGGCTGATCAACTCCGATCAGGCTGAGCTGCTGTTTCGTGCCTCGGAGAGACTGCCGGACAAGTATCCCGATGCCGAGCCTGTTCTTCTGGAGATGGTCGCCGGTGACCACCCTGACGAGACCAGGAAGACGCTTGACTACTGGACGCAAACCGTCGACCGAGATCCCATGGACCTCGACTCCCAACTGGAGCGGCGGCGTCTCGACTACGCCCGCAAGGCCAACGGCATGGTCGAAGGCGACTTCGCCTTCCCACAACTGGCCGGCGAAACGTTCATCACCGCATTAGACGCCCTGATGCCGCCACCCGCCGAGGGCGATGAGCGCACTCCGTCACAGCGGCGGGCCGACGCTGGGGAAGACCTCGCCCGCGCCTTTCTCGAAGGCAGCCAAACACCAGAAGTCGGCGGCGAGAAGCCACACCTCAACGTCCATGTCGACGAACCCGCATTGGAAGGCACACCGGGAGGCCTCCACGAAACCGAAACCGGCACCGTGGTAACCATGACCACCATCCGCCAGCTCGCCTGTGACGCTTCGATCAGCCGCATCGTGTGGAACCCCGCATCGGAGATCATCGACATCGGCCGCAAGACCAGGGTCATCCCCGCAGCCACCCGAAGAGCAGTCATCGCCAGAGACCGCCACTGCGTGGTCGCCGGATGCGGTAGAAGCCCCAGATGGTGCGACGTCCACCACATCATCCACTGGGCCGACGGAG
>JAYEIP010000270.1:0-1363 GCA_034660155.1 Actinomycetota bacterium | reverse complement strand
AGCTAGTGCCGCGTCAGGCAACGTTTGCGCGTTTTGTGATTTCGTGGAGTGTTTTGTCGTGGGCGTTGGTGTTGCGCCAGCGGATGTAGCGGCGGATCATCGTGTTCTGTTCTTCATGGGTTCGGTGGTCGGTGCCGTCGAGGGTGAAGTAGCGCAGCGCCTGGAACTGGGCTTCGATCCGGTTCAGCCATGAGGCGTTGGTCGGTACGTACGCCAACTCGACGTTGTTGTCTCTTGCCCAGTCACCGACGCTGGTGTCGACCCTGGTCGAGAGGTGTGGGCTGAAGTTGTCTAACACGATCGCGATCCGGACTTCGGGCGGGTAGAGGCTGCGGAGGTATCGGCAGAACGCCAGGAACGTGACACGACGCTTGTTGGTTTTGATGTGGCCGTAGATCTTGTCGGCACCCAGATCGTATGCGGCGAACAGGTGACGCACCCCGAGCGTCCTGCGATACGTTGCTCGTCGTCTCCGACGCCGCGGGTCCCCATTGTTCGATGGTGACGTCTTCGATGCTGCTGGCGCCCACTGGCGGCCGGGACGAGGTAACAGGTTCAGCGGCCCGAACTCGTCCATACACAACACCACCTCGGGGTCGTCGACACCTGGTTCGGTCGTGCCGTCGGCAATGTCATACAGCTCCAAGACCCGGTTCTTCTTCGCTTCGAAGTCCGGGTCGGTCGACTGTTTCCACGTCTTGATCACTTGAAACGACACGCCCTCCTCACGGAGCAGGACCCGAAGGCCCTCATGGCTAATGTCGTCGACCACCCCCTCAGAGACCAAGAAATCCGCGAGTTTCGACAGGCTCCACGTCGAGAACGGCATCCCATGATCGACGGGGCGAGACAGCGCCACCTTCTTGATCTGTTGGCGTTGAGGCAACGTGAACGTCGGTGGCCGGCCACCGCAATATCTCGGATATAGCGCATCGAAGCCGTCGTCGTTGAAGTTGTGAATCACCTCACGCACCCGATCCGGAGACGTGAACGCCACCTCCCCAATCTGAGCCACGTCCATGCCCTGAGCCGATAACAACACCATCTGCGCCCGACGCCACGTCACCACCGATCCCGACGAGCGGCGCACGATCCGCAACAGACGATTCCCCTCATCATTGGTGATCTCCCGAACCCGAACCCTGCCAGCCACACTTCCTCCCATCAACGAAAACGCTGACGGGCAGTATGCGCGACCCGGACCGAAAACGCGCGGACCCTACACCCCAAACGTTGCCTGCTACGGCACTAGCCCCGATCATTCATGGGGCGGTGTGATGGGGCGGTTTTCGGGTGGTCGCGGGTGTTGTTGTTGGTGAGCGGTGGTGGGGTCGTTGTTGCCGGGTCCTGGGGCCGGTTCGAT
>JAYEIP010000269.1:0-6986 GCA_034660155.1 Actinomycetota bacterium | reverse complement strand
TTGAAACCACTCCAGAAGCCACAGGCCGCAGCTTCTTCGTGTCGTGACGACGGTCGGCATGAACATCGAGAATGTCGTTGAATACATAGGTCCCCGAAGCCACCAGCGAGAACGCTAGGAAAGCCGTTATCGCCATCCTCGCCGGAGTCACCTCGAACACCATCTGGGAGGCGAAGAGCGGGATTAGTAGCAGGAGATTCTTCGGCCATTGGTGGAGTCGTGCAAGCTGCAAATAGTCTCGATACCCGGGACGCTGGTGCGGGTAGATCTTGACGACCGCCTCTTGCGGGAGCCTGCCTCGCAGCCGATCTGAGCGTGGACCCGCAAGGAACGCCATGTTTGCTGCTTCAAGTATCGGCACGTCGCTCGTGTCGTCGCCCACGTACCCGTACGGCCTACCGTCTGCATGGCGCAGAATTGCTGCCAGTTTCGCCTGTCCCCGCAGGTTTTCTTGATCGTCACTTGCTAACACTGAGTCGAACACGTCTAGATGTTCTGCCACCTGGGTAGCGATGTCGTGGTGGGCGGCTGTAGCGAGTACGACTTCAACACCATCAGCCCGCCATGCATGAAGATCTTGTATCAACTCTTGGTGATAGGGCAGTACTGATGCCTCCACCGTCGTATACCCGGCGACGCGCGCTTTGAGATAAGCCTTGCCGCGAAGAACCCATGCCGGAAGAAGCAGGAGCAGCCAGGGACGCTTTCTGGCGAGCGTCACCAAGCTCTCCACCAAGGAATCAGAGGTCGTGAGCGTTCCGTCTAGGTCCACGTACACGATCTCCACCGCGGGAGACGCTCTTTTCTCATCAGTTGACCCGGCCATCAGCCGCTCTCGCATAGATACCTGCTGGCTTGCTATCGGGCGCCATCATAAGGCGTCGGTCTCTTGCGGCTCGTTCGAGAGGCGAGTTCCGAGGGTCTGGTTTCTGTCGGTGGTGGCTGATACTATCGAACGTATGTTCGTTACTGATGTTCTTGTTGATGAAGATCCGGAGTTGATTCACCCCGGGCTCGACACGATGGAGCCGGGACCTGTTCTGGCTGCTTTTCTGTCCGCGATAGACATGTCCCGGGTATCTGCTCACGACCAGATCATCGTGCTGCGGGCCAATCAACGCATGGCGTCCCACTATCAAGCGCAGATCTACCGCGATATGGCCGGCGTCTCGGACCATATGACGGAGATCGATGACGACCAGCAATTGGCGAACGAGTCGGCCGCCGCTGAGATACGCGCCGCACTGCGGTTGACTCGGCGTGCCGCCGACACCGAACTTGGTTTCGCCCTCGATTTGAGACAACGCCTCCCAATGGTTTGGAACGCGTTGGCTGCCGGTCGCATCGATCTCCGGCGCGCCAAGGCGATTGCCTATGGCACCGGGCATCTCGACCGATCGGCTGCTCGTAAGGTCGTCGACCGAATCCTGACCGACGCACCCGGCTTAACCACCGGGCAACTGGCCGCCCGGCTCCGCCGTCTCTGTATCGAAGCCGACCCCGATGCGGCAGCGCAACGTTATGAACACGCAGTGGAAGACCGCCGGGTGGTGACACAGCCCTCGGAGTGGGGCACCGCCAGCCTGTTTGCGATAGATCTGCCCCCACACCGTGTCGCGGCTGTCATGAACCGCATCAACCACCTTGCGTGGAACCTTCGATCGAAGACCGAGACCCGGACTATGGATCAACTCCGCGCCGACATCCTCATGGATCTACTCGAAGGTAACGCCCACAGTGGCAAAGGCGGTAAGGGCGTGATTGATCTCCACGTCGGCCTCGAGGCACTCACCCGACTCACGGACACACCCGGTGAATTGGCCGGATACGGGCCCGTCATTGCCGATATCGCCAGACAGGTTGCGGAACAACAACTTGATGCCGAATGGCGCTTCACCATCACTGACTCCGACACCTCCCGGCCTATCGGCAACGGCATCACCCGATACCGGCCCAATGCCAGCCAACGCCGTGAAGCCCAGGCGCGGAATCCGGTTTGTGTGTTCCCCGGATGTCGCATGCCTGCCACCGATAGCGACCTCGACCATCGCATCCCCTGGATCGACTCCAAGGCGACCCGTGTCGACCAGCTAAACCCGCTGTGCCGCCACGACCACGTCATCCGCCATCACGCCGGCTGGGTCTACGAACCCCTCCCCAACGGGGACTACCTCTGGACAACTCGACTCGGCCATACCTACACCACCAGCGGCCAACCCCCGTAAGGCGAGATCGAGGCCGGGTTTACGAACTCCGGTCCTTCGACCGTCTTCGCCTGTCTCTTGTTTCTATCTCCCCGAGGCACGCTGCAATCTCGGTAGCTACACCATCACTTCGTTCCCGCTGTAATTGATGGGACAGGAGTTGCTGTGCGCCGTCGCCACCTATCCTGCCGATTGCCCAGGCCGCATGAGTCCGGTAGATCTCATCGGCGTGACCGAGATAGCCGGCAAGGATCGCAACGATCTCTTGGGCTTCACCAGCACCCAGCGAGTCCGCGGCAACGGCATCAGCCGTCGAGTTGCCGAGAGCGATCAGCGCATTCCGCCGCAGAAACTTGGAGTTGCGGCGCGGCAAATAGAAGTGGTCGTACTCCTCCAGCAGCGAACCGTCGTCCGCGGCGAGGAGGCCCACAAGATCCACCCGACCGACACCCATAGGTGCGTCGGCGAGACGTTTGGTCCCCGGCGGGCACGCATCCAGACAATCGTCACAACCGTAGACCCGATCACCCATCGGCTCTCGCAGGTCCCGCGGGATCACTCCCGCCATCTGAGTCCAATGTGCCAGACACCGGGAGGCGTCCAGCACCCCCGGGGCGACGATCGCCCCCGTCGGACAGGCCGGAATGCAGGCAACACATGTCCCGCAATCGCGGACCATCGGGTCGGTCGTTGGCAGCTCAGCGTCGGTGATCACCGAGCCCAACAGCAGCCACGGTCCGTTGCGAGGGTCAAGCACCATCGTGCTCTTACCCCACCAACTGATCCCCGCCCTGACCGCCGCCGCCCGATCCACCAGCCGATCATCATCCACCACAATCTCAGCACGCCAGCCCTCGGCGTGGAGATCGGCCTCGATCGCGACGAGGGCCGACTTGAGCCCGCGGTAATGATCCTCCGTCGCAAACCTGGCCACCCGTCCCGTGCCCGGAGTCGCCGGGCCCGGGTTTCCGGCTTCCGGCATATAGGGCCAAGACACCACCACAATTCGCTGCGCCCACGGAAATGACAGACGGACGTCGGTGGCAGTCTCGGGATCCTTGTAAGTAAACCGAAGCTTCCCGCCGAGACCCGCGTTGCGGCGCGCCACAATCGTGTCGGCCACGTCTTCAAACGGCTCGGCCGAAGTCACTCCCAGGCCGGCACAGCCCATACGCTCTGCCACCCGGCGAAGATGCTCGATCTGGTTCATTGGTAGTCAGCGGCGCAGTGCCCGCATAGCGGGTCTGTTTCCGCGTTCCCCTTTCAATCCGTGCGTGCGGTTTTCCCGCACACGGCTTACCGACGGTCTTCTTGGCATGGTTACGCAGCCTTTGGGTAGCGGATGGTGCCCATGAGCTTGTGCAGGCCCTGGTCGTGGAACCAGGTGCGGGTCCAACGACCCGCCTGCCCGGCATGGAGGTTACGGCCTCGCTTCTTGATGAGAAGACGTTTGAGTCGCCACGCCACGTAGCGGTCTAGCGCAACGAACTTGTTGGCCGCGTTCCCGGTACGGAAGTAGTTGCCCCATCCCCTGAGGAACAAGTTGAGGTCGCCGATGACGTCCTCTAACTCTCTTCCAACCCGACTCCGATCGGTGAGGGCCTTGACCCTGGCTCGTGCCCGTTTCATTGACCGTTGCGACGGCCACCGGTGCAGGTAGTAACGCACAATGCGTTTCTGTTCCCACAACCGCCCCGACATGCGGGCATGAAGATGGCAACCCAAAAAGTCGAAACCCTCTTTGCCTTCCCGGAGATCGACCACACGGGTCTTGTCCGGGTGCAGTTCCAAACCGAGTTCACCCAAGATGGCGGTTGCCCGCTGCTGGGCCTCCTCGGCCTGTTGACGGGTTGAGCACAGCACCACGAAATCGTCCGCAAAACGGACCAATTCCCCGATACCGGACTCGACCCAGACCCGATCGAATGCGTGTAGAAAGATGTTGGCCAACAACGGGGAAATGACCCCGCCTTGAGGTGTGCCGGTAACCGTCTCCCGCTTCACCCCATCAACCAACACTCCTGCACGCAACCACTGACGAACCAGTTTGAGTACCCGCCGATCCGATACGCGCTCTGCAACCAGACCCAACAGACGATCATGGTCGATACTGCCAAAGAAATCACGGATGTCGGCCTCAAAGACAAACTGTTGTCCTCGAGGGAACGCCACCCGGATCGTTTCTAAGGCATCGGTGGCCGAACGTTTCGGACGGAACCCGAAACTCACCGGCAGAAAATCAGCCTCAAATATCGGTTCGAGGACGATCTTGGCTGCCTGCTGACACACCCGGTCACGCACCATAGGGATACCCAAAGGCCGTCTCGAGCCGTCAGGTTTAGGGATCTCCACCCGACGTGTCGGCGCCGGACGGTAAATGCCTGCACAAAGATCCACAGCAAGCTCATCGAGCATTCGATCAACGCCGTAGTCCTCTATCGCTGCCAAGGTCACCTTATCGACCCCCGCAGCACCACGATTCACTCGCACCCGTTCCCATGCCTCCCACAAGACGTCACTCCTGTAGATACGGTCATATAGCGCATGGAAACGCCGCCCCTCCGACTGCTTGGCCGCAGCCCATAGCCGTCTTTGGAGTTGTCGCACTTTTACCGCAAGCTGTCGCCTGCGGGGGTAGTTGGACCGACCAAAGTCGGCCATGCCCTCACGCTTACCTCCATCCCCGGCATAACCGAAGCCAGGGTCCTTCCCTCCAGCTGGGTTCCTCCCAGCGATCTGCGGTACTACGACCCCGTCGGACTCCCGCTGCGCTCCACCCGGTTTCACCATTGGCTTATCCGGCCGGTCTTTGCTGACAAAGCTGCACAGACGAGTCTCTCCTGTTCCGAACCAACCCTTGCGAACGTGCCGCTCCCCATACCCCGGAAGGACCCGACCAAGGGCAACTCTGGAACAAGCCAGTAGGTCGGACATAGGCCTTCACCGTGACATGAACGGCTCGGCTCCTCCATTGTATATGTGACGAGGCTGCAGGACTCGCACCTGATGGCACTACGGCCCGCACGCTTGCTCCCTCCAAAGAGGCTTTCGACACCCCGCTCAGCCCACCACCTCTCAGCAACGAACCGGGCCCTGCTACCGGGCTCTCCAGCGACTACCCGGACGGGACTCACACCCGCTGGACTGATCCAACTTTCAGGACGCAACACGGCCCCAGATTATCGGGATGGAATGACGATACGACCACTTCCTCGGCGGCGCTCCTATAGACTCACCAGCCCATGCTGCCTCTGCCCACTTATCGTTTCCCGCGTCGATTCGGACAACTCATCGTGGGCCTGAGCCTGTTCGGTGTCGGCGTCGCCCTCATGGTCCGCGCCGATCTCGGGCTGTCTCCCTGGCAGACATTCCATCAAGGCGTTGCCGAGATGACCGGGCTCGCCATCGGGACGGTCGTCATCATCACTGGTCTTGTCGTGCTTCTCGCTTGGATTCCGCTTCGCGAGAAATTTGGCCTCGGGACCATCCTCAATGTTGCCCTTATCGGCAATGTGCTGAATCTCACCTTGCGTGCCATACCGGAGGACTTCGAATCACTCGCCTCCCGGTCGCTGGCAATGGTGGGCGGTGTCGTTCTCGTCGGCCTTGCCTCCGGCCTCTACATTGGTGCAGGGATGGGCCCGGGACCCCGCGACGGGCTGATGACGGGACTTGCCAAACGAGGGATTCACATCGCCAAGGTCCGCACTGGGCTCGAGATCTCAGTCCTCGCGATCGGCTGGCTTCTCGGGGGCACCGTCGGAGTGGGAACGCTCGCATTCGCTATCGGCATCGGACCGCTCATCGCCTTGTTCTTGCCACGGCTGACCGTCCCGACTGGCGATCTTGCTGCGGTCGGATCCCGACGCGCGATCTAGCCTGCCGCTTTCGACGCATCATTCACGAGGGGGACGAGCCGGAGCGGTGCCACCAGACCGGCGTCTGCAAGGTTATCCAGCGCCTCAGCTTCGTCATGCGCCAGGGCGAACGGCCCCGACATCTGGTGAAGCAGCACGGGCACGATGCACTCATCGCAAGCTGTCGTGCTCTGCATGTCGCATGTGTTGCAGTCGATAATCATGTGCGTCTCCTGTCAGCCTGGGGTCAACATATCCACGGGGTGTGACAAGAAACGGGGAAACGCCGCGTGCTACCTTCGCGAGGAGCCGACCAGGCGGACACGATCCTGCGACCGGGCACGAAAGGGAGAACATGAAACTCGCCATCAACATTGGTTACTGGGGAGGCGGTGCCGGCACTGATCTCGGCTTCATCCTGGAGGCCGAGAAGCTCGGGTATTCATCCGTATGGGTAGCAGAGGCGTGGGGCTCCGATGCCGTGACCGTCCTGTCATGGATCGCAGCTCGGACCGAAAAGATGAAGGTGGCCGCCGGGATCCTCCAGATGCCGGCGCGCACCCCAGCCATGACTGCGATGACCGCGGTCACTCTCAACGAGTTGAGCGCCGGCCGATTCCTGCTCGGGCTCGGACTCTCCGGACCACAGGTCGTGGAAGGATGGCACGGCGTGCCCTATGGCAAGCCATTGGGCAAGACTCGTGAGTACGTTTCGATCGTGCGGACTGCCATTGCCAGACAGGGCCCTCTGGTCCACGAAGGCGCTCACTATCAAATCCCATACACCGGCCCAGACGCGACCGGACTTGGTAAGCCGCTCAAACTGATGACTCATCCAACACATCAGGTTCCCATTTACCTCGCTGCCATCGGACCGAAGAACGTGACGCTCACCGCCGAGATCGCCGATGGATGGCTTCCTATC
>JAYEIP010000268.1:0-6987 GCA_034660155.1 Actinomycetota bacterium | reverse complement strand
CTCCTTCAAGCCCTTCGCATTGATTTCGGGGCTCGAAAACGGTAGTCAGTACGGCTGGCCGATCACGCTCGGCAGCTGGTGGGACTACAGCAGCCCGCAGAAGATCGACTGTGGATACCCGTGTAGTCCCCAGGGCAATGTCTGGACTGTCAGCAACGCCGGGGGCGGTGGCCAGGGAATCATGACCCTGGAGCAAGCTACGTACACCTCAAAGAACACGGTGTATGCCCAGGTCTCGCTTGCGGTCGGACCCGAGAAGATCGTAGATACGGCACACAAACTCGGTATCGAGTCCCCACTCCAGCCGGTTTTGTCGATTGCCCTCGGGACCCAGGCGGTTAGCCCGCTCGAGATGGCCTCGGCCTATTCGACTATCGCCAACATCGGCGAGAAGGTCGACAGTTATCTCATCGAGAGCATCGTTGACGCCGAGGGCAACGTCGTCTACCAACACGAAACCATCAAGACCAGAGTCCTCGATGAGGCGCTGACGACAGCCGTTGTCCAAACCCTCGAGAAAGTTCCGCGACCGGGAGGCACTGCGCCTCGGGCCAACATCGGACGACCTCAGTTCGGCAAGACCGGCACCGCCCAGAACTTCCGCGACGTCTGGTTCGTCGGTGGCATCCCGCAGTACACAACCGCTGTCTGGGTCGGGCACGCCGATGCGCAGATCGAAATGGTCAACTTCTCGGTGTACAACGAAAGGACCGACACCGAGCAGGCGATCCGCCGGGCCTACGGTGGAACAGTCGCCGCACCCGTGTGGAACGACTTCATGACCTACGTAACCCAGGATGTTCCGATCGAGGATTTCCCGCCGGCACCCGACGGTACCACGGCATTCTTCCGCACCCCCAAGACTGAGGTGCCGAATGTCAGTGGCTTGAGCGAGAAGGCTGCAAGAGACGCTATTTACAAGGCCGGGCTGCGTGCCGTCATCCAGAGAGTCGCCTCGCTCGAGCCCGAGGGCACGCTGCTGAGTCAGACGCCCGGTGCCGGTGCCGAGGTAACCCAGGGTGGTGTGGTCACCGTGCGCTACTCCACGGGGATAGCACCTGAGCTCATCGACCTCCGCGGTCTCAGCCTGGTAGACGTTGAGGCGGCAATCACGGCATTCAACGAAGCGTCGGGGCTCAATCTGGCCTGGACTATCGAGAACGTACCGACAGATGAACCTTCTGTCCTCGGCCTCGTCATCGGAACCAACCCGCCTGCCGGATCGCTGGTTGAGCCAGACCAGCTGATCGTGATCTTCATCGGCGTGCCCGATCTGGGCAGTTGACGTCGCGGCGCTAACCCCGGGCGTTAACCCCGCCGGAGCGCCGCCTCCAGGTCACCAATCTGCTCCGTAAGCATCTGTTCCAGGGCCCTGAGACGGGCGATCGCATCATCGATCTCCAGGAGACGCTGCCGATCGAACGACCCCACCGGAGCCGCGGCACACAACGCCCATGCTGCCTGCAGCGGATCATCGGGAAGGTCAAGGTCGAAACTCTGACCTTCGGCACCCATCTCTACGGCCAGCCCCAGCAAGCGGCGGCGGACGGCCAGGCTACGTGCCAGCGCCGGACCCACCCCAGCAGAGGCTGCTGGCTCGGGAAACGGCTCGACCATGGCCAACGGATATGGGTCGTCTTCCAACCACTTCACGAGGCGGATGCGATCCCTGCCGATGGCAGCAATGAGAATCTTGCCGTCTTCGGCTTCACCCATCCGCACGATCTCGGCCACCGTCCCGACGTGGGCCCGCTCGTCGCCACCCCCGACCTCGGAACCGCGTTCAATTAACACGACACCGAATCTGCTGTCCCCGGCCGTTACGTCCACCACAAGGTCTCGATAGCGCGGCTCGAACACCTGAAGCGGCAGAGCCGCTCCGGGGAAGAGCACAGATCCCAGCGGGAACATCGGTAGACGAGACACGCCACAAGTATTGCCGACCGTAAACACTCGCGCTGACGGTCCGGCTCAGCAGCTCGTGGCCCGCCCTAGTGTGCTATCCCTATGCGAAAGCCGATGCGAAAGCCTATGCGAAAGCCGATGCAACAGCCCGTGTCTCCACCCACCCAGCCACCACTTCGCCGTCTCTGGCAATACGCCGAATCTCATCGAGGCCGGGTTATCCGGGCGTCGACATATTCGATACTCAACAAAGCCTTCGACATCGCGCCGCCGGTGCTCATCGGTATGGCAGTCGACATCGTGGTCAACCAGGAAGGTGCCTTCCTCTCCGGGTTCGGATTCGAGACGGCCCGGTCACAACTCGTTGTACTCAGTGTCCTCACATTCATTATCTGGGGCATGGAGTCGTTGTTCGAGTACCTGCTCGGTCTGGCGTGGCGCAACCTGGCACAGACAATCCAGCATGAGCTTCGGCTCGAGGCTTACGCCCACATGCAGCACCTCGAGATGGCATATTTTGAAGATCAGCCAACGGGCAACCTGATGGCGATCCTCAACGACGACGTCAACCAACTGGAACGCTTCCTCGACACCGGCGCCAACGAGGTGCTTCAGGTGTTGACCACAGTCATCTTGATCGGGGCCATGTTCTTTGTCCTCGCACCCACTATCGCCTGGGTGGCTTTCCTCCCGATCCCGGTGATCCTGTGGGGATCGTTCCGTTTCCAGAAACGGATGGAACCACGCTACGCGGATGTGCGTGAAGCCGCCGGAGGCATTGCCAGTCTCCTCGCTAACAACCTTGGTGGGATCGCCACAATCAAGTCGTTCACCGCTGAGGACCGGGAGATCGCCCGGGTCGACGACGAAAGCGAGCTCTACAGACAAGCGAACCGCAGAGCCATCTCCCTGAGCGCCGCCTTCTCCCCTCTGATCCGCGTCGTGATCCTGACCGGGTTCACTGCCACTTTGTTGTGGGGCGGCTTCTTGACGCTCGACGGCCGCCTGGGAGTCGGGGCGTACAGCGTGATGGTGTTCCTCACCCAGCGTTTGTTGTGGCCGCTCACCAGGCTCGGCCAGACCTTCGATCTCTACCAACGGGCAATGGCGTCGACCAACCGGATACTTGACGTACTCGACACCCCGGCCGAGATTGTCTCCGGAGAGGGGGTCCTCGAACGTCACGAGGTCAGAGGTCGCGTTGAGTTCAACCACGTCGGTTTTGCGTACCGGGTCGGTTATCCGGTACTCGATGACATCAACCTTGACATGCCACCTGGAGCAACCACCGCGTTCGTCGGTGCCACCGGTTCCGGAAAGACCACACTGGTCAAGCTGCTGTTGCGTCTCTACGACGCAACCGATGGGGAGATTCTCATCGACGGCCACGACATCCGGTCGCTGGAACTGCACCATCTACGCCAGGCAATGGCGGTTGTCGGCCAGGATGTCTTCTTGTTCCACGGAACCGTGCGGGAGAACATCGCATACGGCAAACCTGACGCCACCGTGGACGAGATCCGGCATGCGGCCGAGGTCGCCGAAGCCCACCGGTTCATCATGGAGCTGCCAGAGGGCTACGACACCACCGTTGGTGAACGAGGCCAGAAGTTGTCGGGCGGCCAAAGGCAACGCCTATCGATCGCCAGGGCGGTACTAGTTGATCCCCCGATCCTGATCCTCGATGAAGCGACCTCCTCGGTCGACAACGAGACCGAGGCGGCGATCCAGCGGTCGTTGGCGCGGCTGGTAGTGGACCGCTCCACCATTGTCATCGCCCACCGTCTCTCAACGATTCGCCATGCGGACGCCATCCATGTGGTGGAACGGGGCCGCGTGGTCGAATCCGGCACCCACGAAGAGCTCCTCGCAATCGACGGATCCTATGCGACTCTCTGGAGAGTCCAGACCGGCGAAGCCGTCGAATAGGCGACTACGGCTCGGCGATGAATGGTGCTGCCAGCTGGAGGGTCGCGGCGGCTGCGATGTCCGCCCCCGGTAGCTCCGGGTTCCACGACGAGATCGAGAACGCCACAACTCTCCCGGTGGTGGCGAGGTGGATCATCGCCATTCGCACCGCCTCCAACGGGGGGCCGTCAACGGCCGGATAGTTCATTGCCGGCATCTCGCCCGGATCTACCACATCTCCATCGACGTGGACATACAGTGGCCCGCCGGGCGGGAGGCTGTGAGCGAGCCGGTCGACACTCGTCACCGTGATGCCGGAAGCAGCGATCGCGTCGTCCTCACCAGGATCAAGATCACGACCGTCGACCAGGATGACTTGCTCATCAGATAGCGGCGTCAGCCCGACACCGTCCACAATTGTCTGCTCACCCCGCCCGGTGAGCATCGCCAGCGGCATCCCACCAAGGAATCCGGACGGTGAAGTCTCTGCCGTGTTGAAATCCCCGTGCGCATCGAACCAGATCAGTGTCGGGTAGACACCCTTTTGTTGCAGACCGGCGAGCACTCCGATCGTGCTCACACAGTCCCCCGCATATACAACCGGGGACTCAAGGTTGGCGACACGGTCGGCGAGGTGTCGATAGAGCACGCCCATCCGGTGCTGCGGATCGGCGTCCGGCAGGGTGGGCGTCAACAACTCATGAGGCTCGGGAACCTCAAAGCCCGGCATCGGATCACCCATGAAGTACGGCACCGCAATGATGCTCATCCGTTCAATCTAGTGAAGTTGCGGGAGAGATGTTTTCGCGAACTCACTCAATCCTATTGACGTTGTTTAGTGTTGTTTGTTATTACTTGGTCATGGATCAGATCACGGCAGCGTCCGGAACCCACGACAATCGTCCTCAAGTTGTGGAGTCTGCGCCTCACCCGGGCGCTGCCGCGAGTCCCGTCCGACGGACCGCCACCCAGCGGGCCATCATCACCCCACTGCCCTGGGAGACCACGAGTACCGACATCCCGAGCTATCCCCCCGACCACCCCTACGTTCGCCGGTACTGGACCGCCACGATCGGCCCGGGAGCGGTCGCCGACCTGCTCAGGCTCGCCACCGCCGCACAACGCGGCCGCTCCCTCCGCCGCCCCACCCATCTTCACGTCCTGGTACGCGCCCACCTGGTCCATGTCAGGGCCGGACATGTGTTTGTCCGCACCCGGATCCCTCGACTCAACTCCATCCACATCCGACTACTCCCACCCGACCTCCGACGCTCCCACCCTGGCACTCACGAATCGGCTACGACCACGTAGCTCGATACCAGATCTTGGGACCGATAGGGTCACGAAGCCCTAGGTAGAGGAACCGTCTGGCGGAGATGACACATCGTGCCACCGGTGTTGGCTTCGAGGGTTCGGGTGCTGTCATCGGGCGATCAGACAAGAACGACCCAACAATGCCCGCTCGGTAGCGATCACGGCGCTGCGTCAACCCGGTCTGGCTCGGGTGCAGCGAGAGGACCACGTCCAGGTGTTGCGGATGCTGGCCAGACGCCATCTCGAGCTTCACCTCGCTCCGGACCCAGGCGGTATGTCGACTGCGCTCGGGACCGGTCCAGCTCCGACCAGGAGGGATTCCACCCCGCCTCTCAGCAAACCGGGCCAGCCAGCTGCTCCGTAACATACGCACCCTGGACTATGTCGGTGAACAGCGTCGTGCCAGTGCCCGAACCCACCTCGCCGACATCCGCCGCCTCGACCGAGACATCAAAGTCAACAAGATACTGATCCGGCGGGCAGTGACCGCCTCCAACACCACTGTGACCGACGTCTACGGGATCGGACCGATCGTGGCCGCCTTCCTGATCGGATACACCGGCAACGCAGCACGATTCGCCACCCCCGATCACTACGCCGCCTACAACGGCACCGCCCCCATCGAATACTCCTCAGGCGGCAAAACCAGGCACCGCTTGTCGCTGCGAGGCAACCGGAAACTGAACCACGCCATCCACATGGCCGCCATCACCCAGATCCGCTTCGAAACCCCCGGACGCCGTTACTACGACAAGAAACTCACCGAAGGCAAGACCAAGAAGGAAGCCCGGGCGTTGAAACGACGCATCTCAAATGCCGTCTACCAACGACTCGACCGACCAACAACAGGCCATTAGCTAGGGCCCGGGGGGCACCCAGGAACGTCTCCATAGCTTGCGTGGCCGGCCTCGCATCCTGATCACCGGCTCTTCAGCTCAGCCACCCCGGGCCACCCCCAAACCTACACCCCGGCCGAGAACCCGGCCAGATCCACCGCGCCCCAAAACAACCACTCGACACAAAGAGGCTTCGATATGTGCGCGGTTTGGCAGCGTCATAGGTACGGCCATACGGCGTATAGCCCGTGGTACAGACAGGCACGGTCGGCTACCTGCTGATAGGTTTGCGAGATGCGGAACGCGCGAAGGATTCTCATGGCGACCTGGGATGGGGCAGGGAACATCCCTCCAATAGGGGCGCTTGCTAGCGCTCTGGCCGCCCGAGGCGACAATGTCCACGTCTTGGGACACGAGTCAACTCGTGGGCTATTTGAAGATACGGGCAGCACCTTTGCTGGATGGGCAAACTCCTCACAGCCTTCCTTCATCCGAGAATCCATCCCACGAGATCAGGAATGGGCCTACGCCGAGGAGCACATCTTCTTCGGCAAGTCATATCAGTCAGACCTACGCCCGGTCATAGAAGAGCTGCGGCCGGATGTTGTCATGGTCGATGTGAATCTGAGGTACGGCATCCTTGAAGGTCTCCGCGTCCATCAGCCACTGATTGTGCTTTGCCACATTCTCTATGGAGTAGCCGTACGTTATGACGACACGGCAAGCCACTACTTCTCTGAACTCACCCAGTTTGCGACCCGAGATGGAGTTCCGGAGTTCTCTTCGAGAAGGGCGATGATGGACATGGCCAACTGTGTTCTCGTATTCAGCTTCGCTGGTTTCGACCCGCTCTCGGGAGAGGAAGCAGGCGAAAGGGTGCTACATGTGGGTCCCCTGCGAGCAGTAGATGACTGGCGGTCTAGTTGGGTACGACGCCTACCCGATCGCAGGCTGGTGCTCATCGCCCTCAGCACAAGCAACCAGAACCAAGGAGCGACATTGCAGCGCCTTTGCGACGCCTGCG
>JAYEIP010000267.1:0-7025 GCA_034660155.1 Actinomycetota bacterium | reverse complement strand
TTAGTCCGGAGGGGTTCATGACTGATCCGCTCCCGGAGCCGCCCAAGTATGCGTTCTTTGGCGTCCGGCCCTGCGAGCTTGCTGCAATGGCGATCACCGACCACGTATATGCGGGATACAACGGTGTGCCCAGCATCGCCGGCTACACCGCGACCCGGAAGAACACGTTCGTCGTCGCCGTGAACTGCGTCGAGCCAGGTGGAAACTGCTTCTGCGTTTCGATGGACACCGGCCCCTCGGCCAAATCCGGGTACGACATTGCTATCACCGAGATCGCCCACGGCGGGAACATGCGCTACCTAATCGAGAGCGGCAGCGATGCCGGCAACGAAGTGCTCGCTGAACTGGGCTCCCTCAAGGAAGCGAGCGAGGCGGAAATCGAGACCGGGGAGCAGCTTCTCGCCGAGGCGGCCAACTCGATGGGCAAGACCCTCGACACAGAAGACCTGCAGGGCCTACTCAAGGGGAACGCCCGCAACCCTCGTTGGGCCAGCATTGCAGAGAGGTGCCTGAGCTGCACCAACTGCACGATGGTTTGCCCCACTTGCTTCTGCAACACGATTGAAGACGACCTGTCACTCGACGGAGAGCACGCCACCCGCACCCGCAAGTGGGATTCGTGCTTCACCCTCGATTTCACGTACATGCACGGACGGTCGACGCGATACACGACGGCGTCTCGCTATCGCCAGTGGATTACTCACAAGCTGGCGACGTGGGTCGACCAATTTGGCGAATCGGGATGTGTCGGCTGCGGCCGCTGCATCACCTGGTGCCCGGTCGGCATCGATATCACGGCAGAGGCGAAGGCGATTCGACGCTCCGACCTTCGTGATACTCAGATCACAGTTGGAGGTGCGGCAAGATGACCGAACAAGACTTGACCGAGATCTTGAGAGCGCAGACGTTCTTCAAAGGAATGAGTGAAGCCCATTTGACCGAACTGGCGTCGATCGCGACGACCATCGAGGTCGCGGACGGAGATCTCATCTTCGAGGAAGGTGGCCACGCCGATGCCTCATACGTGATCGCAGAAGGATCGGTCGCACTGGAGCTCAACGTGTCCCACCGGGCACACCACATCATGCAAACGCTGCATCGCGGCGAAGTACTCGGGTGGTCATGGCTGTTTTCGCCGTATCGCTGGTCATTCAGCGCGCTGGCGCTGGACCCAACCCTGTTGATCCGATTTGACGCCGAACAACTCCGAGCGCTTCAGGAAAAAGACTATTCGCTCGGTTACGAACTCATGAGGCGCTTCGCTCACGTGATGACGAACCGCCTGGCCGCAACCCGACTCCAGCTGGTGGATTTCTATGGACACACTCACTGAGCCCGCCGTCATCGATCTGATGACACCGGTCCCGTTCCGAGTAAAGAGCGTTCGCGAGGAACTCGCGCACACCTTCACCCTGGAACTCGAACCGCCAGATGGTGAATTCAGTTTCCTACCCGGACAGTTCACCATGATGTACGCCTTCGGGATCGGCGAGGTGCCGATTTCGGTCAGCAGCAGGAGCTCCACCAAGGGCTCGATACTGCAAACCATCCGCCGCACCGGAGCCGTTACGAATGCGCTCGGTCGGCTCAAGTCCGGCGCCCACGTCGGGATCCGGGGGCCCTATGGAACCCCGTGGCCGATGGACCAGGCTGAGGGTCGTGATCTGTTGATCATCGGCGGAGGTATCGGCCTCGCACCATTGCGTCCGGCTATCTATCACGCTCTAGAGAACCGGGACAAGTACGGGCGGCTCATCGTCCTCTACGGGACCCGGAAGCCAGAGGACATCTTGTTCGAGCCTGAGCTCAGGCATTGGCAGGATCGCCACGACATCACGCCACTCGTCACCGTCGACGCCGCCGATCGTGGCTGGCATGGCTCAGTGGGAGTAGTGACCCGATTGATCAATAGGGTCGATTTTGACCCGGAGAACACCACCGCCATGGTGTGTGGCCCGGAGATCATGATGACGGTCACCGCGGAGCGTTTGATGGAGGAACATTCGATGGCGCCCGAGAACGTTTACGTGACCATGGAACGAAACATGAAGTGTGGCATCGGCATCTGCGGACATTGCCAGTTTGGGTCCAAGTTCATCTGTACCGACGGTGCGGTATTCCCGTACTCCGAAGTCAGCGAACTACTTCACATTAAGGGAGTGTGAGATGGCTCTACCAAAGCTTGCTGTTTACAAGTTCGCATCCTGTGATGGATGCCAACTCAGCCTTCTAGACGTCGAGGATCATCTGCTCGACATCGCAGGTGTGGTCCACATCGCCAACTTCCCCGAAGCGTCACGCGAGGTTATCGACGGACCGTATGAGTTAACACTTGTGGAGGGCTCGGTCACAACTCCTCATGATGCTGAACGAATCCACGAGATCCGCCGGCAATCGAAGTTTCTCGTGACCATCGGAGCTTGTGCCACCGCGGGCGGGATCCAGGCACTTCGTAACTGGAAAGACACCGATTTGTTCGCCCAAGCGGTGTACGCCCATCCGGAGTACCTCGACACTCTGGAAACATCGACACCTGTATCGAACCATGTGAAGGTCGACTTCGAACTGCGTGGTTGCCCGATCGACAAGATGGCACTAGTGGAGGTAGTGAAGGCGTTCGTCCAGGAGCGACGGCCCAACATCCCCGAATACAGCGTCTGTGTCGAATGTAAGCGCCGGGGCACTGCGTGTGTCATGGTGAGCCAGGGCACTCCCTGTCTGGGCCCTGTTACCCAGGCCGGATGCGGTGCACTGTGCCCTTCGTACGACCGGGGCTGTTACGGCTGCTTTGGCCCCATGGAGTCACCCAACACCGACATGCTGGCCGCGGCCTTCCAGGGTCTCGGAGTGAGTCACCGGGGTCTGGTCGACGCCTTCCGCAGCTTCAACGCATATTCAGAGCCCTTCCGTATCACGAGCGACCACCACGAGGCGCTCGCCGTAGCCACAGGAGAGTGAGCTATGACGTCAAACGTCCGTAGAGTCGATGTCGAGTACCTGGCCCGTGTCGAGGGTGAAGGCTCGATGCACGTGAAAGTGGTCGACGGTGTTATTGAGGATGTCGAGTTCGGGATCTTCGAACCGCCCAGGTTCTTCGAAGCATTCCTCGAAGGCCGCCCGTACGGCGATGCTCCCGACATCACGGCGCGCATCTGCGGTATCTGCCCCGTGGCCTACCAGATGAGCTCAGTGCACGCCATGGAGGACGCCTTTGGCGCCAGGGTCACCGGGCAGCTGCGGGAGTTACGACGTCTGCTGTATTGCGGCGAGTGGATCGAGAGCCACGTCCTTCACATGTTCCTGCTGCACGCACCCGACTTCCTCGGGTACGAGAGTGCCATCCACATGGCGGCGGACCACAAAGACGTTGTGGAACTCGGATTGCGTCTGAAGAAGGCCGGCAATGCAATCGTGACGACTGTCGGCGGCCGTGAGATCCACCCGATCAACGTCAAAGTGGGCGGGTTCTACAGAGCTCCGACGAAGAAGGAGCTGCTGGGACTCGTGCCCGAACTCGAGTGGGCGCGGGACGCGGCGATTGACACGATCAAGCTGGTGTCGGGTTTCAGCTTCCCCGAGGTTGAGCAGGACTTCGAGTTCGTCTCGATGAGCCATCCCAATGAGTACCCTTTCAACGAGGGGCGGATGGTGTCGAACAAGGGTCTCGACATCGCGGTGTCGGAGTGGAACGACCACTTCCTGGAGGAGCACGTTGCACGTTCTAACGCGCTTCATTCCCGGATTCGGGAACGTGGGGCCTACCACGTCGGGCCGCTGGCACGCTATGCCAATAACTTTGAGAAACTCACCCCGGCGGCACGCGACATCGCTCTCGAGGTCGGGCTGGGGCCAGTGGTGCAGAACCCATTCAAGAGCATCGTTGTTCGCGGTGTCGAAGTTCTATATGCCGTCGAGGAGGCCCTCCGCATCATCGACCAGTACGAACAGCCCGCGAGTCCGGCGGTTGAGCTGAATATCCACGCAGGCGTGGGCCACGGCGCATCGGAGGCTCCACGGGGCATGCTCTACCACCGGTACCGGTTGGATAACAATGGTCGCATCCTCAAGGCACAGATCGTCCCGCCGACAGCGCAAAATCAGCTAACCATTGAGGACGACCTGCGTACGGTGCTCGAAGCCTCGCTGGATCTGCCCGATGACGATCTCAGCTGGGTGCTGGAGCAGTCGATCCGCAACTACGACCCGTGTATTTCGTGTGCGACCCACTTCCTCAACCTCACGGTTGAGCGGACGACTACCTAGAGACCTGGTGACTAAGGCAGTCGTCATCGGGGTCGGTAACAGGTGGCGTCAGGACGACGCCGCCGGCCCGCTTGTGCTCGATTCGCTACGGGACCGGCTCGACGCTGACGTTTCGCTTGTTGAGAGCGACGGCGAGCCGACCCGACTGATTGACGCGTTTGCCGAAGCCGACGTTGTTGTGCTGGTGGACGCGGTGAAGACTGGTGCCGCACCCGGCACCGTTCACCGATTCACGTCCGATGAGCTGCCGGAAGGGATGGGGATCGGCCAATCCAGCCACCTGGTCGGCTTGATCGGAACAATCGAACTCGGGAGGCTGCTGGGGAAACTCCCGAATGGTCTGGTCCTCATCGGCATCGAGGCAACTAACTTCGATCATGGCGAAGGGATGACGGACCGGGTTGCGGCCGCGGTGGTGGCGGCGGCCGACATCGTGATTGCGGAACTGGAGAGCTGAGATGCACGAGATGTCGCTAATGGCCGATTTGATGAGTAAGGCTGAAGCCGTGGTACGCAACGAGGGCGGCCGGCGCGCTGCCCTCGTCCGGGTCCGGCTGGGAGCCATGGCCCACATGTCGCCGAGTCATCTCCGAGGCCATTTTGAAGACTTCTCGAGGGGTTCTCTCCTGGAAGGTGCCGCACTCGAAATTGAGCAAAGCGAAGACGCCAACGACCCCAACGCCCAATCCGTCCTCCTCCTCAGCGTCGACATCGTCGATTAGCGCGTCTGCGAACCCAGGGTTCGCAGCGTCGGTTTCCGGGCTTGCCAGCCCACAGTTCAGATAAAACAGCAACTACAGCACGGCGAGTGTGCCTCTCCCAAGGAGGGGAAGCTATCGGCCGGCGCTACGCTGCTGCTTCCTTCATCTAACCCTGGAGACTCTGCGTGAGAGCGGCAACAATCATCCTGACCTCGGCACTGGTCCTCGCCGCGTGCGGTGGCGACGACGACGTTGTTTCGACCACAGGCACCCCGGCCGCTATCGACTCGATCGATACCGATTCATGGGACGTACAAGGTCACCGTGGGGCACGGGGTCTACGGCCAGAAAACACGTTGCCATCATTCGAGGCCGCTCTAGATGTCGGTGTGTCGACGCTTGAGTTGGACCTCCACTTCTCCGCCGACGGTGTCGTGGTCATCTGGCACGATCCGGAGATCGACCCCGAGAAATGCGTGGCAACCGATGCCGGGCTCCCGTCGGCCGATGAAGAGCCTGCCATTCGGGTATTGACCGCCGACCAGTTGAGTGCCTACGTGTGCAACCTCAATCCAAGTACGAGCAAATACCCGGATCAGGTGGCGGAGAGCGGCGAGATTTCCGGGGATGCGTACGGTATTGCCACACTGCAAAGCCTCTTCGAGATGGTCGACGAGTACGCCAACGACGCCGGCAAGACCGAGGAGCAACGCGCCAACGCGGCCACAGTCCAGTTCAACATAGAAACAAAACGTGACCCCCGGAATCCGGAAACCATGGGAGATACGTTTGACGGCACCAATCCTGGTGAATTCGAGATCGCCATCGTCGCCCTGATCACCGAGTGGGGCTACGAGGACCGGGCAATCGTCCAAAGCTTTGATCATCGATCGCTATGGGCCCTCCACACGATCGGCCCCTCGGTCCGTTTGGCGGCGCTGACGACCGATCCCATCCCCGACTTCACCGGCCTGGTCGAATCAGGGGCAGCGATCTGGTCCCCCCGCTTCTCAGTGTTGTCAGCGACTGTGGTGGCCGATGCGCAAGAAGCCGGCCTTCAGGTCATCCCGTGGACGGTGAACGAGCAGAACGACGTGTGCTCCATGTTGACCATGGGCACCGACGGAGTGATTACCGACCGCCCCGACCTAGTACTCGGAGGCTGGTTGGCCAACTGCGGGTAAACAGGACACCCCAACCCTGGGTTCGCAGCGTGTGGTTCCGCCGGCTCCCAGCCCACGGTTCGTTCGGTGAGCTCGCCGAGCCCCGCAGCCGCAGCACCACAACCTGTTGTTATCGCCCAGATTGCTCACGTGCGCCTCGATCTCCCCTGGTATGCATCGCAATCATTGAACCCTACGCTGCGTCGCCCGCAGATGACCGAACCGTGGGCTGGCAAGCCCGGAAACCGACGCTACGAACCCTGGGTTCCCAGCAACTGTCGACAGTTGGCCTACGGCCTTGGGACCTATGGGCCTACCGATGTCGACGGTGCGACGGGATTATGAGGCCACCTCAAGCTGAGGAGCTGAAATGACCGCGCAAAATATGATGGTTGACGGAAATGAGGCTGCTACCCGAGTCGCCCACGCCGTTTCTGAAGTTATCGCCATATATCCGATTACCCCCGCCTCACCGATGGGTGAGTTGGCCGATGCCTGGTCGCAGGCCGGTAGGGAGAACATCTGGGGCGTCGTCCCCGATGTGAGCGAGATGCAGAGCGAAGGCGGGGCCGCCGGTGCCATCCACGGCGCTCTCCAGGCAGGTGCCCTGTGCACCACCTTCACCGCATCACAGGGACTCCTACTGATGATCCCCAACATGTACAAGATCGCAGGTGAGCTCACCCCGACGGTCATCCATGTCGCAGCCCGTACCCTCGCCACCCACGCCCTCAGCATCTTCGGTGACCACTCCGATGTCATGGCTGCCCGCCAGACCGGCTTTGCGCTCCTCTCCTCGACATCGGTCCAGGAAGCCCAGGACATGGCAATGGTCTCCCATGCGGCGACGCTGCGGTCCCGGATCCCGTTCCTGCACTTCTTCGACGGCTTCCGCACG
>JAYEIP010000266.1:0-7049 GCA_034660155.1 Actinomycetota bacterium | reverse complement strand
GGCCGCGTTCAACCACTCTTCGATGGTGGCCGTAAGACCCCGCTTCAACATCACCGGCTTGTTCTGCCTGCCCAGCTCTGACAGGAGGGTGAAGTTCGCCATGTTGCGGGTCCCGACCCGGATCAGATCGGCATAGCTGCTCACCAGCTCGACATCACGGGGATCGACGGCCTCGGCGACAAATGGCATCCCAAACTCGTCGCGCGCCTCGGCAAGCAATTCGAGACCCTTCTCGGCAAGACCCTGGAACGAATACGGAGACGTTCGCGGCTTGAACGCATCGCCGCGCAGGATCTTGGCGCCAGCCCTGGCAACAGCTTCTGCCGAGGTAAAGAGCTGGTCGCGTGATTCGACGGCACAAGGACCGGCGATTGGAGCAAAATTGCCGCCGCCAACCAATACTCCACCAACGTCGACGACGGTGTCCTCGACCTGGAAGTCACGGCTTACAAACTTAAACGGCTTGAGCACAGGTACCGCTCGCTCGACGCCAGGGAAGGCCTCCCAGGGGAGCTGTTGGATCAGGTTCCGATCCCCCACGGCACCTATGACGGTTCGCTGCTTGCCCTCAGAGATATGAGCCTCGGCATCGATTGTCTTGAGCCGCTCGACAACGTGCGAGACGTCCTCCGGCGAAGCGTCCTTCGCCATAACAATGATCAAGGATTCATCCCCTCTTGTGGATTTCATAGAGATCGACTCCGAAGAAAGCCGCCATGGTAGTGCCCCGGCCCGCAACGTTCGGATTGTCGATGGCGAGTCAGGAGCGCCACTCGGAAGGACGCAGGACGACGGCGCAGTCTGGACTGCTTCTAGGACGAGGACGCCGCGAGGGGCGGTCCTGGCCGGCAGAACATTGCGAGGGTTGCGGGTCGGGGCACTTCGCCCCTCGGTGGACACTGTGGCGTGCCCCCTCGTTAGGCTGGAAACCTATGCGGCGAATCCTTGTCACCGGGGCAGCAACCTGGACAGGCGGCCACCTCATTCGACGGCTCGAAGGCCGGCCCGAGATCGAGGTACTGGCCGTCGACGAAATCGAACCGAGGGTGGAATTCGAGTCGGATCTCCACGAATTCGAACTCGATCAAACCGACTTCGCCCATTTCATCCTGGAGACTCAACCCGACGCCGTGGTACACCTGCAAACCGTCGATCGGTCGGCGGTGCTGGGCGGCCGACGTGCCCACGAAGAAGCAGTTGTTGGGGCACAGGCGCTCTTCGGCGCCATCCGTCGCTGTGACTGCATCAAGCACGTGGTGGTCAAGTCGAATCTTTGCGTCTACGGGATGGGACCGCGCAATCCGTCCGTTGTCTTCGAGGATGCCCCACTCGGTGCGACCCGGGGACGCTTCACCAAGGATCTGAAAGCACTCGAGGAGTACATTGCAGAGACCGCAGTCAGGAGAACCGACATCGATTTCACCGTGCTGCGATTCGCTCCAATCTTCGGCGCAAACGTGCGCAATCCCATCAGCCGATATCTCCGCTTACCGCTGGTTCCCACCCGCCTTGGCTACGACCCGCGTCTCCAACTCATTTCCGAGACCGATGCGGTGCGAGCCCTTGAATACGCCATCGACAATCCGCACGGAGGCGCATTCAACGTTGCAGCGGCTGGACAGCTATTCCTGTCGCGCATCTTGCGGCTGGGCCATCGCATCGCCCAGCCGCTTCCCCGACGGGCCTACGACATCGCCATCAAAGGCATGAGCCGAGCCGATCTTCCCCTGCCAGCCCACATCAAGCGACTCGTCCACTACGGACTCATCTCTGATACCCGGAAAATGCGTGAGGAACTGGGCTTCGAGCCCGCCTACAACATGAGACAGACCATCTTGGCCGGGTACGGTCTCATCTCTGACGAATCGACCCCGTCATGACACGACCACTGGGTGAACTAACCAAACGGCAACTGGAGGAGTTCGCCCGCCGTAGGAACATCGTCGGACGCTCCCGCATGACCAAAGCACAGCTCGTCGAAGCGCTCGAGCAGGCCGAACCGGAGACGACAGCAGAACGGCCACTGGACGCTCGATACGATCCGGCAGCCCGCCGGGCCGTGCTGGCGGAGCGGCTCGATTCCTTCGTCGATCATCGACTCTCATGTAATTGGCGCAGCATTGAGGGGCACCCCTGCGGTCTGCCCGCCATCAAAAGTCAAACACGTTGTGCGCTGCATGGGGGGATAAACATCGCCGATGTCGCCATCCCCGCCACCGGACGACTCGGGTTCGATACCTGGCCAAGCCTGTTGCGCCATATCTGGCTCGCCTCCTATGACGTCGACCCGATCGGGCTTGACCCGGCGATCGCCGAGATGTTCTGGCACCTGGCGAACTACCTCTATTTCGAGTACTTCCGCGTTGAAGTCGAAGGCGTCGAGAACCTCCCCCTCGAGGGACCAGCGCTACTCGCCGCAAACCATGGAGGTGCCGCGCTCCCGTATGACGCGGTAATGATGGCGATGGCAGTCATGAACGAAATGCCGGTGCCGCGCCGCGCCCGTGTCATGGGGACCGAAATCTTCAACTCCGCACCGACACTATCTCACCTCTATCGCAAAATCGGAGGCGTTTATGCATCGCGGGCCGACGCCGCCTACCTGTTGGAGAAGGGCCATCTCGTCGGAGTGTTCCCGGAGGGGGTCCGTGCATTCCAAAAACCCTTCTCGCAGGCCTATCAGGTCCAGAGATTTGGACGTGGTGGCTTCATCACCATGGCGGAGCGTCATGGGACGCCGGTAATCCCGGTGGCAATAGTCGGGTCCGACGAAGTGCACCCTGCTCTCTTCTCGTCACAGATCCTTGCACGATTAGTACGCCTGATCTGGCCATCACAACGAGTCGACGAGATGGCGGTCTACCTCAACCTCATCCCGTTGCCCATCCGATGGCGAATCCGGTTTCTGCCCCCGATCGATCCCTCGCACGCCGGCTCCGATCCTGATCCACTCGAGATGTTGGAGAGAACCGAAGACATCCGACTTCTGATCCAGACCAACCTCAATGAGATGCTGGCCCAACGCGGTTCTGCGATCTGACGACGCAACCTACGTCCCCACCGACCCGGGATTTAGCTGCCAGCTAGCGCTTGCAATTGTTAGCACTTTGCGATATTCTGTTAACCATGAAGCAGATCGGTGACCTCGGGAGCTATATCCGGCAACAACGCGAGCGCAGCGCAATGTCGCTTCGCAAGCTTGCGGAGACAGCAGGAATCTCGAACCCGTATCTGAGCCAAATCGAGCGTGGTTTGCGTAAGCCATCGGCTGAGATTCTCAAGTCGCTGGCCAGAGCACTGTCGATCTCGGCTGAAACACTATACGAAAGAGCAGGTCTGCTCGATGAGGCCGGCGTTCGGCGGGATGTGCCCGAGGCAATCACAGCCGACGAGTCTCTAACGAAAACACAGAAGGTCGCGCTGCTGGAGATTTACCACAGCTTCGTCGGCCACGACGATGAGGAGTAAGACAATGGATTTCAAGGCATCCAAGGAAATGATGGCAAAGACGGCCTACGCTGCTGTTGGGGCTCCCATAGTGGTTGGCCGTAAGGTGAAGGACTTCGGCAGCCAGTTCATGAGCGGCGCCCAGACCCGGTTCGATGGCTACGCCACCGAGGGCGAGAAGGCGACCAAACACCTCAAGGATCGCAACGTCGTCGAAGAGCTCGAGCACCGCATGAACATCGACAAGGTTCAGGATCGTGTCGAACAACTTCGTGATCAGCTCGAGAACACCCTCGCAAACTGGCGTGAGTCCTTCACACCGGAGACCGAGGCCGCAAAGACCGCGGCCAAGAAGCCGGTTGCTAAGAAGGCTCCGGCCAAAGCAACCGCCAAGAAGGCCCCAGCCAAGAAGGCCGCAGCTAAGAAGGCCCCAGCCAAGAAGGCCCCAGCCAAGAAGACCCCAGCCAAGAAGACACCGGCCGAGGTAGCGACAAGCAAGTAGCGAACTAGATCTGGCCGGGAAGGAGATCAGTCGTATTGCGACTGACGAAGCTCTCCCTCCCTTCCTGCTTCACCTCTCCGGCCAAGAAGAAACCCCCGGCACCGTGAGGTGCCGGGGGTTCTCTGGTATTAGGTACTTGGTACCTAGAAAACGCAGGGGCTCCTGGCGCAGCGACCTGGCCCGTTGCGACGCTGTCCGTCGTCCGTCGTCCGTCGTCCGATACGGAAAGCGGAAGACGGAAGACAGGTCAAGCGAGCGGAATCTGGAAGCCCCGTATCCGCTGATCTTCGTAATACGTGATACGTAGCACGGCTCAGACACCCGAAAGATCGACGGGCCCAACCGGCCGAATCAATACTTAACAATCGCCTCGAGGCTTTGGGCGTGATCGACCCAGCGTTGCACCATCGCCTCGGTGGGGAGACGGCGAACCAACTGCTTTTTTGTATTCACGTCCACCATGGCGGCCAATAGGTTCGTGGAATTGCGTCTGCGCAACTCCTTCACTGTGTCGACACCGGCCGCTTCAAGTAGGTCGGAGTACTCCTCACCAACTCCGCGGACCCGCATCAGATCGGCTCGATTCACCCATTCCACGATCAACTTCTCGCTGATCTTGGTGGCTGCCGCGATCTCGCGTCGCCCTCGTCGCGTGGAACCCTTTTTGAGGAGAGCTTCGACGGTACGGATCCGCGCCTTGCGGAGACTCGTCGCCTGCCTGTGCCCGATCCCCTCGATCATATCGATCGAAGCCATACCCGTCCTTCCCGGTCAATCTGCTCTGGAATGCGCCCGCGCCCCTCAACTCGCGACCACACCGGTGGCAGAGAATACCGAGTTCGGGTGATGTAATGCCAGACGGAGCCTTTTTGTTCTAGCGGAGTTCCAGAATGTCGGCTACATCGTCCGGCGTGTGAACCCGCCTCACCGGCAGCCGATCGAACCACACCTCGTCAACCCAGTCGGGATGGCTCTGGAGAATCTGATCGAAGGTTGCGGATCCCTCCATGCCTATCAGACGTGGCCACAGCGAGTCGCCGATAACGACTGGATGACCGGCTGCGTACCGATACTTGGGGACCACCGCCGGCCTGTGACCGGAGCGATGCTGATCGAGAAGTCGCTCCACCTCATTAGCTCGCGAACCCGTCTGGTCAGCATGGATCAGCACCACAGTGTCGAACTCATCAAGGCGGTACAACGTATCAATGCCAACCCGTAGCGCGGCCGCTTCGCCTTCCTCCCATTCCAAATCGATAACGATGATCGATTCTCCGAAGTCAGTTGCCTCGAGGATGCTCTCGGCTTGAGGGCCCAACACGACGACCACAGCATCGACCGGCCATTTCTGGACCTCACCGACCACATGCTCAATGAGAGTCGTGCCCCGGAACCTAGACAAGTATTTGCATCGATCGAATCCGGACCCGACGTCGGCAGCGAGGACTAGAGCTGCAACTTTCATTCTGGGCCTCCTTCGAGCGAGACGTCACGATAGTCCCGCATACAAGCGACACATTCCGGACAGAGCGTCAAACCGTCGCGCCACCGTATCAAGACTTCTCGCGGCCAGGTTCCTTCGTCGGAGAGCCCCGGAGGACCTTCCGCCCGCTCAGTCGAGCCCACCACAAGTAGACCGCCCCCAGCACCAAGACGCCCGACGACAAGGCCTGGTACCAAGTATCCCACTTGTACTCGTGAAGTGACCATGAATAGAGGAAGGCCAGCGCGGCAAAGGTCAGCTGAATCGCTCCAGCCGTAACGAAGACCCCTCTCCCCTCCGGTCGCGCCATCACCACGATGCCGGTGATCCCCCAGGCTAGAAACACCGCACCCACCCAGCGCAGACCACTCAGTTGATCAGCAACCGTCCCATCGAGGCCGATTATGTCAAAGTACGCAGCCGGGAAGATGACGAGCGGCAACGCAAACGCCAGATTCACAAATATGTACACGACCAGCGCCGACGTCAGCGTCGCCGCTGGATCGCGCGGCGCTCGCGCAACTCGACCACGAGTCTCCCCTTCTGCAACAGGAGGCTCTTCGAATTGCGATTCGTCGGTCATGGCCTGTCCTCCATAGCTGCAAGCATCTCTCCGACTAGTTCCTCCTGCAGGTACCCGAGCAACATGACCAGAGCGATCTCCGGGTCAGTTGGGGGCTCCGTAGGCAGGCCAGTATCAAAGAGACCTTTGCGTGCACTCAAAACGATCCTGGCTTCGCCAAGGACACGAAGCCATACGGCCGCATCTCGGTCAGTCAGAACGATCGTCCCCGCGGCGACTGCCTGCAAGGTGTCGGTGAACCGCTCCCTATCGGCCGACCGGGCCTCGTCCCGTTCCTTTCCAACCAACCGCTCGAATTCACGTGACGCTCGCCCGTCATCGGCATAGATCTTTGGGTTCAATCGCGACCGTGCTGGATCATTCTTGTCGACACCAACTGCGCCCAAGAGGCTGCTCAATCGAGACAGGATCGCGACCTCGGTGTCTTCGAGTTCAATCTCGATCCCTCCGGTTGTCCTGCTGAATCGACTCATCCGCGTTCCACCGTGGCCCACAGGCCGTGGTGATGAAGCCGGAAGGCACTCATCTCAGCTTGCTCACGAGGGGCGCTGTGCACGATGGCCCTTCCTTCGTTATGCACCTGCAACATCAGCTTCGTCGCTGTGGGCTCCGGATACCCGAAGAGGGTGCGGAAGACCCACACGACGTAACTCATGAGATTCACGGGATCGTCCCAAACGACCACGTTCCACATCGGAACCTGGATCACGTCGGTATCCCCCGCCGGAGCATCGACTCTCTCGGGCGCAGACGTCATCGATGCTGCTCTCCGGTGTGGTCGGATGTCCCAGATCCTGCATGCATTCGTTGGGCGTTGATCCAGTCTTCGAAATCCCCTCGCGCCACCCGCCACTCCCGGCCAAATTTGACTGCGGGGAGACCGCCAGAACGAAGTTGGCTGGTGACGACAAAGGCCGACACGCCCATGTAGTCACAGATATCGGGCACCGCTAGCCATTCTTTGTCGATGTCGACTGTGATCCTGTCCATGGTCACAGGCTATGGGCCGCATGGCCGCGGAGCAAACGGCTGAG
>JAYEIP010000265.1:0-7074 GCA_034660155.1 Actinomycetota bacterium | reverse complement strand
CAACCGACAACACACAGTGACCAAAACCCGGCCCGGGGGGTCAATTTTCACCCGGTGCCAGGGGGTCAATTTTCAGGCGGTGTTGACACAAGTATCTCAAGAGCTTTTTTCGCGTTTCCCCAACCCCGTTCTCAGCAACATGATGAGCCATACCACGAGTTCCGCACGAGCCCGCCGGTGCCCTTTTTCCGTCACTGCGCTACGGACTCGGTTGGATGCCCGGATTGGCGAAGCCCATCCGTGCAGCCATCGCCCGCGGACGCAGTCTTCCCGGGCGAAACAGGGAACTGAGCGGCGCAGCCTCCACCTATTCGGTTACGGATTGCTGACTTATACCGTCGTACAGTTCGAGAAAACGCGACACCGTCGCATCCCACGAGAAACCTTCAGAGTGCGCAACAGCGCCAGCGGAGAGTTGGGCGGCGAAGGCGTGGTCGCCGAGAATCTTGGCGATGGCGATGGCGTAGTCATCCGGATCATGGCCGTCGATCATGATGCCCGACTTGCCGTCCTCGATGACGTACGGCAGGCCGCCGACCGCTGCCGCGATCACCGGGACGCCACACGACTGCGCTTCGGCTGCAACCAAGCCGAATGTTTCCGAGCGCGATGGCACGATCACTGCATCAGCGGCCTGGTAGAACGAAACGAGGTGCTCGCGGGCGATGGGCGGGATGAAGTGGACGCGTTCGGCGATTCCGAGGTCCTCGGCAAGTTGCTTGAGTCGAGCTAACTCTGTGGGGCCATTGGATCCGCTCGGGCCACCGATGACCACAAGGTGAGCTGGTGCAGCGGAACTTGAGAGTCGCGCCAGCGCGGCCACCGCGACATCCACTCCTTTCAACGGCTGGATTCGACCAACAAAGAGCACGATGGGATGTCCGTTGAGACCCGTCCAGTGACGAGCCTCCTCCTTATCTCCGGGCTTGAACAGGTCGTGTCTGATGCCCGGGGGAGATGTGCACAGCCGAGCGGGATCAGCCGAGTAGTGCTCGACCAGATCCTCGAATTCGTGAGGTGTCGATGCCACCACGCAGTCGGATCGAGCGATAACTTCTTCCTCTGTGAGGGTGCGGATCACTCCCTCAGGGGCATCGTCCGGTCGGCGGGTTAGGTCCTTGATGCGGCCCAGCGTGTGGAACGAGTTGGCCAGGGGCAGACCCAGCTTCTCCTTGAGGAGAACGCCCGCCCAGCCAGAGAGCCAGTAGTGACTGTGGATGAGATCGAAGGACTCGTTGTTCTGGTCGATCCACGAAAGTGTTGCTTCGGCGAACTCACCCACGAGACCCGGAAGATCCCGTATAGGGAGACGGGACCGGGGCCCGGCATCAATGTGGACGACTCGGAAACCAGGCAGAACCTCTACGACATCCGGGGTGTGCTCGTCGCTACGTCTGGTGAACACCACAACATCGATGCCGCGTTCAGCCATGGCTCGACTCAGTTCCTTGATGTAGACATTCATGCCGCCCGCATCCCCGACGCCCGGCTGGAGGAGGGGACAGCTGTGCAGCGACAGGTAAGCGACACGACGGATCATCGTTCGGCTCCTGTGGTTGCAGAAACGATGAACAGAGGTCTTGGCACTGCGCCGAGTCGGAACTTGTAGGTCTCGTCACCTTTGAGAAAGTCGAATACGCCGCGGCGCTCACTGATGGACCGCTCTATGAGGTGCGACAGCACAACGTTGCCCGGTGACAGGTGACGCACGTCGGGCTCGAATGCGCTGTTGTACAGGTAGAAGCCGGCGTCGTCCTCGAATGAGAAGACGGCGGATGCGGGCTGCCCTGAACCGTCGAGCAGGAAGTCGATAACGCCCCCGGCCTCGTTGTGCAGGGCGAGGAAGAACTGCTCTTTGTTCGCCGTCATGAATTCACCCTTGTCGCCTGAGGATCGTCGGTGGAGATCTGCAAACGTGGCGACCGCTTCGGGACCCGATTGACGGACAAGAGTGGCCGTCCCCAGCTCGTTGTCGAACCGACGACGCTTGCGGCGCAGCTCGTGCCGTTCTTTCTTCCCGATTTGTGCAAGGTAGTCGTCGAAAGAATCGGGCAGCGAAAGGACCGCAGCGACGGTGTGCTCGGTCGTGGTAGTGGCCAACCCGACCGACTCGAGGGCGACACCGACTACGACCGCAGCCTCGTGAGGGAGGCTATCGAGGCGGATGTCGACGGCGGAAGGAAGTTCGGCGGCCAGCCCGGCTAGAGCCGTGGCGGCACCCGGGCCGAGGGGTGAGTGGTAATCCGTAAGGTCGGCTTCACCCGCGAACTCGAGCAAGTTGTCGGTGAGCGTCAGCGTGACCAGGCCGTCTCCGGTGTCGGCGAGCATGAGCTCACCAGATCCGCACTGGCTCCACCAGGTCTGCAACCAATCACGCCCGGGGAAGGGGCCGACTCGTGGCGCAACGGGGGCGAGGTCAAATGCTGCGGTGGCCCAATCATGGTGTGTGATCATTGCGGGTGAACCTTCGTTCAACTTGATATCGGTTCGATGACGCCTACCCGGCCACCGCCCCCGTAGACCGGGATTCTGGCGACATCTTGCAGTGCAGTCTGTGCCACCTTTGGTAACAACCCGAGCTGTCTGCTTGCTTCCATAATTCCGACGACGGCGATTGGCATCGATCCCTCGTGGCTCTTGGCCGCGATGCCGATGCCGTTGCGGCCGGCCGCGATTAACCCTTCTGCGCCCACCTTGACCGGCCCTCCCCACCAGGCAGCAAACTTGCCATCGGGGAGAGTGTTGCTGGCGACAAGGGCCGGGAACCGGTGCATGGCCAGCCTGGCTTCGGCAAACTGAGCATCGACAGAAAGTGTAGAGAAAGAGCGCGCCAGGCCGATCAGATTGCCGCGCAAGGTGGGGGCGCCACAGCCGTCGACCCCAATGGGCTCGGAATCGAAGCCGGTGAGTTCCTTGATCATCGCCGACACGCGTTGTTGCAGCGGATGAGAAGCATCGAGATAGGTGTCGACAGGCCAGTCTTGAGCGACACAAGCTGCCAGCCAGCCGCTGTGCTTGCCAGAGCAATTGTGAAACAGTCGGGTGGGTCTGCGATGGCCGGCGGCGACAAGGAGGTCCTTAGCTCCGGGCGCTCGCGGCCACGCTGAAGGGCATTGGAGGAAATCCGCATCGAGACCGGCCTGTGCCAGGATCGTCCTAGTGATGCCGAGGTGGATGGGATAGCCACCATGGCTTGCGCAAGCCGCGGCGAGTTGCTCGGGACTCAGGGCTGCCCCTGCCTCCTGGGTCACCGTGCCTTGGAAAGGTTTGACGACAGAGCGGTAGAAGAAGGTGATGTTTGGTTCGCCCCATGAGCCAATGTCGCGTCCCCGGAGGTCGGTTGCTACAACCGAAACGTCGTGAGTGGACTCGATCTGACCAGAGCGAATCGTTGCGATCCGCAGGCCTGGCCTCACTTCTCGAGCAACTCGTTGACCGATGCCAGACCATCGCGATAACGCCGGGCAACTTCGGCCGTCAAGATCTCGAGGGTGTCATAGACCGAGCGGCGTCTCGTGGAGATCTCGCTTTCGGCGTCGGTGAGTATTACCTGTATGGCTTCCAATTCATTATCGCCGATGTCGGGGAGGTGGGTCAGGAAGTCATCTCCGAGGACACGGTCGATCGGCCGTTTCCCGTCTACGGGAACGTCGGGTGGTTCAACCGGTAGGTTCCTCGGGACGAGGAAGTGCGACGGTGCCCCGTCTGATCCGTCGGCGAGGATGTCGGGCAGAGCTTCGATAAGCGTCCGTGTTTCCTCGCCGCTGCGACGTCGCATTTCGAAAGAGAGCAGGTCCATTCGACCGTGGAGGAGGCGTCGGTAGTAGGAGAGTTCCGCGTCGAGATCGTCGCAGATACCGCGGCGGCGCCGCAGCTCATCAAGCTGTATCTCGTCGATCCCGGCTACAAATTCGGGATCCAGGACTTGATCGATTCGTCTGCGATGCTGATTCAGGGTCTTCCCTTTCGACATGTATCCGGTGTGTGAGAGTACCAGTCCAGCTGGTCGCTAACACGCCCCGGCCAGCGTCGGATACGGATTGACGGCACTGCCGTGCCCGGGGTGGAGCTGGAAGTGGAGGTGGTGGGCGCCGCCGTAGGCGTTGCCGGTATTCCCTACGTAGCCGATTACGGTTCCCCTAGTGACATATGAGCCGGGGGAGAGACCGCTCACCCGGCTGTCGAGGTGGGCGTAGTAGTAGCTGGCGCCATTGCCCTTGAGCCAGATGGCGATTCCACCGAGGCCGCCGTCGCTGAAGCGGAGAGTACCGTCGGTGACCGCGACTACCGGGACGCCACGGGCGGCGAACATGTCGGTGCCCTTGTGAGTTCTGCCACCCGAGCGGGGATTGCCCCAATCGTTGGTGAATTTGACCGAACCGGCAACGGGACACGCGAAGTCGGGGATCGTTCCTGCTGGGAGACCACCGGCAGCACCTTCTCTCTTAGCTGCCTCGGCGATCTTGCGGGCTCGTTCCGCCGCTTCCCACTCCCGGACTTCAGCGGCGTACTCTGCCCTCGCCGCTTGGTAGATGGCGTCACGTTCGGCGCGCATCTCATCGAGATTGGCGACCATCTCTGCTTGCTGTCGCTCCAGATCGGCGACTCGTTGACGGTCCGCCTCGAGGTTGTCCGTCTTGCGTATCAGATCGCGCGTGATGGCATCGAGCCGATCGAGAGTTGCAGTTCCCTTGTCCGCGGCGCGACCGATGATGTGCTGTGCGGTGAGAATGTCCTGGATATTGGATGCATCGAGGGCGGAATCGAGCGAGCTGCTGCCGCTGTTTATGTAGGCGTTGACTACGAGACTCTGGGCAGTGGCCTGTAGCTCGGCGATGTTGTCCTGGTCATCATCGATCCGACCTTCCATGCGACCTATCCGGTATTCGAGGTCTGCCAACTCAGCGTGGAGGTCGACAAAAACAACTAGTGCAGCCTCAAGTTCGGCATCAGCCACAACAAGGGCTTCGTAGGCGTTGTCCTTCTCCTCTTTGGCGTCTTCGATGCCCTGAGTCTGGGCAAGAGCACCTACTGGTATCAACCCGAGGGTGGCTACCAAAAGAAGAGGAAGGAACGCGCGGAAATGTCGCATATATCCCATGATCGGTATAAGCATAGTGACGCCTTTAGCTGTATCCCACTTCATCAGCGTTGACGGCCCTATGCTCCGGCCCGTGTTGAAGGACGTCATGTGGGTGGGAGCCGGCGGTGCGGTCGGCAGTGCGCTGCGATATCTGGTGTGGCGCGCCGTCGGGACTTCTGGCGGGTTCCCTTGGGCGACGGTGTTGGTGAACGTGACCGGGAGTTTCATGCTGGGCCTTTTGGCCGGGGTCTACGCCGGTCGGGTCGGCCCGACGATGCGCCTTGCCGTGTTCTTTGGCTTCCTTGGTGGGTACACGACTTTCTCAACGTTCACGGCCGAGACGGTGGTCCTTGCCCGCACCGGATCCGCCAGCGCCGCGTTCGGCAATGTGGTTGTGTCGGTGATCGTGGGCCTCACCGCGGCCTTCGCCGGTGTCCTCCTAGGCGAGTCCCTAGGTAGTCCCTAGTCCCCTGGCCGCTATCCGTCGTCCGATCGGAATACGGAAGGAGGGAGCGCAGCGACCTCGTACGGAGTACGTAGTACGGCCCAAGTCACGAGGCGGGTGTCGGGCCAGGAAGCGCGCTAGCGCCCTACGCAAAGATCCAGGTCGCGGCCCAGAAGGCGGCGACACCGAGGGCTGCACCGTCGAACATCGTGAGCAGGCCTGGCGCTCTTGCGGTGTGGACCACCGAACCGGTGCGAAGCAACGATCCGTAGGCACGCCCCGCGATCAAGCCGGCGGCGCCGGAAGCAGAGGCCAGGATCATCGTCGTGATGGACAAGGACTCGGCGGCGAGCCCCGAGATGAGACCGGCGATGATGGCGCCGAGCACCATCCCTAGATTCGGATCGAGGCCGCCGACATCTCCTCCGGATTGTTGTACACCCCAGGCGACAAATCCAGCCGAGGCGGCTACTGCGATGGCTGCGTTGACCAAGGGGAGAGAATGGAGGTGGATCATGGTGAGGCTGCCGGTTGCCAGCGAAGCTACGACCGCCAGCGTTATCGCAATCGAGACGGTTCTGGTGGATCGCTGCGAGCGGTCGAGCACTGCCCACGCCAGGGTGATCACGATCGCAACGGCCAGTCCTCCGGCGAAACCGGGTGCTGCCCAGCGATAGGCGCCGTTAGCGGCAGCGGTCGCTCCAATCATCAATGGGATGGGGTTGACCGTGATGCCACGGATGCGGAGCACGTCGGCTGTGTCCCACAACCAGGCGAGTGTCGTCCCGACTACGACAAAGATGAACGTTGGGGTGCTCACGATGTTGTTCGAAATAACGAGAGCGACCAGTAGAGCGACCACGAGCAGGGCGCCGGAGCTGTCAGTGGCCCGGGCCGCCAGGGTGCCACCCGACACAGGTGGAATGAGCGCAATTTCGTCCTGCTCACCGACCTTGTCTCCAGTCGCTGCCGGATCGCCGTTAACCCACACCTTGGCAATCGTCATATTGCGTGCGAAGCCGTCCCCGTATGCGGCGCATGCCGCGTCCAACACCTCTTGTACGGTCGCGCCCGGGAAATCGGCTTGCGATGTGCCGGCAGCTTCCCTCAGGTTTGCGAATAATCGGAGCCGTGCCATCAGTGGCTCGATCCATTGGAAACGATGTGAATCACGGTCCGCAGCGTAGTCGGCCGGCGGACCGTGATTGGCTCAGCTGGCGATAGAGGTGCTGTGCAGCCTATCGACGAGTTCGGCCTGGGAATGGACACCCAGCTTGCGGAAAATCGACTTGAGGTGGTTACGCACAGTGTGCTCGCTCACGCCCAACAGCTCTGCGATCGAGACCACCCGGTGACCCTGCAGCAGATGTGTGACCACATCGCGTTCGCGACGGGATAGGAGGTCGAGATCTGGATGCTGGGGGATCGGCTCAGCGGCGGTTCCCGTGTTTCCGACACCGATGCGACCCAACTCGTCCGAGATGCGGCGCATCGTGTCTTCGAGCTCGCGACGGCGCGGATCTTGGATGATGCGTACCTCTCCGGG
>JAYEIP010000264.1:0-7082 GCA_034660155.1 Actinomycetota bacterium | reverse complement strand
CCAGGGCTCGGATTCTGTTGCGATCGCCACAGATCTCGTTGAGCTTCTCGACGAGATGCGCACATCCGGGGTAGCTCCGGTGCTGAGTGCCTACGGGATCTCGTCGTTGCTCCATCATGGATTGGTGAAGCTTCCGCATACTGAATATGAGGACGTATACCTGCTTGCGATGGGCGATGTTGCTGATATCTCTGCGGACAACGGCAGAGTACGGATCGAATGGTCGGTCGCCTATCCATGGATCAACAGTCAGTCGGCTGAGGATCGAGAGCCGAGTACGCGGATGCTTTTGGATCTCACTGTGGCGGCGACAGAGCGGAAACTGATTGCCGCCGGCAACAGCGGTTTCTTGATGCTCAGCTCCGGTAAGGACTCCACGGCGATTGCCCTTGCGCTCGCCGAAGGCGGCTTTCGTGACGTTGCCGCAGTGACCTTTAGTCAGGGTGACGATGATCCCGAGGCGCCCATCGCTGCCCGCACCTGTGCGCGTCTCGGTTTGAAGCACCGTGTTGTGAAACTGCCGTCCGACCCTGCCGTTGTCGCGGACACTCTGATCGCCTTCTATGAGTCCACCCCACGGCCCGGTGTTGATCTGTCGCAGATCCCATATGTGTTGGCCGCGGCCATGATTGACTACCGGACGGGTGCCGTGTTCGACGGGGGTGGCAACGATTCGTACATGGCTCTATTACCTGGTCGTCGGGACGTCATCAAGCAACGATTCCGATTGCGTGGCCGTGGCCCTATCCGGCTGGCATCCCGGCTTACAAGGGTTGATTCACCCGTTAACTATCTTGCGCGGAGTCGAGCCATGGTGGTGCTGTCGGGCCGCACTCTTCGTCTGCATGAGTCGCGCGAGATATACCCCGAGGCCGTCGATACGGGTGTGGAGTGGCGTACCGAGAGTGCTCGGACCAACTCGCTGGATCTGATCGATCTCTACGGTGCTGTGAAGGAGCGACATGGCGATCCTGCCGGGTCGATGCTCAAGCAGCGCCTTGCAGCACAATCCGTGGGTATGACTGCAGCGCTGCCCTTCTGTGATCACGGTATTGCCGACTACTATTTCAATCTTCCCGAGCAGTATCGCTTCGACCGCAAGTCTCTCGTGAATAAGAAGCTGCTGAGGTCCCTGCTGCTCGAGTTTCTGGACTATGACGCCGATGCGATTGGTAAGCAGTACTTCATGTTCGACGGCGCTGCCTTCGTCGTTAACCACATGGACTTCGTGCGGTCGGAGATCGACGCCTGCACGCTGTGGGACAAGGCGGGGTTGACCCTTGTACACGATTGGTTGGACGGAATCGGATCCCGGCCCCTGCTTCATCACTCGATTCTGACGATTTTTATGATCTCGGGATGGCACAACCACAGTCGCTTTCTATCGAGATAGGATCACCGCCGTTTCCCCACCCGGGGTTGCCCAGGTAGTAGTCCAAACGTCGGCGCGATCTGGCCCGTAATGGGTAGAAACAGGCCGCTTCGATGAACTAGATCACAAATCGTGACCCGGCGCCGATAGAGTTTTTTCAAGCCAGGTTCTTGTTGCGACAGTTGGGGGGAGGCGTCAATGCTTTATCAATTCGATTCGGGCCGATTAAACGATCCCGAGGTGCCGCAGGCATGGTCTCAATACATCGAGAGTGCCGGTCAGGGCATCAAGATCACCGGTGATCGCACGGGATTGCGGGAACTGTACGTGCACTGCGGTCCGACTTCAGGGGCTCTCGCAACGAGCCTAGGCGAGTTACTCGATCACGTAAGAGCCAGGGGTGTCTCAATTGAGCTCAGCCCGTTCGCAATCTCGTCGCTGCTGCACCACGCTCTGGTGCCTTTGCCGTACTCCGAATACCAGGACATCTACTTCCTCAGCATGGGCGACATCGCTGAGATTCGTGTCAGAGAAGGGTCACTCTCTATCGAGCTCCGGAACGAATACCCGTGGGTTGTGGGATTGTCGCGCAACGACGGTGAACCGAGCGAGGTAACCCTGTTCAATCTCCTGGCGCAGGCCACCGCGCGTCAGGTCGACGAGTTCGGGAACGATGGATTCCTCATGCTGAGCTCGGGCAAAGACTCTCCTGCGGTGGCACTGGGTCTCGCCGAGGGTGGGTTCAAACACATCAGGTGTGTCACTTACAGCTCGGGCGCCGATGACCCTGAGCCGCCGGTGGCTGCTGATATTTGCCGAAGACTCGGGCTCACCCACGATATCGTCGAGATGCCGAACGATCCCACTGAGATGGCCGAAACCCTGGTGAGGTTCTTCGAGGCTTCGGCGCGCCCCGGCGTCGACCTTTCGCAGGTGCCCTATGCCCTGGCTACTGCGGCTGCCGCTCCGGCTGCCGGTGCCGTGTTCGATGGTGGGGGTAATGACTCGTACATGGGTTACCCGGTGACCGGTCACGATCGGAGCAAGATGCGGTACCGGATCAGGGGCCGAAGACTCGCCAAGTTCATCCAGAGCAAGGTCCCTGTCGACTCGCCGATCAACTATCTGACGAGGAGTCGGCTCGAGGGGACAATGCCGGGTCGTACGATGCGGCTCCCGGAGAGCAGCAAGCTGTATCCGGGCGCAGTCGATACCAGCACCTGGTGGTACCAGGAGGGCAAGGCGTACCGTCATCTCGATGCGCTCGACTTGTTTGGTGAGGTCAACGAGCGACATACAGGCCCGGGCGGCTCGATGCAGAAGCAACGATTGGCTGCGAGCGCCATCGGCATGGAGGCAGCCCTCCCGTGGTGCGATCACGATCTCGCCGACTACTACTTCAATCTCCCCGAGGAATATCGCTACGACCGCAAGACCAACAAGAACAAGCTCCTGCTGAGACAGATGCTGGACAGCTATCTCGACTACGACGCCGATGCGATCGGCAAGCACTACTTCTCGTTCGATGGTGCCGCCTTCATTGAGAAGAACCGGGACTTCGTACAGTCCGAGATCGGGGCCTGTTCACTGTGGGATCAACAAGGTCTGTCCACCGTTCACGAGTGGTTGGACCAGATCGAATCTCGACCTCTGTTGTATCACTCGCTGCTCACCGTGTTCATGATCTCTGGCTGGCACAACCACAGTCGGTACCTCAGTCCGACCCCGGTGGCATACGCCCGGAGTGGGCATAGCACATGATCGACTACACCAGAGTTCCCGAGCTGAACCGCGACGACGTGATTGCACATCTTGTTCGGCGGGACACGCCAGAGCTGTTGATGAGTTTCACCGACCTCGATACCAGACGTGTGGACGTAGCCGGTGGTACCTGGTTCACCGTTGGGCTCGATTCGAATCAGTTGGACCAACTCGCGCGCGGTGGCTCCGATCCCGCAATCGCAGACCGATTGGTGCGTGCCCAACGCGACGCCATGATCGTCCTGGTTGCGGTTGAGAGCGAAGGGCCGGTATCGGTTGGAGCGTGGAAGGGGTTACTCGCCGGACGCGACATCTTCTTCGCCGTGCTCGACAGCGGTTCCGTGATCGTGTCCGATCACTTTCGGAACGTCATCTCGTTTGTGCCACCGGGGAAGCGGGCGCCGGGTGATGATGCCCTGCTCGAGCACTATCTGTGCGGATGGGTGTACGACCGGGGAACCTACTCGGACGCTGTTGACCGGATTGCCGCCGGGGATCGTCTCCACATAGATCTACGATCCGGCGACGTTTCTATCGAGTTGATTGACCGCATGATGACGTCGAGCGATGCAGGCGCGCTACCGGGAGCGATCGAAGGCGTTGAAGCGGCATTGGAGGAGATCATGGCGCCGCTGCGAGACGATCCCGATGTGTCGATGACCTTCTCCGGCGGTGTCGACTCCACGCTGTTGGCGACTTTTCTCGACGATCGCGCGCCGCTGGTGACCATGACGACCGACACCCCGGAGTTCCACGGCGAAACTGAGTATGCACTCGCCGCGGCCCGGCTGCTCAATCGGAAGCTGACGCCGGCGCCGCTGGTCGAGAGTAATTACGAGGCCATGCTCAACGACTCCATCGATCGGATGGCGACTCCCGCCCAACACTACGTGACCCCGCTACTTGCAGCTCTCTACCTACGTCCGGAAACCACGTACATCCTGGGCGAGGGCGCCGACAGCGTGTTTGGCTCAGGCCGTGGGATGCAACGTGTTTCGGGAGCGATGGCCTCCGCGCCGGCCCGCGCTGCGCTGGGCCTACTGCAACATATTCCCGGAACGATCGGGGGCCGCTCCTCGCAGATCCTCGCGTACGCCACCCGATACGCACAACCACGCGATTCGACAGAGGGACAGACCGGTCGGGCGCTCACGTTCGGAGACACCTCGCTCGTGGAATCGATCGTGGGGGAAGCGGCGGTCAATCGAGTGCTCGAGAGCCACATGGAGGTCATCCGACAGCGGGTAGAAATGGAGGCACCGGCGTCCCACCGCTTCCTCAGCCACCTCGAGATGATTCAGTGGCGCAACACTCTGGGTGATCTGGCGACTGTCGACCGTCTGCTGGCGAATGCGAGCGGCAAGCGCGTCGTGATGCCGTTCACTTCGCCACGGGTGGTATCCGAGCTGGCCCGGGTTCCGGTTGCGCAGCGCTACATCAAGGGCCTGGCGGGTAAGTGGATGCTCAAGGAGATCCTCTCCAAACGAGTGCCCGGATACGCGGTTAACCAGCGTAAGTATGCAACCGGGTTGCCATTTGAGCGTTACTACCAGAGTGGCCCGTTGTCCGGCATATGGGACCGCTACGACGTGCCGGAGTTCATCTCGCCCGCGATCCGGGCGAGTGTTGTGGCCAAGCCAACTGCGATGACGTGGAACGCCATCACTCACGCTATCTGGTCCGAGAGGATCGAGCGTAACGCGAACCTGCGGCCGCTCCCCGCGGTTCTCGATTACCGGGAAGCGTTGTCGACGCCATCCGGCTGATCTACTTGGGGGCAGTCTGTCCACGAGCGGGGCGCCGGACGCCGGAGTAATGGCGGTTAAGCGTCGCCCGATACCAACCAATCTGGACAATGTCGCGGACCATAAGCCCGAATGGTCGGGCGAATGCTCCGGTGCTGCCGGCGGTGAACGCAATGAGCACCAGGATCGGGCTGGTTACGATCGCAATGCCGGCCATGGGCTTCGCTTTCTGAGCGCCGAGGAGCTCATTGACATCGAGATACATCGAGGCGGTGGTCATGTTGGAGACGATCTTCGCTGCTACCAGCCACGGGATGACGTAGGCCGCCGGAACGAGATACTGCATCGGATTCCAGATCCATTCCGTACTGGCGGCGATCAGGTAGACAAAGCCGCCCGCCAGCATGAGAGCCATGTAGATCCGCCGGGTGTGGCGTGCGGCCGCCTGATCGCGGTCCATTGCAGCTTTCATGGCACGAGGTGCCAACACCGCAGTTAGCCCTGTTGCAAAGACCAGGACGGGTTGGGCGACAACCCGGGCCGCTTCGGTGTAGCCAAGTGCTTCAACTCCCGCCAGCGCCACGATGATGGCGGCTACCGCGAAGTGCGCCACCGATGGCAGCATGGCCTGGGTCAGCAGCCACCGGCCTTCCCTGGCGAGTGTCCAGAAGCGCAGCGGTTCTTCCAGAGGCTCCTGATGGACAACGTCACCGAGGATCATGCCGGTGGTGAGTGATAGTGCGTTGGCGATGGCAAGAGAGCCGAACGGCATTATCGCCACTGGCGCATCCAGGAGGAACATGACCCCGAGGGTGGCAACTACGCCGAGGAACTGGACCCCGGACACTACCGCAGCTTTCCACGACAGTTCTGCGATATGCAGCAGCCTCCTCATGTGATCCTGGAGCGGGGAGAGGACGGTGGCTACAACGCCGGTGAGCGCCAATCCCCAGATCACGTCGCTGTCGGTCAACGATCTGCTGATGAAGGCTGCAACAACGATGGCCAAAGACCCGACCAGTGAGGCCCGCAATCCCATCTTCAATGTGTCGCGGGCCCGTCTCATCCGGTCGGCGACAGCGAAGGAGACCGCGTTGACCTCTGCCGGGATCAGGATCAGGTCCCACGGCAGCACAACACCCAACCCGAATGCGGTGAAGAACACCGCGTAGACACCGCGGTCGACATCGTTGAATAGGTTGACCGCGCTTAGCCCGGCGGCAAACGTCGCCAGCGATGCAAACGCGGCGTCCGCGACGCCGGCAGGGAGTCGTCGTGCGGTATCTTTGCCGGATTCCGCCGGCGTTTCTTGCTCAACTTGGTTGTCCACCCAGGTCCTTCGAATAAACGGATGAAGAGCAATGTCTCCCACCCTCACCGTCGTCGTGGCTGCCCGCAGCCGGTGCCATCGTATCGGACGATGGGCTAGGCACATGAAGCATTGCTGCATTGTCGGCTACTGGGGTGGCTATGTGCTCTGCTGAGCCTGAGGCGGTATTACTGTTCACCACGCGAGCCAGCCGCTCCGCACCGACCACCGATCAATTGAAAGCCGAATGATGACGTTTCCGCCCAAATCGCCCATCGTGGGCATCCCGATTTCAACGACCTCCTACGACGAGGTTTTTGATGCGCTCGCTGCTCGTCCCCAAGAGCACGCCACCGTCGTCGCGGTATGCAATGTCCATTCGGTGATGACTGCTCGCCGGGACCCCACCCTCAACGAGGCGATCAGTGGTGCTGAGATCGCAACTTCGGATGGTGTTCCTCTGGTGTGGGGCCTGCGTTGGACGGCACGGCCAGAACAGCAACGTGTCTATGGACCGGAGTTGATGCGTCAGGCTCTCGCCGAGCAGGGCGAACGTGGTTGGAGGCACTTCCTGTACGGCAGCACTCCCGAGACGTTGGAGTTGCTCGAGGCCAAGATCCGCGAGTTTGCCCCCGAAGCCGAGATCGTCGGCGTTCACTCGCCACCGTTTCGGCAGCTAACGCCAGAGGAGCAGGAAGCAACACTGGATGAGATCAGGTCGAGCGGCGCCGACCTGGTGTGGGTTGGTCTGGGGATGCCGAAGCAGGAGCTCTGGATGCATCGCGTCAAGCCGGATCTGCCTGGTATCGCGCTCCTCGGCGTGGGGGCAGCGTTCGATTTCCTGGCAGGCACCGTCAAACAGGCGCCGGGCTGGCTACAGAGAGCCGGTCTCGAG
>JAYEIP010000263.1:0-7127 GCA_034660155.1 Actinomycetota bacterium | reverse complement strand
CCCGACAACAGTGAGCCTGCTTGCTCCCAATCCCCGAAACCCAGCGGTTCGAGGGTCGGGGCGACTCCCTTGCTGATGACGCCAAACGCGCTGTCCTCAATCTCAGTGTCGGCAAACCCGCCGCTGCCGGTGACCGGCAAGGCCAGCAGGAACCACACCACGATGCTTGCAACCAGGATCGTTGTTCCGGCACCCTTGATGAACGAGACGGTGCGTTGTCGAACCAGCAGCCAGACGGTGCGGGCGTTGGGTAGCCGGAACTCCGGCATCACCATCACAAACGGAGCCGGATCCTCCTCGCGCAGCGCGGTCTTGCTGAGTAGCAAGCCAATCAATACTGCGACGCCGATGCCGAGCACGTACATTCCAAACACGACCATGCTCATGCTCGTGGGGAAGAAGATCGAAGCCAGCAGGACGTACACCGGCAGCCGGGCGCCGCACGACATGAACGGTGTCAGCAAGCCGGTCAACAGTCGGTCTCGTGACGAGTCGAGTGTGCGGGTTGCATAGATGGCGGGAACGGTGCAGCCGAAGCCAACCATCATCGGCAGGAAGGCTTTCCCCGGTATGCCGACAGACCGCATTGCCCGGTCCATGACGGCTGCCGCCCGCGACATGTAGCCGGAGTCCTCCAAGAGCGCCAGCGTCAGGTAGAGAGCAAACAGCACCGGGACAAATACCAACACCGCGCCCACGCCGGCGAGCACTCCATCGACGATCAGGCTTTCAAACCATCCGTTGTCGAGACCGACCAGGCCGAGGAGACTCACCGCCCATCTGCTCACCGGACCGGAGATCGTGGCGCCGACCCAGTCGAGGTACGGGGCGGTCACATCAGCGGTGACCCGCAGCACCACCCACATGACGGCGAGGAACACGGGGATGCCCATGTACCGGTGGGTGAGGACGCGGTCGATCCGATCCGACCAGATGGGGCCGACCTCCACCGACCCGGTCATGTCATCGACGAGGCCGGTGATCCACTCGAAGCGATGTTCAGCAAGCACCATCTCGGCCTCGAAGCTCGTCTCGGCAGCAACAGCGTCGCGGTCCGCGGCAACGGCAACCAGAAGTTCGCCGCCCCCTTGTACTGAAGCGACCCTGGTGTGGGTTGCGGCATCCCCCGCCAGCAACTGGAGTGCGGTCCACCGTGGCGATCCCATCTGAGCAATAGCGGGCTTGCTGATGATGTCCTCGACCATGCCACCGATATGGCGTTCGACCACAGGGCCGTAGTCGATGATCAGGCGCTCCGGCTGGCGTTCCGCTGCAACCGCCCTCGCTACTGCTTGCTTGAGTTCCTCGGTGCCAACGCCGCGGCGCGCCACGGTTCGTACAACCTCGACCCCGAGTTGTGCCGCCAGTCGGTTCTCGTCTATCTCGATACCGCGCCGTTCGGCGACGTCCGTCATGTTGAGAGCCACTACCTGATAGAAGCCGGCCTCCGCGATCTGGGCTACAAGATGCAGGCTGCCGGCAAGATTGCAGGCATCCACCACCGTCACCACTACATCCGGCCGCTCCTCGACCAGGTATGAGGAGGCGATTGCCTCCTCGGCCGAGACGGCGACCAGGCCGTAGGTGCCGGGCAGGTCGACGATCTCGAAGTGCCTGGCGCCGACATCGAACTCACCCGAGTACCGATCCACCGTCTGCCCTGGCCAATTGCCCACCTTCTGTTTCGCTCCGGTGAGTTGGTTGAAGAGCGACGTCTTACCCGCGTTGGGGCTACCGGCGATCGCGAGCATGGCTGTCATTCGTCGGCCATCTCGACCTGGACCGACTGGGCGGCGCTCTGTCCGATGGCGATTCGGGCGCCGCCGATGCTCACAATCGCCGGTGAGTGCGATTTGAGAACTGTCACGGCCACACCGGGAACGACACCCAGGGCCGCCAGTCGTTGTATCAGAAGCGGACGGCCGGTCACCCGAAGCACTCTCACGCGGCTATCACGCTCGACGGCATCGAGCGTGAGCACACCATTGGTCATTGCCAATCCGTCACGACGTCTATGCCGTCGCATCGGTGCTCCTCGCCGACAGCGGAGAAGCTTCGGGGTCGACCTCGATGGTGGCGGCAACCTTCAGGACGAGATGGACAACTTCGCCCCCGACATCCACCAGCACGCCTGACGAACCTGATGCTGCGATCGAGACGCGGCGGCCGATGACCACGCCTTCGGCCGCGAGGAATGCGGCTCCCTGGTCCGACGCCCCTACGGAAATAACCTCGGCGATTGCGCCGACCGTGAGGTCGCTGAGGCGTACCTTGGGCGGACGAGCATCAAGAGCGGTCGCGGCGGGGATCGGGTGACCGAGCGGCCCGGCCGCCGGGTTTCCGAGGAATGCGTCGAGTCGATTCGCTGCTTCCGGAGTCGTGGCGTGTTCGAGGTGACACGCCTGCTCGTCGGCCTCAGCCGGACCAAACCCAAGGTGGTCGACCAGGAATGTCGCCCACAGCCGGCGAGTGCGGAGTACCTGCCCGGCGATGCGATGACCCGCCTCACTTAGTCGGACTCCGCGATATGGCTCGTATGTCACGAACCCGCGGGTATCGAGCTTGCGGATCATCTCGTTGGCCGACGGCACCGAGACATCGAGTACATCGGCAATGCGGGAAATGGGGACGGGCCCGTCGTCCCCGGCCTCAACCGAGCGGGCGACCGTGATCAGATACATCTGCTCGCTCTCACTAGTGAGAGAAAGTTCAGGCGTGCTTTCTATTTCGGTCACCAAATCTTTAGGCATGCCTTAACTGTACCGACGTAGTGCTAATTCACTAGGGCCGAAAGTCCCGGATAGGCCCGAGCGAGCACGCCCTTGATCGCCCGACTTACCTTCACCCGATCCGCCGGGAAAGAGAAGGGATCTAGGGGTTGACTTCGTTCAGTCATTGTGACATCATTTTGACATCATGATGACATCTACTTATGGCGAGCACGTAGAAACACAGTCAGATTGGACGTTTCGGGCCGAAAACGTCTCAAAGACCTACGACGGGGAAGTGTTCGCCAACGACGGAATCTCCCTGGAGGTCCATCCAGGAGAGGTATACGGGTTGCTGGGGCCAAACGGTGCCGGCAAGACGACGTTCGTGAAGCAGGTCATTGGTCTGCTCAAGCCCACCTCCGGAAGCATCTCACTTGGTCATTTCGATTTGATCGAAGACCCCGATGTAGCCAGGCAACTCTGCTCCTATCTCCCGCAGGCACAGATGCCGATCGAATCATTCAAGATGCACGAGGCCGTGCACATAACCGGGCTCATCCGTGGCGGCACGTCGGAAGACATCCGGGCGCGGGGCGATGCCCTGATCGAAGCGCTCGACCTCACGGAATGGAGGGACACGAGGGGTCACAAGCTGTCGGGTGGGGTGCGTCGGCTCGTCGGATACATGATGACCACCGTTTCGCCGGGCAAGGTTGTGATCCTCGACGAGCCCACCAATGATGTCGATCCCCGCCGCCGCCGCCTGCTGTGGGATCAGATTCGTTTGCTGGGCAGCCAGGGGGCCGCGGTCTTCCTCGTAACCCATAACGTGCTCGAAGCCGAAAAAGCCGTAGATCGGCTCGCCATTATTGACGAGGGGAAGCTGATTGCGCAGGGCACGCCGTCGTCGCTGAAGTCTGACGATCGCGGCCGGCTCCGGCTCCAACTGATGCTGGTCCCCGGCAACGGTGTACCGGATCTTCCACCGCTCGTTCAGCATCACTCCCGCGTCGGCAACAATCTCATGATGGTCATCGACGAAGCCGATGCGGCCGTCGGCATCTCGTGGGTGCGGCAGATGACGGACGCCGGAATTGCCGAGGAATATGCGCTGGGAGCGACGACCCTGGAGGATGTCTACATCCGGCTGACGGGCCACACGTCCGAGAACTCGGGCGGAGCATGACCACCGCCACCTCCTCGATACTCGAACTTCCGATCAAACGAGAAGGAGCAACACACTGGCTGCAGAGCTACCGGGCCATGCTCCGCTGGCAACTCACCGACATGCGGATGCTCCTGCCGATCACCGTGGTGGTCCAGTTGCTGTCCGGAGTCGGGCTTGTGTTGGGATTCGGTCTGCTGATTTCGGACATGACAGCGAACGTGGCTGTGTACCTGTCCACCGGTGCAGTGGTCGTGACGCTTGTCATCGTCGGAGTGATCATGGGGCCACAACTGATCGCCCAACAGAAAGCAGCGGGTTCTTACGACTTCATGTGGTCGTTGCCGGTTCCACGCAGTTCCGCCGCGGCCGCCTGGGTGACCCTCAACGTGTTTATCGCCGTGCCCGGCATGCTCGGCGCGCTGGGTGCTGCGATCTGGCGGTACGACGTGTCGTTCGACGTCTCGCTGATGGTCGTGCCGGCCATCGGGCTGACTCTTGTGACCGGGACGCTGCTCGGGTATTCGATCGGCCACGCCGTCTCCAAGCCTGACATCACCCAGTTGATTACCCAGTTGCTGGTCTTCGTCATCATGGGGCTGTCACCGATCAGCTACCCGATCGAGAACCTGCCCGGCTGGCTGGCGACGATCAACGAGTTCCTCCCGTTCTATCCCATGGCAAACGTGGTGCGGGATTCGTTGACCAACGGAATTGCGACCGACGTCGTTCGCTCCTACGTAGTCCTCGGTATGTGGGCACTTGCCTCCGGCTCGATCGCCGCCGCGGTGTTGAGGAAGCGGAAGTGACTGTCGCGATGCAAGGCTCAGCCGTCCGTTCCGGATGGTCGTACTGGTTCGATAGCTACCTGGCGATGGTCCGCTTCGAGTTGATCAACCTACGGATCTTCCTCGCCTCCGCGATGCTCGTTCAGGTTCTGACGGGAGCCGGGATGGCCTATATGTACGGCTTCTACATGGGCGACATCCCCGCCACGGCTCAGCTGTTCATCGTTACCGGGATCCCGGCACTGGCGCTCGTGCCAATCGGACTGGTGATGGTCCCCGGATCAATAATGATCCATAAGATCCGCGATACCTACGACTTCGTATGGTCGCTTCCGGTACCCCGGATGACCTCAGCGGCAGCCACATTCACGGTCTTCACCGGACTCGCCTTGCCTGGAACCATCATCTCTCTTCTGCTGGCCGACCTGTACTACGGCGTCGATCTCGCCTGGTCCTGGTCCCTGATCCCTGCTTTGCTGCTGACGTCGCTGATGTCAACATCCGTTGGTTTCGGTATGGCGCACGCGATTCCGGAGCCCAGGTTCACGAACCTGCTCACCAACATCGTGATATTCATGGCGATCCTGTTCGCCCCGATCGTCGTCCCTATCGCTCAGTTCCCCGATTGGTGGGCATCGGTCCATCGGGTGCTTCCGTTCTATCACATGGCGCAGGTGATCCGGGATTCCCTGTCGAACGGCCTCGTGGAATCTGTCGGCACGTCGTGGGCGGTGTTGGGTGCATGGATAGTCGGTGCCTGGTTGCTGGCGGGATGGGTTGTCGGCCGCCGCAAGTAGCACCCACCTGACCTCAAGATCAGGACGGAGAACGGCAGGAGTGCCCGCTGCCTGGTTGCTCGGGTGATAGTTTCTGAATGGCCGATGGTGTCAGGAGGTGCCGTGTCCACGCTCGACCGACCGCAGATCGATCATCTGATGATGACGGCTACCCGCGTCTTGAATCGGGCTTGGGACGCCAATGTGACGCTCTATCTACAAGATCCAATCCGCACAGAGTGGGGGCGACACACCCTGTTGCTGTGTCATGTTGACGGGCCGGCTGACGCTCCGACGACCGTCGTGATCAAAGCAGCAGTCGAAGATGACCACGCCATATTCAATGAATGGGCCGTGCTCGAATGGCTCAATGGAATCGACGTCGCCCCGCTTGTTCCAACATTGTTTGGAGGCGATACCGACGCTCAACTCATCGTCATCGAGGACCTCGGTGCCGGGCCCTCGCTGCACCGGGTACTACAAACCCGATCCGAGTGGGCAGTTGACGCTCTCGTCGAAGGTCAGCAACTCCTTGCGCAGATCCACTCTGCGACCAGGGGCCGTCAGGCGGAGTTGCGCCAGGTGCGGTCCACGCTCCCGAACGGTCCACCACCGCCAGTCATCGAGCAGTCGCCCGACACCCTGCGAACCGAGATGGAGGCGTGGCTTCCGCCGCCCTCTTCTGCGGTCGACGAAATCGAGTTGGTCAGTGCGACCCTGGCGGTACCGAACACATTTCGCTCCCTGACATTCAATGATGCCTGCCCGGTGAACCGCATCGTGACCGCCAACGGGGTGCGCGCCGTAGACCTCGAGATGGCAGGATTCCGGCACCCCATGCTCGACGGTGCGTATGCCGCCATCGGCCACCTGCGATGCGTCGTGCGCCGCCGACGAGAGAACGACACGCTCGCGATCCCACCAGCGGTGCGCAGCATCGCAACCGACGCCTACCGCGAAGCCATGATTGCGGGTTTCCCCGAGTATGCGGATATAGACCGCTTCCACGCCGATCTCGCCGCGGCGTCCGCCGTCTGGATGGTCAACATCCTCCAACGCACCAGGCCGGGCGTCGCCGGAGACAGACCCACCCGCTTCTTCGGCGTGACCGCTTGCCAGCGTACACTCGCCACGCTGGCTGCCTTCTCCGAAATCGCCACCACCACCAGTCGTCTACCTGCCCTCAACGCCTGGGCGCACGATCTCGGTGACCAACTCGAGTCGGAGTGGCCAGAGCTTCCACCGCTGGCCTACGTCGCCGGCCTGGATCAGTAAGACATGATCACGTAGCCAACCTGGGTAGCACAGTCCGAAGTGTCGCGGATTCGTATACGTGAATGCATGAGCACGATAGCGATTCCGGCCGCTGCTAAGAAGACGCGCGGATAGGAAGGTCGCCGCTTCCATCAGTCCCCCCTTTGGGAAGGTACCGCCGGCGCCAGCCGGGGGTAGGAGGGCCTGAGCAGGTGTCCGAGACATCGACGACGCCAGCTCGCTCCGGCCGCGATTTCTCCCTATCCGCTGATCTTCTAGCACTACTTGGAAGAGGTCCACAAGGGACTTGACGCTATATTCATAACAATTGGGGCTGCTATTCCTGCTGGTTTATGGTTTGATATATTAAAAACTGATTCAAAAGATGCATCTTTAAAAAAACAAACTTGACCATGAAAAGCTTCTACACTTC
>JAYEIP010000262.1:0-1403 GCA_034660155.1 Actinomycetota bacterium | reverse complement strand
TGTGTAGTCACCGACTTCTGCGGGATCGGCTCCGCTCGGCGTCGCACTTACGGTGACGGTTACGGGTGCGTTGAGCGGTGCGGTGTTGGTGAGCACTACGTTGATCACCGGGGCCGATCCTTCAGGGGTGCTCGAGCTGCTCACCGAAAAGTTAACCACCTCACCGGCGGCAGCAGCAGGAGCAACGCCGGAAAGGCTCACAAATAGTGCGGATAACAGTGTCAGCACCACTGATAGCGCCAGGTGGCGCCCAGCCAGGTACGATCTCGGGTGACGCATGCAATTTCCCCTTCCGACCCTTCCCCAACCGGGTCTCCCCGGGACCCGCAGTTGCGACCACGTGCGGGTGGGCCACACACTTTGTCAGTCTCTGATGTGAATCTATTCAGTTGTGGGGCTTATACCCTACGGATTCAGGATCGTGTTTGCACGCCGCAGGAGCGCGGCCATTTGTCCTCGAGTGACAAAGTCGGTCGGGCAGAACTGTGTGTTGTCCGGAGGATTACAGCCTCTTGTGATCCCGGCGGTCGCCAACCTGGCGATGTCGTCTTCGAAGATGGAGCCGTCGTCGTCGGTGAAGTTGCTGCCTTCGGTGGCGTCGGTCAATCCAAGGGCCCGGACGAGGAACGCCGCCATCTCCGCACGCGATACGAACCCGTTCGGGCAGAATGCTGTGTTGTCCGGTGGGTTACAGCCGCTGGTGATGCCCGCCGCAGCGAGTTTGGCGATGTCGTCTTCGAAGATGGAGCCGTCGTCGTCGGTGAAACTGTTGCCGCCGCCGTCGTCGCTCAGATCTAGGAATCGGACCAGGAGGGCAGCCATCTGCTCGCGTGTAACGAGTGCGTTGGGGCAGAACATCGTATTGTCTGGTGGGTTGCAACCCCTGGTGACTCTCTGGTTGGTTAACCACACGATGGCGTCGGCGAACCCGCTGCCATCGATGTCGCTCAGTGCCGTGAACTGGAGGAATGTTGCCGGGTTCTGACCCTGGTCGTCTCCGACGATGGCCTGGATGATGTATGGGCCTCCGCCGGCCGGCGTGAACTGGAATGTCGATTGGTCGCCTGTGGCGATTGCATTCCCCTGCCGAAAAGCCGTCCAGTCGTGGGTGATCGTTCCGGAGCCGCCCACGTTGACCACAGCCGCAAAGGTTGCAGGTTGACCCGGTGCTCCGGCGATTGGACCGTCGATAGTGACAAGCAACGCGTCGGCATCGCCGATTGTCGCCAGCACATCCGCCAACAAGATTCCGTTGTAGAAGGGATCGGCCGAGTTCGTCGAGAGGGAGATCGGTGCCATGTGGGGGTCGTCTTCATCCATCCCATCAGGTACAGCAGTGATGCTGACGTCCTGCGGCAGGTCCCATGTCTGCGCACTAAATGTCACTTCAGGTGGATTGACTA
>JAYEIP010000261.1:0-26616 GCA_034660155.1 Actinomycetota bacterium | reverse complement strand
AGGCGCAGCCGGGGGCGTCGAGGGCCGGAGAGACACGGTGATTATTTGTGCGACGTACCACTTAGGAGGTCCGACAATGGGCAACGAGACCGACCGGCAAGCCAAGGGAGTCAGTGCCATCTTGCGCGGCGCTCAGGATTCGCTCACTGCGAAGCGGGTGTTCGGCGACCCCATAGAGAAGGACGGTGTGCTGATGTACCCCGCGGCATCGATACGAGGCGGGGGCGGCGGCGGAGAAGGGGGCGTCGGCGGTTCGCCCAACGACGAGGTCGGCGAGGGTCTAGGCGGGGGATTTGGGATCAGCGCTCGACCCGTCGGAATGTACGTCGTCAAGGATGGGAATGTGAAGTGGAAGCCCGCCATCGATGTGACCCGGATAGTCACCGGGATCAACGTGGTTGCGGTTGTGTACTTCCTTGTCACGTGGCGGATCGCGACTGCCCGGGCCCGCAGGATCGGAATCGCGTGATTGCCACCCAATCCAAATGAACCTGGAGGTAGGGTGGACACATGCGTTATCTAACGGTTACCGAATGTGAAGTCCCGATGGGGACACGACAAGAATTCGTCGGCGCGGTCCAGCGTTGGGAGAAGGACGCTGCAGGAGTGGATGGTGGTCCCGAGCTCCATGCCGTGTATCTCCACGCCGATGACCCGGCCAAGGTGTTGATCATCACCCAGTTCGAGTCGCGAGAAGATGCGGACAAGTTCCGTACTACCGGGCTGATGCAACAATTCCAGGATCAGCTGTTGGACTGCACTGCCACGTCTCCCAACATCAACAGCTACGACCTGTTCTACGCGTTGGGCCCGGAAGGGGCCCAGGTCGTCTTCGGAGAAGAAGCTTAGGAACGAGCCCGGCTCCATCGGATGCTCTGTTCGCTGCCGTCGAGCAGTTCGGCCCTCTCGAAGTCGCCGTCTAGTGCACTAGCCAACGGGCGGCATCAGCAGCAGGTTCTGCACAGCCCGACCTACCGGACCATCGACGTCGAATAGCTCCGCATCGGCGATCCCGGTGCCGTCACGCTGCCAATGAGAAACCACCTTGGAACAGAACCAATCCCCGACCGGGTCGCGGTGTAGCGAGACACTCAGATCGGGATTTACAAAGAGCACTTCGTCGAGGAAGTCGTTGTAACTAATCCCGTTGCCCGAGTCCGCCAGCGGGCAGATGCGCTGGAACGGGGTGGCGTCCTCGTCGGCGAGGATCGGCACTTTGGTGCGCATCCACATGATTGTCGGGCCACCGTCACCATGACTGCCCGCCGGGTCGTACCGGGCCTCGACCGTGTCCGGGAATGAGTGGAGTCCATGCACGGTCTCGTGGAGCGGGAACGGGCCGGGGACCGCGGCCTCCAGATCTGGCTTGTCGAAGGCGGCTGTTGTGCAGTCGAGATCATCGAGTTGCCGGAGGTGCATTCCGTAGGCCCGCGCATAGATGTGCTCATCATCAAAGATCTCAGCCTCGGAGAAGGTCACGGAACGCCCGGGACGGCGCACCTCTGCTTGCACTCGAAAGCCAACCGTCGGGATGGGTCGCAGCAGTTCAACGTTGATCCGGGCAAGACGCTGTGTCGACGTGAGTTGCTCGAGCGCCCTCACCATCAGTGAAGTCGGCGGGCCGGCGTGGCAGGCAACCGGGTCCCAGGGGCCACGGGCATGCTCGGTAGGGTGGAACCACACACCATCTTGTGTGGTGAAGTATGCATCGGTCATGGCTCGGACCCTACCCCGCTGCTTGACGCGGGTTCACGTCATTAGGCAGGTGGTAGAAAGGGTGTCATGAAGTTGCACCTACATGAAGTGTCCGCTGAAGACATCCCAATCTTCTTCGAGCACCTGCAAGATCCCGTGGCTACGCACATGGCGGCGTTTACGCCGGAGGACCCGTCGGACCTCGAGGCACACATGGCTCACTGGCAGAAACTGTTGTCCGACGACACGATCATCAAGCGGTCGATTCTGCTGAACGATGAGCTGGTCGGGCACATCGCCAGCTGGGTGCAGGAGGAAGAGCGAGAGATCACGTACTGGATCGGGACCGACCACTGGGGCCATGGCGTTGCGACGAAGGCGCTCGAGGTATTCCTCACGATCATGAGGTCACGGCCAGTTTATGCCAGGACAGCCGCGGACAACGATGGCTCCGTGCACGTGCTCATGAACTGCGGGTTTGCCCTTCACGATGCAATTCGCGGGTTCGCCAACGCCCGAGGCGAAGAAATCGACGAGCTGGTTTACAAGCTTGGTTGAGTTTGCCCGTTTCCACTGCAATACGGAAACTTCGGCGGAACCCCGTCCTTGATGTGTGATCATGTTCCGATGACGACCGCCTCGCGCCCCTTGTGACGGAAACCGACTCCGCAGCCGCATCAGTTGCACCGAGTGCCGCCGATTTTCAAACCGGGCGGGTGGCTTCGATTGCAGGCGGCCACGCCGTTCACGACACGTTCACCGCGTTCTTGCCGCCACTGCTGCCTCGTTTTGTCGAGACGCTGTCGCTCTCCAACACAGCTGCCGGTTCGTTGTCGTTCTTCCTTCAGATCCCTTCGCTGCTTCAACCGGTGATCGGACATCTTGCGGATCGAACGGCATTGCGCTGGATTGTCGTGCTCGGACCAGGTGTCACCGCAACAGCAATGAGCTTGCTGGGATGGGCACCCGGCTATTGGGGTCTCGCTGTGATGCTGCTCGTAGCCGGGCTCAGTGTCGCTGCCTTCCACGCCACCGCACCGGTCGCGATCGGCTATCTGTCCGGTAATCGGCTGGGACGAGGCATGGGGTTCTGGATGGTCGGCGGCGAACTGGGCCGCACCCTCGGGCCACTCGTGGTGGTCAGCGCACTGGCTGTGATGTCATTGCGATCCATGGCGTTCCTTGCCCTGGCCGGAATCGCCGCGTCGGTGGTGCTCCACTTTCGGCTGCGAGATGTTCCGTTGCGGAGCCGGGGCGATGGGGAGCAGGTGCACTGGCGGCCCGCGGTGCGGGCAATGCGCGGCCTGATGCTCATGCTGGCCGGTTTGGTGGCATTGCGCAGCATGATGGTGATGTCGACCACGATCTTCCTACCGATCTTCCTGACCGAAGAAGGAACCAGCATCTGGTTGGCTGGAGCGGCGCTATCGATCGTCGAAGCTGCGGGAATAGCCGGGGCTTTCTCCGGTGGGTGGATCAGCGATCACGTCGGCCGCCGCGCGGTGCTCATCTTCGGACAAGTCGCGGCACCGACTGCGCTGTTGCTCTTCCTTGCAGCCGACGGTTGGATGCGGATAGCCCTGTTGCCGATGATTGGTTTCACCCTGCTGTCTATCCCGCCGGTGCTGATGGCACTCGTGCAGGAGCAGTTTCCACAAAGCCGTGCCCTGGCCAACGGCGTTTATCTCTCAATGAACTTCGCCATCCGCTCGCTCGCCGCCATCGGCTACGGCGCCGTCGGTGACGCCTTCGGGCTGTCAACGGCGATGGCCATTGCCGCCATCGCCATGTTCGGAGGGCTCCCCCTGATCTGGCTGCTGTTCCGGGACTCAGGACCGTCGCCCTACTCGATCAACGGGCGCTAGCTGCCCACCTGGCCTGAGTTCGGGTCGACCATGAGCGACGAGACGTCGACCGCTTCGAAGGCTGACCCCGGGATGTCATCCCATTCGTGGAGCATGTCGTTGTCCCAACGATCGTCGGGGGCGCCCGAGATGAACCACGACGAGCCGTTGTCGGCCAGGATCAATCCATACTCCTTCATCGCGGTCAGAATGACCTGGATCTCAGGCGAATAACCCGAGATGTCGAAGCCGGCCTTCAAGCGGAAGCGCTGCCCCATCGGTGGGTACTGGCTGCCGGTGAGGCTGGACGCATCGTGGCGAGCCGGCCAGAGATGGTCGTTTCGGGTGTGGGAGACGGTGAAACGGATCGCATGGGTGATCTCACCGGATACGACCTCGTCGTAGGTCACAAGACCGGGGAAGATCGGCAATCCTGCCGCATCGGCAGAAGTCCAGCCATCGGGTCGGAGCACATGCGACGTCAGGTCGTACTGTGAGCCGGAGGCCGCATTCCATGAACCGTCACCCTGCGGGAACGCCGAGAACAATTCGTAGAGCGTGCAGGCATCACGATCAAGGACGAGGACGTGACGATCACCACCGGCGTCGGGGCCACCCTCGATTGGCGCATTTGCCGGCACCGGCCACGGGCCGGGATCGCTCTCGCTGCCGTAGGCCGTGTAGTTGATCGCTACCTCGGTCTGGCCTTCACCGACCTCGACAAACGGAATCCCGATCGGGCTGTTCGACCCTGGTGGCCACACCCCCGAGCCAAAGTCGGCGTGCAACGTAGAGCCGGCACCGATCGTGTTGATGTACGCCGACGAGTTGCCGTCCACAGGCATGTCATCGATACGCCGATTCCAGATGTTGTCCGGTGGGAAGATGGAGCATCGCTGCGGAGGAACCATCGGATCGAGCCCACCGGCTCTGGCCAGGAAGCTCGCCATCTCATCACGCCGCACCGGATGGGTGGGGCAGTACATCGTGTTGTCGGGAGGATTGCAGCCGAGGGTGATGCCGGCCCCCGCCAGTCTTTCGATGTCTGCCTGGAATACCGAGGCGTCGTCGTCGGTGAAGCGATCTCCCCCGCCGGCGTCGGTGTAGCCGTAGCCACGCACTAAGAAGGCAGCCATCTGCTCCCGCGTGACAACATCATCGGGGCAATACTCCGTGTTGTCAGGAGGATTGCACCCTCTGGTGATTCCCGAGGCAGCCAGCCGGTTGATATCGACTTCAAAGACCGAATCATCATCATCGCCGAAGTAATCGGTACCGGTTGCTTCCAGGTCGAGCGCACGGACCAAGAAGGCAGCCATCTGGCCACGGGTCACCGAGTCCGCCGGACAGTAGCGGTCGTTCACGGGCGGGTTACACCCCTTGGTGATACCGGCGGCGGCGATTGATTCGATCGAACCTTCATGGACGTTGCCGTCGTCGTCGCGGAACGTGCCACCGGGCTCCAGCGGAGCCGCCAGCACCGGCAGGACCCCGCCGATGAGCAAACTCCACGCCAGAACGACAAACAGCAAGCGATTCCGCATTCGAGTCAACCCTCTCCCAGGTAGGCATCCGCTCCTGTTCCCAACCTAGATATCCCAGGTTGCTATGCGGATAGGGCGCCCGAATCAATCTCGAGGGTTATCGGGCAAGACCGTAAGACTCGATCTGATCGACGTAGAGGCGAAGGAACCGCGAGGCCACTGCTCCGTCGATCACTCGATGGTCGAACGAAAGCGAAACGGGGAAGACCGGTGCGATCGCAATGGCGTTGTTCCGCACCACCACATCCTCCTCGGCGCGCCCGATGGATACGATTGCTGTCGTGCCGTAGGGGATGATCGGTGTGCCGTAACCACCTCCAACAGCACCGACGTTGGATACAGTGAACGTGCCCCCGGTCAGTTCGCCGAGTCCGAGCGTCCGCGCCCGAGCCCCCTCGCTGAGACGTTCGATCTCCGTCCCTAAACCTCGCAGGTTCATGGTCTCGGCGTTGCGGACCACCGGCACCATCAACCCGGCAGCGGTGTCGACGGCGACGCCAACATGCGCCGACTCGCTCCGGCGCAGGGTGGTGCCATCGAACGTGGCGTTGCAATCGGGGTACTCCGCAAGTACCGGTAGCACCGCCTTGACAAGCAAGGCCTCCAGCGGTGCCCCCGTTTCCGCACGCGCCTGGAGAATCCGTGTCGCATCGGCAGGACGCCAAACTGTGACATGAGGGATCTCGGTCCACGATTGAGTCAGATTGCGGGAAATGGTACGCCGCAACGCCGACAGCGTCTCTCCCCCATACTCACCGGGCCGTGTGGAAGCCGGCCCGGCGGCAGCGGACGAAACAAGCGGAGCAGCAGGTGCCTCCTCTCCTGCCACTCGCTGCACGTCGTCCCTCGTGATCTTGCCGCCGGGTCCGGTCCCTTCGATCGCGGCGAGGTCGACACCCAACTCCCTGGCAAGTTTGCGCACGATTGGCATCGCCTTGATTGCGGTGTCAGACCTGATCGCGGTCGACACTTCAGTCGGCGCTGCCAATTGTGGCAATACCTCAGCCTCACTGACCGCCCAGTCTTCTCCTTCGGCGCCGATGACCGCCAGCAAACTGCCGACCTTGACCACAGCCCCCTCGGCACCACCCTGGTGCAGTAGCACCCCTGCTTGTGGCGACGGGATCTCCACTACGGCCTTGTCCGTCTCGACTTCCACCAGTGGCTCATTGGCCGCAACGGGAGCGCCCGGCGCAATAAGCCAACGGACGATCTCGGCTTCGGTCAGCCCCTCGCCAATGTCGGGAACGTTTAGCTCGTACGCCACTAGCCCGCCACCGTTTCCCGGATAGCGGCCGTTATCTGAGCTGTGTTCAGGAGCGCATGTCTTTCGATCTTGAACTGTGGCCATGGTGCATCGGTAGCCGCCAGGCGTCGGATCGGCGCCTCGAGCGAGTACCCACAACGTTCCGCAATGGTCGCCGCGATCTCGGCCGCCACCCCACCGCTTCTCTGTGGTTCTTGAACCAGTAGCAGCCGCCCGGTTTTCTCGACCGACCCTGCCACCGCGTCCACGTCCCACGGGTAGATCGTGCGCAGATCAATTACCTCCGGCGAGATACCCTCGCCCACAACGTCGGTTGCGGCCTGGAGAGACAGCGGCACCATCGCTCCATACGTGACGATGGTCACATCCGTGCCCTCACGCCGCACCTTCGCCTTGCCCAGCGGAATTGTGAAGTGATCGGTAGGAACGTCTTCTCGCTCCGCTCGGTAAAGGACCTTCGGCTCCATAAATACCACCGGGTCCGGCGACTCCAATGCCGAAGCCATCAATCCCTTGGCATCGATGGGCGTCGATGGCATCACTACAACGAGACCGGGTGCATGGACAAAGTAGGCCTCGGGGCTGTCGCAGTGGTGCTCGTGGGCACCGATCCCCGCGCCATTGGGGAATCGCAACACGACCGGCACCGATGCCTGCCCCCGGCTGCGGAATCGAATTCGACCGAGGTGGCTTACCACCTGATCGAACGCCGGGTATACAAAGCCTTCAAACTGCACCTCGGCGATGGTCCGACTTCCGGAAACGGCCATGCCGATAGCGGTGCCGAGGATCCCCGACTCGTTGAGGGGAGTGTCGATGACACGTTCATCGCCAAAGGCAGCCTGGAGGCCTTCGGTCAGACGAAAGACACCGCCGCTGAGCCCAACGTCTTCACCAAGCATGACCATGTTCTCATCGTGTTCCAACCCAAAGCGCATCGCCTCATTGATGGCCTCGGCCATTGTCCAACCTTCGGTGGGCCCGGTGAGCGGCGTTTCCGGCTCGTCATGCCATAGATCTTCGGACGCAAATACCGACTCCGGCTCACCGGCGAGCCGTTGCAGATCATGTAGCTGTTGCGTGAGAAGCCGCGGGATCCGGTCAAAGGCGTGTCGGATGATGTCGTCCCGCCCCGGTTCCTCCGCATTTTCCAGATTGGCCAGGGCAGTGTCGAAGAGAATGGCGCTCTCGGCCAGGAGTGCTTCCTCCTGCACCTCGTCCCAGAGATGGCGACGATCAAGCAACCGGCGCATCCGGTCCACCGGGTCGCGATCACGCCACTTCTCCACTTCCTCGTCGCTGCGGTAGCGGGTGGGATCGTCGGCGGTCGCGTGCGGACCGTAGCGAAAACAGATTGCCTCAATAAGAGTGGGGCCTTCGCCATTGCGGGCCCGCTCGACTGCCTCCTTTGTGGCCTGGTACATCGCAACGGCATCCATGCCATCGACCTGAACCCCGCGGATACCGTACGCAATTGCCTTTTGAGCGATCGATTCGCTGGCGGTCTGTCTCTCGTAGGGAACCGAAATGGCGTAACCATTGTTTGCGCAGATAAAGACGGTTGGGGTCTTCCACACGCCGGCAAAGTTGAGACCGGAGTGAAAATCTGTCTCCGAGGTAGCCCCATCACCGAAGTAAGTGCCGGTGACGATGTCCTCACCACGCATGCGGGCTGCGTAGGCATGCCCCACGGCGTGTGGAAGCTGACTGGCAATCGGCACGGTGATCGTCATCATCCGGTAGCGATCAACATCCCAATCATTGTTGGGATGGCCACGCCAGTATCCGAGGATCACTTCATGTGGCATGTTGAAGGCCAGCTGCACGCCATGCTCGCGGTAACCGGGGTAGATGAAATCGTCGGGTCCAAAGGCAAGGGCGGATCCGATCTGGACAGCCTCATGACCTTCGAGCATCGCATACGTGCCGATGCGGCCCTGTCTTTGGGCAGCGACGGCCCGGCGGTCGAAGTCGCGGCTGAGCACCATCAGCCGGTACATCTCGATGAGCTCCTTCTCGTCGAGACCGGGGTTAGGTCCCGTCATGATGCCGGAGGGCGCCAGCAGTTGCAGGGGCTCTCCTAGTTGGTATGACACGCTATTTGGCACTTACGGCCTCCCTCAACGATCTGATAACCATACGGCTGCAATCTATAGGCAGATTGTACAGGATCTTGCCTGTATAGTTTACAGAATGAGCGGCGTCTCGTGCAGAGACAATACGATTCGACAACTAGGTGGAGCGTCATGCCAGAGCCGAACAAGATCGACGATCTCGACGGCCGCCTCATCGCCGCGTTGAGCGAGAACCCCCGGATCGGGATCCAGGAGTTATCCAAAAGGCTCGGGGTCGCCAGAGCCACGGTCTACTCCCGCCTCGAGAAGCTCGAAACCAATGGCGTCCTTACCGGCTTCGGTCCGGACATCGACTTCGCCAAGCTTGGCTACGGGGTCACCGCGTTCATCACCATCGAACTCCAGCAGGGTCGGTTCAACGACGTCGTCCCTGTGCTCGAAGCGATGCCCGAGGTGGTCGAAGCACACGCCCTCGCCGGGGAGGGCGACATCATCTGCCGTGTCGTCGCCCGCAGCAATGACCACCTAATGGAAGTTGTCCAACACATCCTCAGCACCGCAGGAGTGCGCCGCTCCCGTACCGCTATCTCACTAGAGCAGTTCATCAGCCACCGCTCCCTCCCGCTAGTCCTCCACGCCACCAGCGCCACCAGCCCCCCACCGGGGTAGGAAACGACGTGCCGCAGGCGACAGGTAGCAACGCACGGCAAGCGGCGGTTGTCAGTCCCCCCTTTGGGGACAGTACGGCAACGGCGAAGCCGCTGGGTAGGGGGGACTCACCGGGTGAGTTCCTTGGGAGTTCGCAAGGCGAACTCCGGGGTCTGCGTAGGTGTCCGAACCACGTAACCCACCGCAGCAGGTGTCCGAACCACGATCGCCACTCCCGCAGGTGTCCCAAACGCGTTCCTGAAGCTTTGCTATCTTCCGCGTATGGCCGAAGTCGTCGTTTGCGGAGCAGGAATAGCGGGAGTGTCCGCCACCTTTCACCTCACCCGGGCCGGGATCACTGATGTCGTCATCGTCGACCCCCGCCCACCGCTCACTCTCACCAGCGACAAATCAACGGAGTGCTACCGCAACTGGTGGCCCCACTCACCGATGGTGCATCTGATGACCAGATCAATCGACCTACTCGACGGCTACGCCCACGAATCAAACAACGTCTTCGGGCTCAACCGCCGTGGCTATTTGTACTTGACCGCCGATGCCGACAGGCTCGACTCAATGGCTCAACAAGCTGCCGGCGCCTCAGCAGCAGGAGCTGGAGAACTCCGAATCCACCGGAACAGGATCGACAACTACCAGCCGGCAGCCCTCGATGGATTCACCAACTCACCTGGCGGTGCCGACCTGTTCTTGAACGGAGATCTCCTCCACCGCCAGTTCCCCTTCATCTCAACCGCTGTTGTCGGTGGTCTGCACGCTCGCACCGCGGGATGGCTATCGGCCCAACAGCTCGGGGCCTGGTTGCTCGAGCAGGCCGAGGCGGCAGGCGCAACACTGGTGCGCTCTCAGGTCATGGGAGTCAACGTCACCGACGGCAAGGTCAGGTCGGTCGACCTCGCAAACGGCACCACGCTGGACACCCGCGCCTTCGTGAATGCAGCGGGACCGCATCTGCATGAAGTAGGGCGGATGGTCGGGATCGACCTTCCGGTTCACTCCGAAGTTCATTCGAAGACCGGCTTTCGCGACCACCTCGACGTATTCCCACGGGAGGCGCCGATGATCATCTGGAATGATCCCCAAAGGCTCGACTGGTCCAACGAGGAGATCGACTACCTCGAGGCGGCTGGGCGACATGACCTCATTGAGCAGATGCCGGCCGGATGCCATGGCCGACCCGAAGGCGGGATCGATTCACCGTGGGCGCTCGGGTTGTGGGAGTTTCACACAGATGTACGTGAACCCGAATGGCCGATCCCAACCGACCCCCTCTACACCGAGGTCGTGCTTCGTGGCCTGTCGTCCATCGTTCCTGCGCTTGGTGTCTACAACGATCGGCTACCGGAGGCGGTGATCGACGGCGGGTATTACACCAAGACTGTCGAGAACCGACCGCTCGCCGGGCCGGCCGGCCCCGACGGTTCGTACATCTGTGGCGCCCTGTCCGGCTTTGGGATCATGGCAGCCTGCGGCGTCGGAGAAATAGTCGCAACTGCCATCACCGGTGGCGAAATGCCGCCCTATGCACACTGGTTCGACGTGCGACGCTACGACGACCCGCGGTACCTTGACGGCCTGGCAGATATGAGAGATTCCGGCCAATTGTGATATCGGCGACTGCGAACAGATATCAGAGTCGCCCTAAGGCCGCCCTAGCCAGTTCGACCAGCGCATCGAATGGACTCTCCAACTCCTGATACCCGCCACTGACCCCAAGCGCTATGTACTTGCCGCCTCCAGCGTCGATGGCGAGCCCGCGGAATCCTTGAGCATATGCAGCGGAGTCACCTAAATCCGAGATGAGCTCGGCGCTGCCATCGACGGCCATCGCCGTGTACGCGTCGAACACTGCGGCCGGCGCACTCAGACGTCCCTGGCCGTCATCGGCGTTGACGAAGACGGCAACGCCGGCTTCCTCACCGAGACCAAAAACACAGGAGAAGGGTGGGGTATCGCGAACCTCCGATACGGCCAGTCCCGTGGCAGCTGCGACTTCCGCAGCCGTCACCAGATCGCAGGGAGGCACTTCAATAGCGACGACGTCGAATTCGGCTATCGCGACCGTGGTACTCGACACGGGGGCCGAGCTGCCAAGGGACGTCGTCGGAGCAGTGGAGTCGTCGCCACACGCCGCCAGGAGTAGCGGCAAACAGGCGAATGCGCCGACCACACGATTCATCGGAGTCCCCGTTGAGTCTTGTCCAGCGCTGCCAGGAATCGACGGCCCTCCTCGCTGGTACCGACGGTGACCCGGATGAAAGGACCCATCAGACGGACTATGACGCCGAGGCGCAACAGCGCGTCGCTGAGGGCTGACGGATCGCCAGCCGGTCGGACGAGCACGAAGTTGGTTTGGCTCGGCACGTAGTCAAGACCGCGAGAAGCCAACCCCTCTTCCATCTCGCGCCGAGCCGAATCGTTCTCCCGCACGCGTTCCGCTAGTCGATCCGAATGCTCCAGCGCCGCCAGTGCCCCGGCCTGGGCGGCGGAGTTCACCGAGAACGGCACCTGCGCCCGACGCAACTGCTCAAGTGTGCCGGGCTGCCCGACTGCGTAACCGACCCGCAACCCCGCAAGGCCATAGACCTTCGAGAATGTCCGGGTGACAATGACATTGTCCCGAGCAACCGCCAGCGGAATCGCGGTGCCGTAGTCGGCTGCAGTGACAAACTCGAAGTAAGCCTCGTCCACAACCACCAGAGTCCTGTCCGGCACCGATTCGATGAAAGCTGCAATGTCGGCAATCGGGAGGTAGGTACCGGTGGGGTTGTTTGGATTGCAGATGAATGCGAGTGACGTGTCTTCCCTCATGGCTTGCCGCATTGCATCGAGATCGTGACCCATGACGGCCGTCGCCGGCACCGGTATCGCCTCGGCACCGGTGAGCGCCGCTGAGATCGGGTACATCACGAACGACGGATCCGAGAAGACTGTGCTCGTCCCAGGCCCGCCAACCGCAAGAGCGATGCACGTGAGTAACTCGGTGCTTCCGGCCCCCATCCACACGTGATCAGTTGGAACGCCAAGATGATCAGATAGAGCGTTGACGACGTGGTACACCGAGTTCTCGGGATACCGGTTGAAGTCAGCGGCAGCCGCAACCACCGCATCAACGACCTCAGGAAATGGTTCCAGCGGCCACTCGTTGGAGGCAAGTTTCACAATGTCGTCGATACCCAATTCCCGCGACACCTCATCAATTGGCTTGCCGGGCCGATAGACCGGTATCTGATCCAGATCGGAGCGAAACGCAGGCATGAGCGCCTTTCAGGTTGCCTGGTCTCAGAATAGGTCTTGTCGTACGAGGAGGATCAGCCCGTAGGGGAGTTCAGCCTTCATTGCCTGACTCGTCTTCCGCGTCGGACAACGGACTACGGACTAGATCAGGCCTGTGAAGTGGAGGGTGGCGATGGCGCCACTTGCAATCGCCGCGAACACCCAAATGGCTGCCACGGCACCGACATTGGCCCGATGACCGCCCTCTTCCTCTTCGTACTCGACGGACTCAGCCTCGGGCTGGGTCTCGATCTCGATCTCGATCTCGGTCTCGTCAGGATCGGCCTGTTCCTCAGAAGGCGGCAGTTCTGCATCCTCAGGGGCAGCGGGTGCTGCTGGCTCATCGGCTGCTGCGTGACCGACCGCGGGGCCGAAGCGGCTTGCAAGATCCGGGCCCCTTTTTGAGTCCACCGGTGGAACTGATGCATCCTTGGCCAACTCCTGTTGAATTGCACTACCAAGTTCATCGAATGTCGCGACACTCGGACGCGGCTCACGTATATCTTCTTCAACCGGGATCACCGAACCGCCGACCGGCACGGAGGGCTCCGTCCGGGCAGGGGGCTCCGGTTCCGGGACGGCAGTCGCCGCGGATGAAACCTCAGCCACCGGCTGATCCGACCGATGATCGGGGAAAGGCACTACTTCCTTTGGTACTGGATAGACCTCCACGATCTCGGTGTCCTCGGGCTCAATCAAGTCGCGTACCCGGGTCCGGTCCGGTACAGGAGCTGGTGACGCAGCAGACCGGAGCTCTTCCGACATCGCCGACTTGGCCTTCACTTCGTCGGTGAGCAACGCAGAATTGGACGTAGAGCTACCCCCACGCATCAGCCGATCCATCCGAGCCTTTAGCTCATCGATCTGGCTGAGCAGGTCGTCGTCGTTTCTGCTGGTTGGATCACCCGGCATTGCGGTCTCCTGCTTGAACCTTCCCGATGACTTCGGCACAAATCGTGCCGATCTTGAGCGGACGATCTCACCATCCTCGGCGAGATGGTGTGGTCGGTGACGTAACATGCTGGGCTTGCACACCATTCCGGAGTCTCCATGAACCGTTACACGATCCTCTTTGCCGCTACCGCTCTCGTAGTGGCCGCCTGTGGCGGCGACGACACGGCAGATACCACGACCTCGACAACCGCGGCGCCAACGGTGACGGCCGCGCCCACCACCACCGCCGGTGGAGACCAGCAACCCGGACTGATCGCTCAGGATGGGGATTCGGTTGAGGTTCACTACGTGGGCACGCTCGACGACGGCTCGCAGTTCGATTCCTCACGTGGTCGGGAACCGCTCGTCTTCGAGGTTGGTACGGATCAGGTGATCAAGGGATTCAACGACGTCGTGTTTGGCATGGAGGTCGGGGAAACGGCCACCGTGCGTATTCCGCCTGAGGAAGCGTACGGAAATGTCGACCCCGAATTGATCTTCTCGGTCCCAATCGAAGAGGCCCCGGACGACGTCGCGGTCGGTGATGAGGTACTGATCGGGGGCATCACCACAGGGGTAGTAACTGAGGTCACCGCCACCGAGGTTGAGATCGACACCAACCATCGATTCGCCGGCCAGGCGCTGACGTTCGAGATAGAACTGATGTCGATCAGCCGCTAACTATCACCACTCCAGGCTAAGCCTGGATGCGCCGACTGGCGGAGCCCATCCGTGCAGCCATCGCCCGGCGACGTAGTCTTGCCGGGCGGAACAGCAAGACGGGCGGCGCAGTCGCCGCCTATCTGCCACTACTCTAAGTAACTGTTAGTAGCGTTAAGTACCCTTTACACAGCTCGCTGTATGAGTAGAATCGGGTTAGACCACGACTTGGAGCGACGATGCCCCAGACATCCGATTACCCACCAGTTCTTGATACTGCCATGGTCGCCGATCTGCTTGGAATGAACGTTCAGGTGGTTCGCCGGATGGCCCGGGAGGGCTCGATCCCTTGCTACCGGATTCCCGGGGGACGACCGTTCCGGTTCTTCCGCGATGAGGTGCTCGAATGGCTCAAGGGTTTCCCGGTGCACGAGTCGGAAGAAGAATCCGCCGACGAAACCGCCGATGCCTGACCTGACGCTCTCTCGATGAGCACATGGTGGTCCGAACATCCTGATCTAGGAAGCACCGCGCGGCGCGGACGTCGCGAACTAGAGGAAGAGGCCGTCGACGCAGAGCGAGATGCAGAGCTCTTGCGGAAACGGCGCCGCACTCTCACAGATGTGTGTTTCGAATGGATGAGCCGCGGCGACCTGGTGACCATCAGCACTGCCGGACATGAGTTCGAGGGCCGGCTGGTCCTCGTCATCAACGACCTGGCCGTGATTGCAACCAGGACCCTTGAGGCAGCGGTCAATATTGGGATGATCCGTTTTGTTCGCAGTGACCGTACTGCCGTCTTCGAAGGCACGACCGGAAAACGCACGGTCAGTTCGTTCCGTGCTGAATTGGGACGCTACGAGGTCGAAGCGCTCCCGGCCCGGTTCATCGGGGACACGGAATCCTTCGACCTTAAGGGCGTCATCGAGGCATCGAGCGATGATCACGTTCTCGTACGTGACGTCCACCGGACCCAATGGGCCGTTGCTCGCAGCAAGATCGCGTGCGTGATCACCGACGCCGATGGACGTGGCTAGAGAGGCGTAACCGTGACTGTGGCAGTGGCGGTCCCGCCGTTGCCGTCACTGACCGTATAGGTAAACGTATCCGGCGTCGACCATCCTTCGGGTCCCTCGTAGCGACACATTTCAGTGCACGCGACGCTTCCACCGAGAGCACTCACCGCGTCATAGCCAACAATGGTCAAGATATCTCCGTCCGGATCATTGTCATTGGCAAGCACCTTGATCTGGAACACTGAGATGGCCTTGCCCGACGCCGCGTCACTAGCGGCCACCGGTGGGGAGTTGGGTGGTGGTGTGGTGGTCGTCGTGGTCGTCGTGGTCGTCGTGGGGGGGGCTGTGGTGGGGGCCGCGGTCGTGGGCGCAACCGTCGTCGATGTCGTCGTTGTAGTCGTGATTGTGGGAAGGGTCGTACCCCCAGTCGGCGAATGCGTCGTCGTGGTCACGGGAGCCGCCACAGCAGGCGTGGTGGTAGTGGGCACCGTCGTTGTCACGACCGCCACAGGCGGCTCGGGTAGTTGCACTGCCGAAACGGGCCCAACAATCCCGGTAGCCACGGCAGCTACCACAGCCACACTCCCAGTTGCCAGCGTTCCCGCCCATTCCGCAGCTCGTTGGAAGCCGGCGACAAACGGGACCTGAGCAAGCACGGTCAACGGTCCCATCAAGCGGCGCAGCCGACTGGCGGAAATGCTTAGGAACGCACGCACAATCGCCGGATCGAACTGGGAGCCGGCGTTATCGCCTAACTCTCTGAGGGCCGTTCGAGCAGGGACGGGTGGTTGATAGGAACGACGTGACGTCATTGCGTCGAACGCATCGACCACTGCGACGATTCGGGCGCCGTACGCTATCTCCTCCCCGACAAGGCGCTGCGGATAACCGGTTCCGTCGTAACGCTCGTGGTGATGCAGGATCGTATCGGCCCACGATCCCAGGAACCCTCGAATCGGTGCGATCAGCTCATCACCAAGCTGGGGATGGCGTTTGATCTTCTCCCACTCATCCTCATCCAGTTCGCCGTCCTTGTTGAGGATCTCATCTGCGACCTTGAGCTTGCCAACGTCGTGGAGCAGAGCCACCCAACGCAGTTTCTCGCGCTCTGTTTCAGGGACATCCAACTCCTCGGCAAGAACGTCGGCATACGCTCGGGTTCGTTCAGCGTGCCCACGAGTAACACGGTCGTGAGCGTTGAGCGCCGCAACCAGCATCAGAACGGTTTCGCCGGCGCGGGTGGGATCGTCGTCGATTCCCCGCTCCCGAGCCTCTTCGATCTGCGTCTTGAGCTGGGCTGTCGTCCAGGTCCGCATCGCAACCTTGACCCGCGATGGGGCGGCCTCGGGAAAGACAAGAGACATATCGAGCAAAGCAGCAAGGGGGAGGAATCGCCTGGCGATTCGATCGGTCAGGTTGACGATGATGAAAGACGATCCGATCACCACCGTCCACCAGGCCACACCTCCGACGACCGAGTCATAAGCGGGTAAGCGACGAGCAACCAGGGTCGCCGCGATGACGCCAAGGATCAGAGGGATCATGAAGATGAGGACGCGTATAGCTCGCGACAGCCATCTGCGGGGTTCCCACCTAGATTCGCGGTTCATGGTCCCTCGGAAACTCGTTTACGACAACGCATTACGATCACCGGAGCCAACCGGCGACTAACCATTTATCGGCCTCTGAAGCAACATCTGTATAGACACCACACCCGATTAGCCTCGTTCGCAGTAGGAAGGCGCGTCAACGAACAGGATCGACAATGAACCGTTTGCCCGCCGTAACCGCCGTACTCGCGCTATTCACGATACTGCTCGTTGCCTTCCCAACGAATCCTGCCGGTGCTGCACCGGGAGACCCAGTCATCCCCGGGACCATTCGGATCGACGCCACTTATGAGAATGTCGGTGTCGTCTGGAGCGTTGCCGGAGACACCAATCTCAATAGTTCGATGATGTTGGAGTTCCGGGTTGCCGGGACTAGTACGTGGCAGCCGGGGGCGATGGCGGTTCGGGCGTACCCGACCCTTATCGTGAATGGGTCACCGCTGGGTCTTGACCAGTGGGGCGCCAGCGCCATGTTCCTCGAGCCCGGGACAACCTACGACCTGCGACTCACTATCACCGACCCCGACGGTGGCGGCACCACTCAGACCGTCTCCGGAACAACCCGAACCCTCGCAATGCCAGATACCGCCGGGCGACAGCTGCATGTCGCCCCTGGGAGTGGCGGCGGAACCGGTACGCCGGCAGACCCGTTTCGCGGGCTTCAGGCCGCCGCCAATGCCTCACAAGCCGGCGATACCTTCACCGTGGCCGCCGGAACATACGAGCCATTTCAAGCAATGGCGTCGGGAACCGACGGCCATCCGATCTCGTTTCTCGCCGACGGCAACGTTGTGATCGACGGAGCCAACACGGACCGCGGCGTCATCACCCTCGGGAACCACGACCGTGATACCGGCCACATCATTCTCGATGGCTTCATCATCCGGAATGGCCACTGGGGAATCGATGCCCAGAACACGCAAGATCTTCTCATCACCGGCAACACTATCGAGGATGTTGACTTCGGTATCTACAACCGCCGCGCCAACGCCACCGAGGCCCGCCAGACGATCTGCGACAACGCCATCACCGGGCGCACAACCTGGCCTCAGTCCGGGATCCCCAGTGAGCGCGGCATCGACCTCAGGGGTACGAGCAATGTCGTTTGCCACAACACGGTTCGATACTTCGCCGACTGTATCTCGATCCAGCCCAGTACCGGACCCTCATTCGGCAATGACGTCTTCGGCAATGACGCCGCCTTCTGCGTGGACGACGGTATCGAGATCGACTACAACCAGGCCAACGTTCGCGTGTGGAGCAACCGGGTGACCAATGCCCGGATGGGTGTCAGCGTTCAGCCAATAGCCGGCGGACCGGCGTACATCGTTCGTAACGAGTTCTTCAATCTCGAGAGTGTGCCGATCAAAATGCACAATGACACCACCGGTTTCGTCGTGGCGCACAACACGGGAGTCAAGGTCGGGGATGGCCATGGTGACAATGGGGCGATGTGGCGCAACGCCACCTTCCGCAACAACTTGTTCATCGGGACCCGCTATGCCTTCGAGTTCGTAACTGTGCGGGATGAGGGGTTCCGGGACTTCGACTACAACGCATGGGGCACCACGCGTGAGATAGACCCCGGCGGGCCGTGGTTCAAGTGGGAGAACGTTCGCTACGACCGCATCGGCGATCTACCTCCCGGCGTGGAGGACCACGGTGTCGAGGTGGGCATGCTCGACCTCGTCGGCGCCGGTCTGCCGGCGAGTTGGGACGTCGCAGTGGAACCGGGAGCGGCGGATCTACGCCCGGCATCGGGTTCTGCGGCGATCCACGGCGGTACCCCACTCGACAACCTCAACGATGGTGTCACCATCGTCGGTGCCCCCGACATGGGTGCCTTTGAATACGGCTTTGCGCTCCCCGAGTACGGTCCCCGAGTGGACGGGGTTGGCTCACGATTCATCGATGTTCCGCCGGGGACGCTGTTCTTCGACGACATCGAATGGCTAGCCGACACCGGGATTACGAAGGGCTGCAACCCACCGCTGAACGATCGATTCTGCCCCAACGACTTCGTCACCCGGGGCCAGATGGCCGCGTTCTTGGTGCGGACGCTTGATCTTCCCGCGGGCACGACGGCCGGCTTCACCGACGATGAAGGGTCAGTCTTTGAACAAGACATCGAGGCACTAGCAGACGCGGGCATCACCAAAGGCTGCAATCCACCAGCCAACGATCGCTTCTGTCCCTCTGCCAACGTGACCCGTGAGCAGATGGCGGCGTTCCTGGTGCGGGCACTTGACCTGCCTGCGGGCACACCTGGGGCGTTCACCGACGACGATGGATCGATCTTTGAACAAGACATCGAAGCTCTCGCCACCGCCGGTATTACCAAGGGATGCAACCCGCCGACCAACGATCTGTTCTGCCCGGGGGACGCCGTGACCCGTGGCCAGATGGCGGCGTTCTTGTATAGGGCGGTGGGCTCATGAGACGGATTCTGCTGGCGATCATCGTGTCCATCACAACGCTGACGGCTTTTGGCCCGACCGATCCAGTCGCTGCCGCACCCAATATCGTGATCTTCGAAGAGGGCTTCGAGTCGGGCGACCTCAGCGCCTGGGACAACGTAAACACCAACCGCTACGCCATCACCAGCGATCCCGCTGAGATCAGAACAGGCAGCTATGCACTCGAAGGAACGATTCCGGAAGGGGATGGCTGGGGCGAAATTAATAAGTGGTTCATGCCGGGCTACGACGAGATCTACGTCCGGTTCGACGTGATGTTCGAGATAGGGTTTCAGAATCTAAGGGGCGACGGCAACGGGATGCACTTCGCATCGGTGAGCGGTAACCACATCGACAACAAGTGGAGTTCGCACGGCAAGGCGGGCATCGTCCCGAGTGGCTATGACTTCTTCACAACAACGGTTGACCCTGAGCATCCCTATAACGACCCGACGTTGCGTCCGTTCATGTTCTACTCCTACTTCCCGGACATGAATTGTTGCTACGGGAACCTCTTCAAGCAGCAGGAGCCCAAGGTAGAGACTGTGGCCGGCCAGTGGCATGAACTCATCATCCACGTCGACGCCGGGACTCCCGGCGAGTTCGACGGCAGTCAACAACTGTGGATAGACGGTCAGCTACAGATCGACGTTCAAGGCATGCGCTGGCGCGATACCACCGATCTGCGGGTCAACGAATTCGCCATTGTCGATTACATGCCCGGGTCCATTAAAACCCAACACATCTGGTTCGACAACATCTTCATAACCACCGAGTTCCCCGGAACCACCGTTGGTCCGCCGACAACCTTCGTCGATGTACCGTCGGCCCATCTGTTCCTGAGTGACATCGAATGGCTCGCAGCCACCGGTATCACCCGGGGCTGCAACCCGCCAACCAACGACCGGTATTGCCCGGATGATCCTGTTACCAGGGGCCAGATGGCAGCCTTCCTCGCAAGGGCTCTCGACCTGCCCGAGTTCGATGAGTCGGAAACCTTCAGCGACGACGACGCAACACCGTTCGAGCAGGACATTGAGCGAATCTTTGTTGCCGGCATCACCAAGGGCTGTGACCCACCGCTCAACGACCGCTTCTGCCCGAACGATCCCGTTACCAGGGGCCAGATGGCAGCATTCTTAGTCCGGGCCCTGGACCTACCCAGCGGTACTACCGGAGTTTTCACGGATGTGGGCGGGTCGGTGTTCGAACTCCACATCGAGGCGCTTGCGGAAGCCGGCATCACCCGGGGTTGTAACCCCCCGACCAACGACCGCTTCTGCCCCGACTCCGCGGTATCGCGCGCCGAGATGGCCGCATTCCTCTCCCGCGCCCTGTCGGAGTAGCCGGGTTTCGCAGTCAGGTCACGGCTGAGGGCACGACAACGATCTCGCTTGGATCCGGGTGCTCCCCGCCAGATTCGGTCACGCTGCTACCCGTTGGAGCGAGGCGATCTTTTAGCCCCAACAACGGCTGCTCGATGAGTCGCCAAGACAGAGCGGCCACGCCATAGCTAAGAGTCAACATCATCGTTATCAGCACTAGCTCGGCGGCGATGGAATCAGCCGACAAGCCAAGGCCTTCGAGAATGCCGTCGGAACTTCGGCGGACAACAAAAAAGACCAGTGCATGATATAGGTATATGCCATAGCTGATCCTGCCGACCTGCATCAGCGGCCGCCAGGTAAGGAACCGCGGAACGATGCCGACCACAACCAATGCCACAACGCCTCCGAAGAGGACCGCAATTCCAGTCAGATAGAGAAATCCGACAGGAGATGTCACCCATATCCGTGAGTGCCAAAGCGAACTCAGTCCGACAATCGCGCTAAGCAGGGCAACCCACACGGTTCCGAGCCAAAGCGCTATCCAGGCGAATCGTCGCACGGATGCAGCTGGGAATCCTGAGCACTGAGCGTACGCGATCGCCCCTCCAACCGCTATGGCATCGATCTGGGCAGGCAGCGTCCCAACGGCGAGGAGCGGATGACTACCGCTCAATACGATCACGAGGCGCCATAACGGAGCCGCTAGGAACAAGCCCCCGATGAGGTAACGGATACGATTCTTGGGTAACAGGAGAACGGCCATGGGCCACAGCCAGTAGAACTGCTCCTCGACCGCAAGCGACCATGTGTGCTGCGTCGCCAGAAGGCTGGCGCTGCCGTCCATCAACGACGGGATGTTCTGCGTGTAGGTGCCATACAGAGGGAGAAATCGCAATGGCTCGCTGACCCCTGAACCGAGATGTATCACGACCATCAGAAGGATGTAGAGATAGTAGATGGGGAATATGCGTAACGCCCTGCGAATGTAGAACGATCGGAAAGGGTGATTGTCCTCGCGAGACACAAGCAGTATCCGGGTAATAAGAAACCCAGATACTACGAAGAAGAGCTGTACCCCGGCCCACCCCAGCATCGCCCCCGGCAGACCGAGGTGAAACAGCAAAACACCGCCGATTGCAAGTGCTCGGAGACCGTCCAAGCCGGTAACGTAGCCAAGCCTATGAGATGTCAAGCAGTACTCTCCCGAGTTTCCATCACACCGATGTGAGTCAATCGGGTTGGTGTCCCGACAGCTTGACCGAATACCTCGGGCCCGTCAGCTGCCCAGGTCCGTCACGGCAGAGCATTCCCAGCCGCGACACCACGTCGATAACGTACATGCGAGTTTTCGCATATAGACTGGGAGCACCGAAACCACCCCCGCAGGAGCTCCGATGCCTACGTCACGGGCCAGATTGGCCAACTTTCCGATCTCATACTTCGCCATCGTCATGGGTCTCGCCGGTGCCACTATTGCCTGGGAAAAGGCGCACTCGGTCTTTGACCTTTCGACCATCCCGTCCGACATTCTGCTGGCGTTGACTGCTGCGGTGTTCGTCGTCCTCGCCGGTATCTACACCCTCAAGGGGGTCCGGTTCGGGAGTGCCATCGTCGAAGAACTCCAGAGTCCCGTCAAACTGTCCTTCTTCCCGACGATCTCGATTAGCCTCATCCTGCTCAGCATCGCCACGATGAACCAGATGGTCGGCCTCTCCAAGGCACTATGGGTGATCGGAACTGTGGCCCACCTCCTGTTAACCCTCTATGTGATGCAAGCGTGGATGCATCATCCCCACTTCGAGACCCAGCACCTGAATCCGGCCTGGTTCATACCCGTGGTCGGCAACATCCTCGTACCCATCGCCGGAATCACCCATGGATACAGCGAAATCTCCTGGTTCTTCTTCAGCGTTGGCCTCGTGTTCTGGGGAGTCTTGCTGGTAATCGTCTTCAACCGGATGATCTTTCATGCACCGATCCCGGCCCGGCTGTTCCCGACTCTCTTCATCCTCATTGCACCACCGGCGGTCGGGTTCATTGCCTACGTCCGGTTGACGGACGGGCTCGATGCTTTCGGCCGCATCATGTATTACGCGGCGCTATTCCTAACGTTGCTGCTCGTCAGCCAGATAGACCGGTTCACCAGGTTGGAGTTCTTCCTTTCCTGGTGGGCATACTCGTTCCCGATGGCGGCGATCACTATCGCGACCATGGTCATGTTCGAACAGACCGGAGAGAGGTTCTTCGAAACTGCGGCGTATGTGCTGCTGGTGATGGTCACCGTGTTAGTGGTGTTCCTGGCAACCCGCACAACCATGGCGGTTCTCGCAAAGGAGATCTGTGTAGAGGAGGGCTGACGGCCCGCCGGCTGCTGGCGATCTCAGCACGGAACCACAGAGCGTTCTACCCTTCAACCCTCAATGGATGAGTTGTACGAAATCGTCGCCGAAGGTGACCTCCGCAATCCAGCTCTCGTGCTGGCTCTTTCCGGGTGGGTAGATGCCGGTGGGTCGGGCACCGGTGCTGCCGAATTCCTTGCGGAGGATGGGGAGGAATTGGTGCGCTTCAACGGCGACGCCATCTTTGACTACCGCTCCAATCGGCCCACAATCCGATTCCGTGAGGGCCGCATGGCATCGGTCGAGTGGCCCGCCGTCACCATGTATAGACGCGAACTGGGCGACCAGGACTTGCTGGTGATGGTCGGCAACGAACCGGACTTTCGGTGGAGGGCCTTCGCCGAAGCGGTGAGCGACCTGATGCAACGTTATGGCGTGGAGCTCATCATCACCATCGGAGCAGTCCCGGCCGCTGTCCCCCACACCTACTCGCCACCTGTAATGACTACGGCGTCTAGCAGTGAGCTGGTCGGTGAGGATGACGTCGCCCTCGATGATGATCTGGATGTACCCGGTGCGGCGGTGAACGTGGTCGCCGATGCCGCCGTCCGTCGCGGTTTGGGCACTATCGGTTACTGGGCTCAGGTGCCTCACTACGTGAACGAGCGCTACCACGCCGGGGTGCTGGCCCTGATCCGCCGCCTCGCCATCCGACTCGATCTCGAAATCGACACCACTGAACTCATTGAGAAGAGTAAGGAGCAGGCCGCACACATTGATGAGTTGATCGCTTCCAGACCCGAAAACGAAGCTCATCTCGAGCGACTCGAAATACTTGCGGAAGAGGGTCGGCTAGCGAGCGGCGATGAGATCGCCGACGAGATCGAACGGTTTCTCAATCAGGACTCGCCAGATGATTCCTCAGGCCTGCCATGACCATATGCCAAACCGGAACCTCGCCGCAGGCGTAGAGTCTCGCTATGGATCACCTTGCGTCCATCGTGCTGCGAAAGCTGCAAGAGACGTTCCCCGTCGACCTCCAGCCAGCCGCGGAAGCGCTGCTCCGCTCTGGTGAGATGACATCGGCCGAAGGGCTCCACCGGATCCAGCTCGCTGCGATCCGGCTCAGCCATGGCGACCTGGAGCGGCTTACTGAGTTGATGTCGCTGGCCAGAATCGACTACCGCGATGTACTGGCCCCGGCTGAGTTCCCCCGACAGATGCGGACAGCACCAGGCACTATCACCGCAGAAATGGTCGCAGCCGATCGAGCCGAATACGATGCCTGGCTCGAAGGTACAGAACCAGGAGAGACGAAAGGCGCGGCTCAGTGACCACCCCACTCAACCAGACACCCTCCTGGGTCAAAGACGCTGTCTTCTATCAGATCTTCCCCGACCGGTTCGCCAGGTCGGATCGGGTGTTCAAGCCGGCCAATCTCCAGCACTGGGACTCACCGCCCACCCGGCATGGCTTCAAGGGTGGAGATCTCCTGGGCATCGTCGAGCACCTCGACTACCTGGTCGAGCTCGGCATAACGGCTCTCTACCTGAACCCGATCTTCGTAAGCGGCGCCAACCATCGCTATCACACCGACGATTACTACCAGGTTGATCCACTGCTCGGCGGCAACGAGGCACTCGACGAGCTGATCACTGCCTGCCACAAGCGGGATGTCAGGGTGGTGCTCGACGGTGTGTTCAATCACGTCGGACGAGGCTTCCACCAGTTCCACAGCATCGTCGAAAACGGGAAGGAGTCGCCGTACCTGGAATGGTTCACCATCGATGGCTACCCCCTGAACCCCTATGGCAAGGGGCCCGCCAATTACCTCGGCTGGTACAACTTGAAACCGCTCCCCCGGCTCAACACCGACAACCCCGTGGTGCGGGAGTACATCATGCGGGTTGCCGAGCATTGGATCCGCAAGGGGATCGATGGTTGGCGGCTCGATGTTCCCAACGAAATCACCGCCGGTGGGTTCTGGGAGGAGTTCCGGCGGCGGGTTCGGGCGATCAATCCTGAGGCGTACATCGTGGGCGAGATATGGGAAGACTCCAGCGAGTACATCGTCGGTGGCACGAGATTCGACGCAACGATGAACTACCTGCTCACCGTCGAGATCATCTCGTTTGTGATCGGCGAGCACATTGACCCCGACGAGGTTGTGCCCAACCCGGCGTACTTCGGAGTCGCTCCAATCAACGCGGCCGAGTACGCAGAACGGATCGACAAGCTGTTCGCTCGCTATCCGTTGGAGTCACACCTGGCGAACCTCAACCTGCTGGAATCACACGACACGGCTCGCCTGTTGGCTACCGCGTCTGAGGATCGAGCGTCCATCATCCTCAGCACGTTACTGACGATGACGTTTCCCGGGGCGCCTTGTGTCTACTACGGCACCGAGGTGGGAGTTACGGGCTCGCTCGATCCCGATTGTCGGCGGGCCTTCCCCTGGGATGAGAGACAGTGGGACACGGAACTCCTCACTGCCCATCGCAGCCTGATCGCTCTCCGGCACGGCCATTCGGCGCTGCGGGGTCCGGGATACAAGACCGTCTCCGCCACCGGTCACCTCTACGTATTCGAACGTTTCGACGTTTCAGAAAGGCTCCTCATTGCAGTAAACGCGGGAGAAACGACCGCAACGACGGCAGTGGCGGGCGAGTTGCGGCTGGTGTGGGGCACTGGCACGTCCGACGGAAGTCGGTTAACAATCCCCGGTCGATCCGGTTCAGTGTGGAGGATTGGCTAGCACCCCCACCTCGCTCCGCGTCGCTCGTCCGTCACTCCTCGCCCCAGTTCACTGCCCGGCTGATGAAGGCGGCCATCTGCTCGCGCGTCACATATTGATCCGGGCAGAAGTGGTCATTGAGTGGTGGGTTGCATCCCCTAGACACACCCGTTGCCCCGAGCTTGTCAATGTCGTCTTCGAAGATCGAGCCGTCGTCATCGATGAATAGATCGTGTGTGCCTTGGTCCGTCAAGCTGAATGCGCGAGATAGGAACGCAGCCATCTGTCCGCGCGTCACCAGCCCGTTCGGGCAATAACGATCGTTGACAGGCGGGTTACACCCTCTTGTCACCCCGGCCGTGCCCAGCTTGTCGATGTCCAACTCGAATACAGAACCGTCGTCGTCGACAAAGAGATTCCCTTCCCCGACATCCGTGTAGCCACGGGCTCGCACCAAGAAGGCCGCCATCTGACCCCGGGTGACAAACTCGGCAGGGCAGAAGAGGGTGTTGTCCGGCGGGTTGCAGCCCTGCGTGATGCGCTGCACCCCCAACCACAGGACATCATCGAAGAACACATTCGACTCCGGGACGTCGTCGAAATACGGATAGATCCACACCTGAACAGTGGCGAAGGCCGATCCCATCCGGGCATCATCGACTCGGTAGTCGAATGAATCCGTGTACGGCATGACGTGATCAGGTGGAACCGTCATCCCGTTGTGGGTGTAGGTGACCGTCCCCGCCGGATTGATGATAACCGAGCCCTCTTCCGGCATCCGAGTTATCTCGCCAAGTGTCAGTGCATCGCCATCCGGGTCGGAGTCATTGCGCAGCGGATCAATCTCGACCGACTGGCCGCGATGCACCACAGCATCACCATCATCCACTGCAACCGGCGCCCGGTTCGCCGACTCCCAATCGACATCGAACTCGAACGTTGTCGGACTGACGGCGAGCGGGGCGAGCCCGGTGCCGTCGGGGTTGATCATGAAGAGCTCCCAGTCCGTATCCAAGCGCTCGAAGGCGATCCTGCTGCCATCTGGAGACCAGGCGGGCTTGTGGTAGTAGACAGCCGGATTGTTGGTGAGGTTGACTGGGTTGGAACCGTCGGCATTCACAATGAACACGTCCACATTGGCGCCGGCCGGGGCGTGGTAGGCAATCTGAATTC
>JAYEIP010000260.1:0-7234 GCA_034660155.1 Actinomycetota bacterium | reverse complement strand
CTCCGACTCGGGTACCGGCATCATCCTCGGGGACGGCGGCGGGTCCGGCATCGTGGTCGAAGACAACATGCTATTGAACCCGGGTCAGGTGGGTATTGCGATCGCCGGCGGTGAAGACCATGTGATTCGAAACAACACGGTTTACCAGGGCCCGCAGATGGGGCGCGTGGCGTGGTTCGATGCCGACGGGTTCGTAGTGGAATCCAATACCGCCGATGCCAGAGAAACACCGATTCAATCCAACGTCGGCATGTACTCACGCAACTTCTATCTGGAGCATCCTTTCGGCGGATCGGTTGTCCACAACAACCGGGTGCGCTTTTGGTCAGATGATGTCGAGGTTTGGAACGGGTTCTGGGACGGCGACAACCCTGGCAGTGTCAGCGAGTTCGACAACGCTTGGAATGACGACACCATCGACCCGACCGATCTTGCCGTCGACCTGACCGAGTGGGATTCCTAGCCGTGACTGGTGCGTCGATCGGTCGTAGGCGGTTTCTTGCAGCGATAGGGGCCGCGCTGGGTGCCACCGCTGTGGGTGTTATTGCTGCAGGTACCCGGTCAAGTGGGGGAGATACGTCTGCCGTGGTGACGACGGCTACATCTCCGCAGGCTGCAACCACGTCGACAGCGACTGTCCCGTCAACAACGGCCCTGCCGGCCACCACATCTCCTCCGGGAAAGATCATCCCGGCAACCACAACACCAGCGACGACGACATCCCCCAGCCGATCGGCAATCCCTGTGATATGTCGGGACGCGTGGGGAGCACAGCCGGTGACCGGCGACTTCACCAAGCACACCATCGATCGAATCATGGTTCACCACACCGCGGTCGTTCTGGCAGCCAATGGTGAAGCTCCGGGCCGGGCCCGCCAACACCAGGATTATCACCAGGGATTGGGCTGGCCCGATCTCGCCTACCACTATCTCATCGATGCCAACGGCAACGTGTATGAGGGGCGACCGCTCGATGCAGTCGGCGACACCGCCACCGAATACGACCCAACGGGGTATCTCCTCGTTTGCTGTGAGGGCGACTTCAACAAGCAAGAAATTGGCGTCGCACAGGTTGCGGCACTGGTCGACATGCTGGCCTGGGGTGCGGCAGAGTTTGGCGTCGACCCGGTCGCGATCCGCGGGCATCGTGATGTTGCATCGACGACTTGCCCCGGCGATCACCTCTATCGACTGTTGGAGGACGGCTCGCTGATCGCCGCGGTCTCCGCTGCGATCGACGCCGGTGCCCCCGCATTGAGCTTGTTGTGCGGAGAAGAAGCCGTGGCTCTCGTCGCCGCCATTGAGGCAGGATCTGCTTAGCGCCTCGGTTGCGCTCGGGAACCAAATGCCTGGTCGGAGCGTCTATCAATCGTGGGAATCAAGGACTCGGGACTAGAGCAATTTGCCGCGGCGCATTACGCTTGTCCATAGAAGACCGGAGGTGACGTGGTGAAACGTTTCTTGGTGATGCTGGCGACGATGGCGGTCCTGGTCGCCGCATGTGGCGGGACGACGACTGAGACGACGGCGGGCACTGCTGCCGCGACGACGCCAGCCGGTTCGGATGAACCGCAAGGAAGCAACGACGTCTCAGCGGAAGAAACGACCGACACACCATCCGGCGAGATCGACCTTGGCGAAGACGGTGTCCTGGGGCTGGACGATTTTATCCCGGGGTTCGGCGCGCAAGATTTTGACGAGTCCGACTTCCGAGCCCAAGAGGTCGAGATTCAGCAGCAGATCGCCGTGTGTATGGCGGCCGAGGGTTTTGAATACGTCCCGTTTGTCCCCTCCGATATCGGTGGCGGCTTTGGTTACGACGAATTTGACGAAGAGGAGTACGTCAAGCAGTTCGGCTTTGGCGTCAGCACCTGGGTACTCCAGGAGGAGCAGTTCGCCTACGACGAAGAATCAGACCCGTATGCGGATGACCCCAACCAGGCGATTGTCGAAGCCATGGACGATGCTGAAAGGGAAGAGTACTTCCGGCTCCTCCACGGTGGTGAACCGGACATCATCGCTAACACACCTCAGGAAGAGATCGAAGCCATGTCCCCTGAGGAGATGGAAGAGTTCTACAACTCCGCCTATGAGAACTGGCAACCCGACGGTTGTATGAACAATGCCTACGACGAGGCATTCGGCGGCGGCGACGACATGGCGTTCTGGGAGGAATTCGGGGAAGACTTCGAGGATGTCTACATAAGAGCGGAATCCGATCCGCGGATCATCAAGGCCCAGGCCGATTGGTCGAGTTGTATGGCGGAGAAGGGCCACAACTTCCCCACCCAGCAAGACATGTACAGCTACTTCTGGGGTGACGAGTTTGGCGAAGGTGAGTTCAGCAAGAGAGTCAACGAGCTGATTACATGGCCTGAGCAGGACTTCGGTGGTGACTTCGAAGAGGGGGAGGGGTCCGCCACCGGGGGTGTCACTGTCACCGCCGTTGGTGGTGCCGAGGGCGACGATGGTGAGTTCGAGTATTACGGACCTGAATATGACCTCGAGCTCCTTCAGCCACTGATCGACGAGGAGCTTGCGGTGGCGACCGCCGATTACGAATGCTCGCAGGACATGCGGGACCTGTTCGAGGTCGTCTACAAGGATCTGGAACAGCAATTTGTCGACGAGAACATGGACCGCCTTCTCGCATTCAAGAAGGAGAACTCCTAGGAACCGGGGCTGTCCGTAGTCGGGGTAGCTGAGGAGGTGTCTTGAGTCGTCGGGCTCTGTTGGTACTGGCATTGGTCGCGGTCGTGGCGGCGGCCGGCGTCGGGTGGGTAGCCGGTACCCGGATCAAGTCACCGGCCCAGGTGGCCGCGGAGGCTGAGCCGCCGGAGGCCTCGCTGATCACGGTTCCCGTTGAGCGGATGGTCATCGCCAATGACGTCGTTATCAGGGGGACGGTTAGGTTCGATGAACCCGAATCAGTTCCTACCCCATCGTTGGCGGTGCCGGGTCTGTCCCCGGTGGTCACCTGGGTCCCTGGCGTTGGCGATGAGCTTCCCGAGGGTTCCGTGTTGTTTGAGCTCGCCGGACGACCCACCTTTGCTCTCCAGGGTGACTTGCCATTGTTCCGCACGGTCATGCCGGGTGACAAAGGCGAGGATATTTCTCAGTTGCAGGCCGCGCTGCTTCGCCTCGGCTTTGATCCAGGCGTGATTGATGGCGTCTATGGATCTGAAACCGAAACGGCGTTGCGTGCCTTTTACGCGAGTAAGGGTTACCAGCCCATCGGTACGGACGAGGCACTGTTGGCTCAGGTTGAGGCGGCAGAGGACGTCGTTGACGGGGCTCGGGAGTCCTACAACGAGGCGGAGGCGCAGCGGACCGCAGCGGTCAAGGCGCAGCGGGCGGTCACCGATGCAACGGCCGACCTTGCAGCATCTGAGGAAGAGCTCGATCTCGCAGAGTCACGTCTTGCCCAGGCACAAGCCGGGACCCATCCAGATACCGGGCTGCCTCCTACGGATGCGGAGCTGGCGTCCCTCGAGGGCGCGGTAGCGGACGAGGAGATCAGGGTGGCGATCAGCGAAGAGACGCTGCAGAGCGCGCTCGCCGAAGCCGGTGCCGTTGGTCCACCCCGTGATACCAGCTCCGAACGGAAGGCTCTCAACAGAGCGCTCGAAGACCTGGCTGAGGCCCGCGCCATGGTTGGGGCACCGGTGCCCGATGGTGAGTTCCTGTTCTTCAAGGTATACCCGATCAGGATTGACAGTGTCGGTGTCCAGCGCGGTGACGTGGCGAGCGGCGAAATCATGCAAGTGTCGGGATCACGGTTGGCCATCGATTCTTCAATCTCGATCGAGGAGGGCGATCTCATCGAAGAAGGCCACCGGGTGCACATCGAGTTGAGCCGGCTGGGTATCGAGCTCGAGGGCACGGTGTCTGAGAAGGCCGACCGCCCGGGAACCAAGGGGGTTGCCGTCGACGAGATCTACATCGAGATCCTGCCCGACGAGGTGCGAGCCGAACTGAACAACACCAACGTCAAGATCACAATCCCGGTGGCGACCCGGTCCTCCGGTGGTGACGTCCTCGCAGTTCCCGCTGCGGCTCTTTCGGCGACAGGGAGTGGCGAGACCATCGTTACCGTCGAAGAGACGAACGGTTCCACCCGTGACGTGACAGTAACCCCCGGGCTATCCGCGGCCGGTGGGATGGTTGAGATAACCCCCATCGATGGCGAGCTTGCTGAAGGCGACCGTGTCGTGGTGGGATTCCAGCAGGGCGGTCGCTCCGATGCTTCATCCCCGGAGCCAGACGAGGAATGAGCCCTGTAGTCGAGCTAGAAGGGGTAACCAGGACCTTCCCCGGCTCGCCACCAGTGGAAGCGGTCAAGGATGCCGATCTGGTCGTTGCCGACGGGGACTATGTCGCGATCGTAGGACCATCTGGATCGGGGAAGTCGACGTTGCTGCACATCCTCGGATGCCTAGATACGCCGACATCGGGGACATACCGCCTGCTGGGTGTTGACGTTGGTTCGCTTAGCGATGGGCTCCGCGCCTCGTTGCGAGGCAGCGAAGTCGGTTTCGTGTTTCAAGCGTTCCACCTGCTGGCCTACCGCTCGGTGCTCGAGAACGTCATGACCGGCCTCGTCTACAACCGGACTTCCCGCCGGGTCCGTAAACAACGCGCCACCGAAGCGCTCGAACGGGTCGGCTTGGGACATCGTATCGACTTCACCCCGCGGCAACTCTCCGGTGGCGAGAGGCAACGGGTCGCCATGGCTCGGGCGATCGCCGGCGAGCCGAGTCTGCTTTTGTGCGATGAGCCGACCGGGAATCTGGATACCACGACGACGGCGTCCATCCTCGATCTGTTCGACGAACTCCGCACCGACGGGCTGACCTTGATGGTCATCACTCACGAGGAGGCGGTCAGCCGTCGGGCCGATCGTCGGATAGAGATCACCGATGGTTACCTCTCAGAAGCGGTGCGGCTATGAGCGACGAAAGAGTGCGACCCGTGGAGCATCGCATTGTTCGTTCGCGGCTGGCGCCGCGTGACCTCATCGGCGAAGCCGTTTCGGGGATGCTGGCCCGACCGGGACGAACCGTCCTCACCGTGCTCGGTACCGTCCTCGGAGTCGCCGCGCTGGTCGCAACCCTTGGCCTTGCCAAGACTGCCGGCAACCAGATCGTCACCCGGTTCGACGCTCTGGCCGCGACGTCCGTGTCGGTCGGCAACCGGTCCGAAGGGTTTGGTTTTGGGTTCCGGGACCGTGGTGTTTCGGTCATCCCCTGGGATGCCGAGGATCGATTGATTCGATTGAACGGCGTTGTTGCTGCCGGAACGCTGACGAGGGTCGATACCGAGGGCGAGCTGGTTAGCTCTGTCCCGATTAATGACCCGCTTGGACAAAGTGAGTTCGCCATAGAGGTGCTGGCGACGTCGCCCGGTCTGTATGAGGCGGTAGTCGGCGAACTTGCGACTGGTCGCTACTTCGACGATGGCCACGCCAGCCGCCGCGATCCGGTCGCGGTACTTGGACCAGGGGCGGCCGCGAGGCTCAACATCACAAGAGTGGATCAGCAGCCCGCCATATTTGTGGGTGACACCACACTCGTCGTCATCGGAATTCTGAAAGATGTTTCCAGAGAACCAGCACTACTCGATAGCGTCATTATCCCCGACGGCACCGCGCGGCTTTTGTTCGGGACCGAGACACCCGCTGAGGTTCACATCCTTACCGAACTCGGTGCTGCCCGCCTCATCGGCGAGCAGGTAGCAGTCGCCCTGAACCCCAATGACCCTGAACTGTTGCGAGTGTCGGTGCCCCCCGAGCCGCGTGCTGTTCGCTCTGGTGTTGAGTCCGACGTGAACACTCTCTTTCTTGTTCTCGGTGGTGTGTCGCTGCTGGTCGGAGCGATCGGCATCGCCAACGTGACGCTCGTCTCCGTACTCGAACGGGTGGGCGAGATCGGGCTGCGGCGAGCAGTCGGTGCCACTCGACGGCACATCGCCGGACAATTCCTCGTTGAGTCGGCAGCCATGGGGTTCGTCGGCGGGATCATCGGAGCCTCCGTCGGAGTGCTGGTCATCGTTGTCGTCTCAGCCAACAAAGAGTGGACGCCGGTGCTCGAGTTGTCTGTGCCGCTACTGGCTGCTCCGGGTGGGGCGCTGATTGGGCTGATCGCCGGCCTCTACCCCTCGTGGCGTGCCAGCTCGCTGGAGCCGGTCGATGCGTTGCGTGGGGGGATGTGACGATGGGGCGTTGTCGAGGGGTAGGCGCGCTTCAACCCAAACTGGCTGATGGGGCTATTTGCCGAAGATGTTCAACTGCCGGCTCAGGGGAGCCGATATAGCCGGTAGTTGTGTCATTAGTCCAGGCTACGTCGCGTAACTACGGAGTAGCATTGACCTAGTCCGAACAGGGGCATCCATGGAATCAAACGAGGATCGTGGCTGGGTTAAGCCGGTGAGCGACGACTCAGGGGCTACGCAGATGGAGCCTTACGTGCCGGAGCGTCCTGCCCGGAGGTCTTTTCTGGTTGGGGGTCTCATCCTGGCCGTGGTGATCGGCGTTGCGATTGCCGGTTCTGTCATCTGGCGCGGGCTCAACGGGGATCCGTTCGCGTCGGCCCGTTCCGTCCCTCCCGACATGGATTTTGTCGTGAGTGTCGATGTGCTGGCTCTCAGCGATAGCGAGCGTCTCCAGGCGTTCGTCGACGCCTTCGGCACACCGTTGTTCGAGGCTGGACTTATCGATGAGCCACCGGGCGATTTGGTCGAGGGCATCGATCGTGCGTTGAGCGAAGAGACCGGCTTCACTCTTGCCGGCGACTTCCTGCCGTGGATTGGCCGGTCGATCTCGATCGCAGGCAAAGTTCCTGAAATCCCGGACGCAGTGGATTCGTTCTACAACCTCCAGCCGTCGTTCCTCCTCAGCGTCGATGCTCGTGACCAAACGGCCGCGCAGGCGTTTGTCGACAAGTTGCTTGTCTCCCTCACCGACGACGGTGTTCCTGTGACCGCGGCTGTGATTGCGGGATCGGATGCCTACCGCATCGGTGACATCGATGATGTCGGCGCGACGGCTCTAGTTCTTGTTGACGAAGCGTTGCTTTTTGGGATCGAAGCCGACGTCGTCGCGGCGATTGAGACTCGGGAGAGTGGCGCCTCGATGGCCGAGGACGCGGCCTTCGTTGAGACGATGACCAGGCTCCCGGCCGACCAGATGGTGTCGTTCTATGTTTCGGGTTCAGCGTTCGACAGTTTGGTGGCATTG
>JAYEIP010000259.1:0-7239 GCA_034660155.1 Actinomycetota bacterium | reverse complement strand
TCGGCGTCATCCGGCACAGCCTGACGACGAAGGCGCAGTCACTGCACTGCGTTGAGGAGGAAGGCGCAGCCGGGGGCGTCGAGGGCCGGAGAGACACGGTGATTATTTGTGCGACGTACCACTAGGTACCCGTACCGTCTAGATCCTGTGGTCGACACTCGATTCCGACGTCTTCGAGGACCGCGGTTGCTAATTCGGTGTCGGCGGCGGCCACCCACAGTTGGGTTTCTGCGAGACCTCCCAGGGTTAGCCGGAAGGGGCCCATTGCCTCGCCGTGTAGTCGTACCGTAAGTCCTTCGCTCTGGAGCCGGGCAGCGGCGACCTGAGCCAGGTTGACATCGGCGATCGTTGCCAAACACACGTATTGTTGGTCCATAGGTCAATTATGGTCGCGTTCGATAGGTATCGACCCGAGAACTATGTTTCGGGCTCTTGCCCTACAGGCTGCACTACTGTTCCGGTCATGCGGCGCAGGATCTTTGGGATCGAGAATGAGTACGGGGTGACGTGCACCCTCCGTGGTCAACGTCGTCTTTCACCGGACGAAGTCGCCCGCTATCTGTTCCGACGGGTTGTTAGTTGGGGCCGTTCTTCGAACGTCTTCCTCGAGAACGGTGCGCGACTGTACCTCGATGTGGGTAGCCATCCGGAGTATGCCACGCCCGAGTGTGACAGCCTTTATGACGTCATCGCCCACGATCGGGCCGGAGAGCGAATCCTTGAAGGTTTGGTTCATAGTGCTGAGCGTCGGCTGGAGGATGAGGGGATCCGGGGCCAGATCTACTTGTTCAAGAACAACACCGATTCGGCGGGGAACTCGTATGGCTGCCATGAGAACTATCTGGTGGGGCGTCACAGCGATTTCCAGAAGATCATCGACACGCTGATCCCGTTCTTCGTGACCCGTCAGATCTTTTCCGGTGCCGGCAAGCTCTTGCAGACAGCTCGCGGGACCGTTTTCAGCTTGGCCCAGCGTGCGGAGCACATTTGGGAGGGGATCTCCTCAGCGACGACCCGGAGTAGGCCCATCATCAATACTCGTGATGAGCCACACGCCGACGCCGAACGCTATCGGCGGCTGCATGTGATCGCCGGTGACTCCAACATGTCAGAGTATGTGGCCTACGCCAAGCTTGGCACCACGATGGCGCTGCTCCAGATGCTCGAAGATGACATCGTATTCCGGGACATGAGCCTGGAGAACCCGATTCGAGCGATCCGAGAGATATCGCACGATAAGACGTGCCGTCGACGGGTGCGCCTGGCGAACGGGCGCGAGATGTCGGCACTCGACATCCAGTGGGAGTACCTCGATAGAGCTTTGCGGTATTCGCGGACCACGGGATTCGCGCCCGAGGTGGAGACCGCCATTCTCATGTGGGAGCGTTTGTTGACGGGATTGGAGAAGGACCCCATGTCTCTCCACCGTGAGCTTGACTGGGTCGCCAAGTATCGCCTCATCGAGAATTACCAGAGTCGACACGACCTGCCGCTGTCCGATGCCCGGTTGGCATTGATTGATCTCTCGTATCACGACGTAAGCACCGACCGCGGTCTCTATTACCTCCTAGAACGGCGTGGGGAGATGGAGCGAGTTGTGACCGACGAGAGGGTGCAGTTGGCCATGACCGAACCACCCCAGACAACCAGAGCAAAACTGCGCGGCGAGTTCATCAAAGCAGCCAAAGCACGCAAGCGGGATTTCACCGTCGACTGGGTCCACCTCAAGCTCAACGATCAGGCCCAACGCACCGTCCTCTGCAAAGACCCTTTCAGGTCAGTCGACGACCGCGTCGACAAACTGATAGCGGGCCTCTAACCCGAACAGTCCCCCCTTCTGGGGAGAAAGTACCGCAGCGGCGGAGCCGCTGGGGTAAAGGGGGGAACTCACAGGGCACCCGGGGTCTGGGCTGGTGTGCGAGAATCCCCACAGCGAGGGGTATTGCCTTCACCCCGACATCCCGTGTCTAATGTTCTCGCAGTGCAAAAAGTCATCGAACGAATCCTCAATCTTCTCGCCTTTCTGCTCACCGCGGGCCGACCGGTAACGGCCGACGAGATCAGGGCCACCGTCGCCGGTTATGACCAGCCGACGGATGATGCTTTCCACCGCATGTTCGAGCGAGACAAGGACCTGTTGCGTCGCCTCGGTATTCCCCTTGAGCTGGCTCCGACGGATGGCTGGCAGGTAGAACACGGCTACATGGTCGACCGAGAGGCATACGCCCTCCCGGACCCGGGGTTGACCGACGATGAGCGGGCAGCTCTCTGGCTGGCAGCCGAGGTAGTACGTCTCGGGGGTCACGCGTCGGCACCCGACGCCTTACTGAAACTTGGCGGCGCACCGGTGACGGCATCGACCGAGCCGCTGGCGGCCTCCCTGGCCGAAGGTTCTGCGGATCTGGGAACGGTGTTCCTCGGGCTAGCAGAACGGCGCTTCGTCCTGTTCGGCTACCGAGACAAGCGCCGCCGAGTCGCTCCGTATGGCTTGGTGCATCGGCGTGGTCACTGGTATCTCGTCGGGGCCGAGGGCGACCAAGTCAAAGTGTTTCGAATGGACAAGACAAGTGATGTCACGGCGGACGATCAGGCCGATGCTTTCGCCCGACCCGAAGGTTTTCGCGCCGCTGATGCTATACCGGACACTCCATGGGAGGCCGGGGGAGAGGATCTTGTCGCGACTGTCAGGTTTGATAGCGATATGGCGTGGTGGGCGCGCCGTCAAATCGGGAATCGAGGCACCCTGGAAGAAGAGGGCGACGGAGTCATTGTCGCCACTATGCCGGTGGCGAATCCCGAGGCCTTCATCGGATGGCTGCTCTCGTTCGATGACAGGGCCGTCCTGGTCGGACCACCGGAGTTGCGTAAGCGGCTGGTGGATCGGGTGGCGGAGGGCATATGAGCAGTCCGCGCACCGCAAAACGCCTCAACCGAATTCTGGCAATGCTGCCCTGGGTGATTGCCAACACTGGGGCCGGCGTTGACGAGGTCTGCGAGCGATTTGGGTACACACGTCGCGAACTGGCAGCCGATCTCGACCTCGTCTTTGTATGCGGGCTGCCGGGTTACGGTCCGGGCGACCTCATGGTCGCTTACATCGATGAGGATGAGGTCGTTGTTGAACTGGCCGACTATTTCGCCAGCCCGGTTCGGTTGACCCCGCCAGAAGCATTGTCGCTCCTGGCGGCTGGGATGGCCCTTGTGTCCACTGCGCAGGCACCACCTGCCCTTGAAAGCGCGGTGACCAAGTTGCAGGAGGTCATCCTGGGCGATGATCAGGAAGCGCTCGTGGTTGACCTCAGCGAGCCACCGTTGGTTGGTGAGTTGCGAACCGCAGCCGCAAATGGTGCAGTGGTCAACATCGTATATACCGCCGTCGGCTCGGGGGAGACGTCAGAGAGAGATGTAGAACCTTGGGCAGTATTCACGACGTTAGGCAACTGGTATGTAAGAGCCTTTTGTCGGTTGGCGGCTGCGGAGCGGGTGTTTCGAATTGATCGGATCCGCGAGGTGACCGTCACCGGCGATGTATTCACGCCACCCGAAGAGATACCAGAACCGGAGATCGGATACACCCCCAGGGAAGAGGACGTGCGTGCCTTGATTCTGCTGAGAGACCGGGCACGCTGGGTCGCGGAGTATTTTCCGGTTGAGACGGTCACCGACGACACGCAAGGTCTTGTAGTGCGATTCTCGGCGTCGGATCCACTGGTCATAGCCAGGCTACTGATCCGGCTGGGCCGGACGGCTGAGCTACTCGAGGGTGACGATGTCGAGGTGGTTCTCGCCGCCCTGAAGACCAGGATCCTGGCCCGCTACGCCCCGGCCCGCTGAGGCTTGACACGGGCTATACGATCTCCGTCGCGAATGACTACGTAGCAAATAGTCATTTAGCCGAATGCCATGTTGCCGATGTGAAAGGGGAGAGACAAGCACCTCACGGAGTAGGGCCAATGACCACCATCAGAACTACCTGCAATCGCTGCGGCGATGTAGAGCTCACCACCGCAGATCTCGGGCTTGAACTCAGCTCGGAAACTTCTAGCGGGACATACCGTTTTTCTTGCCCGTTCTGCGGCATCACCCAGCGCAGGCCTGCCAACCACCGGGTAGTCAGCATTTTGCTCGCTACCGGGGTTGAGTACGACATCATTGCGACGACCGGTCCCATCACTGAGATCGAAATAGACGGATTTGTCACATCCCTCGACACTGACGACTGGTTCTCTGAGCTGGCGGCCAGCTAACCAGTACGACCCAGACACCCCTTTCTCCAGGCGGGCACACACAGCGACAGGTCTTGGGACCGCTACCATCACATCCCCATGCCGAACTTCACTCTCTCCGAGATACTCACAATCGCGCTCGTGATTTTGATCGTATTCGGACCACAACGACTTCCTGAGTTAGCCCGCAAGGCAGGCGAGTTGGCGCGCAAGGCGCGCACGCTGACTAGCGACCTGCGTCGCGAGTTTGAGGATGAAATCAAAGAGGTTACCGAACCGCTCAAAGAGGTCACCGACGAGCTCAAGGGTGCCCGGCGCGAGGTGGAATCGTCGATGAAGTCAATTAGCGACGATGTCCAGAAAGCGAAAGCGGAAGTGGAAAGTGAGCTGGCGGAGACTACCAAGGAGGTAGAGGACCTCACGGCCCCTGAATCCAAGAAGTCCGAGACGCCCAAGAAGTCCGAGACGCCCAAGAAGTCCGAGACACCCGGGGAACCCGACGATGAGGCGATTCCGGTTGCCGATCCGGAGCCAACAGAGGGTGATGTTGAGGACGAAGCATGAGTACCGCTCGCATGCCATTGATGGCCCATCTCATCGAGTTGCGCTCTCGAATGATCAAGTCGGTCGTCGCCGTCATGCTCGGATCAGTTGTCGGGTTCATCTTCTATCGCGACATACTTGCGCTTCTCGCGAAGCCTTACGAAGGGGCAACCGATCAGCCTCTCGCATTCTTTCAGCCGACCGAGCCGTTCTCTTTGGCGCTCCGCATTGCGCTGTTCGGCGGCACGGTAATCGCCAGCCCCGTCATCATCTATCAGCTGTGGCGGTTCCTGGGGCCGGCGCTCACCAAGCGGGAACGTCGTTATGTCATCCCACTGTCCGGGGTGATGACTCTCTTGTTCGTCTCCGGCGTGACACTTGGCTATTTCACATTGCCACTCGCCCTGCGGGTCCTTTTTAGCTTTGCCGGCGATCTCCTCCAGGAGACTGTGGGTGTCAACTTCTACTTCAGTTTTGCGATGCGTTTCCTGTTGGCATTCGGCGTCGCGTTTCAGTTTCCGGTGTTCATGTTCGCCGCGGCAGCGCTGGGCCTTGTCTCCAGCAGGGCATTGCGGGAGCAGCGACGCTGGGCCGTGGTCTTCGTGGTGGTTGCCGCGGCGTTGATGACCCCTGGGGGAGATCCGCTGACTCTCGCGTTGTTGGCAACGCCGATGTATATCCTGTACGAGTTGGCGATACTGTCGATTCGGTTCATCCTCAAGAAATGACCTATCTGTCGGATCTTCCATTCCGCCCAGATCCCTTCCAGCTCGAGGCTGCCGAGCACATCGATGCTGGAAGATCGGTGGTTGTAGTCGCCCCTACGGGTGCCGGCAAAACTCTCGTTGCCCAACACGCGGTGGCGCGGGCCTATCGGGCCGGGAAGCGGTCCTTCTACACGACTCCGATCAAGGCGCTGTCCAATCAGAAGTTTGCGGACTTTCGAGCGGAGTATGACGAAAACGCGGTGGGTCTTCTCACGGGCGACAACGTTATCAACGGTGACGCTCCAATAGTGGTCATGACGACCGAAGTACTGCGAAACATGATTTACGCAGAATCGCCGGCACTCGATGAGTTAGCGGTCGTGGTTCTCGATGAGGTCCACTATCTCCAGAACCGGTATCGGGGATCGGTCTGGGAGGAGATCATTGTCCATCTGCCTCGATCCATTTCGATTGTGTCCCTTTCGGCAACGATCGCGAATCCCGACGAGTTCACCTCGTGGGTCAGGAGCAGACGAGGTGACACCGGGTTGGTGATCGAGACTCATCGACCAGTTCCCCTGGAAAGCCTGTATCTCGTCAAGGATCGCTTCCATGAAGGCGTGTTAGAGCCACTTCCCGTGTTTAGAGGCTCGCGGCCGAATCCGTACGTGACCCAGTTGCTACAGAAGGGGAGAGGCAGGCAACGACGGTTCACGGCTCCTCGTCGTGTCGAGGTGGCCGAGGTTCTCGATGATGAGGGCTTGCTGCCTGCCATCTATTTCATCTTCTCGCGTGCCGGATGCGACCAGGCAGCCGAATGGGTGGCTAACTCCCGTCTTCAGCTGACTACTGCGGAGGAGCGGGCCGAGATTCGGCAGCGAGTCGATTTCCTAACACAGCACCTGCCACCGCACGACCTTGGCGCGCTCGGCTATGACGGGTGGCTGAGTCGACTCGAAAGGGGCGTGGCCGCTCATCATGCAGGGATGGTCCCTGCCTTCAAGGAAGCAGTCGAAAATCTCTTTGCGGCTGGGCTTGTCAAGCTTGTCTTTGCCACTGAGACTCTATCTCTCGGTATCAACATGCCCGCCAGGACGGTCGTATTGGAGCGTCTGAGCAAGTTCAACGGAGATTCTCACGAGGTCCTACAGCCAGGGGATTACACCCAACTGACCGGGCGAGCCGGCAGGAGGGGTATCGATACTCGGGGAACAGCCATTGTTCTCCACAACTTCGACATCCCGTTTGAGCGAGTGGCCGGCATCGCCGCCGAAGGCAGCCATCCCCTCGTCTCGAGTTTCCAGCCGACGTACAACATGGCGGCCAACCTCATAGCAAACTATGAGCAAAAAGCCGCGGAGGAGCTGCTCAACGCTTCCTTTGCGCAATTCCGGGCATCCGAGCGTAAATCTCAGCTACGTGGCAGATTGTCGCAGCGGGAGGAGGAGGTGGCCCAGTTCCGACGGCAGGCGGAGTGCGATCGTGGTGACATCTGGGCCTATCTGGACCAACATGGCGACGCGGTCCTCGACCATCACGCGGCCATGCGTGACTTCGTGCAACGCTTTCGGGACGGTGACGTACTTCGTCTTTCTCCATCGGAGGAGGATCGCGCCATCTTGTTGGCGCGCGGCTGGGGCGCCAATCCGAGGATGGTGTTGCTGGGGACTGATGGCTCGGTGCGGCGGGTCAGCGCGGACCAGTTAGAGACTTCGGTGGCCGTCATCGGCCAGATGTTCTTACCCGAGCCGGTTCGCACGAAA
>JAYEIP010000258.1:0-7306 GCA_034660155.1 Actinomycetota bacterium | reverse complement strand
GTTCCACCCCTCACTGGGGTGTTTCTGATCCCCTCCTGAACCACGTGACCGATTCAGTTACAGCTCAACACGGCCGATAAGCCAGCCTATGCCCACCGCAATTGAGCTAACCCACGTCACCAGACGATTTGGCGACACGACCGCAGTCGACGACTTGAGTCTCGAGATTCCCGAAGGATCGATCACCGTGCTCCTCGGCCCGAACGGCGCAGGCAAGACGACCACCGTTCGCCTCGTCACCGGAGCGTTAACTACCGACGAGGGCCAGATCAAGGTTCTCGGCCTCGACCCTCGAGTCGACGGCGATGAAGTGCGGGCCCGTTCGGCCGTGGTTCCCCCGAAACCGGCGTTGTACGACCGGCTGAGCGGGTGGGACAACCTGACCTTCACCGCGGACATCTTCGGTGCGGACCATTCGACCATCCTTCCGGCGGCACAGCGTTTCGGCATCGACCATGCATTGGAACTCGATGCCGGCGGCTACTCGACAGGCATGAGGACCCGGCTCGCTCTCGCCAGAGCAGTCCTTCATGACCCCGAGGTGCTCCTGCTCGACGAGCCAACGGCGGGACTCGACCCCGAGTCGGCCCGGGCCGTTCTCAACCTCATCCGGGAACTTGCCGGCAGGGGCAGGACCATTGTGATGTGCACCCATCTCTTGCATGAGGCCGAAGGGGTCGCAGATCAGGTGGTGCTGATGGGAGCCGGCCATGCCCAAATCGTGGGTTCCCAACAGGACCTTGCAGAGAGATTCGTGACGAACCCCGCCGTTGTCATAGACGCCGAAGATAGGTCGGCGCTCGAGAACCTGGAAAGTCATACTGACGTGGTTTCTGCCCGGTGGAACGGTGCCCTCCACCTGCGATTGACTCATCTTGATCGACTTCCCGATCTGGTGAACGATCTGGTGGCCGCCGGCGTCCGGATAACCCGCGTGGAGCCGGACAACCCAACCCTGGAAACGCTTTATTTCGAAATGCAGCGGTCGCTGCGGAAGATGTCATGAGAATAGATCGCATGCTCGTGGTCGCCCGCACTGATCTACGCATACTCTTCAAGAGCAAGGACTACTGGATTCCCATGGGCTTCCTCTCCGCGGTGTTCTTCGTGGGGCTTCCATTCTTTCTACTCACCATCGTCACGTCGACGACGAGCAGCCAATTGATCAACAAGATTGGCGAGGTGCTCCAATCCCTGCCGGGACCCGTGCAAGACAACGTGGTCGGCGACACCCCGGCAGCCCGTGGTGCCTACATGCTGGCTGTCTATCTGCTGGCTCCCGTCGCGATCGTTGTTCCGCTAACCATCTCATCAGCGGTCGGAGCCCACGCCATCGTCGGCGAACGCGAGCGGGGTACGGGTGAATTCCTCGCTCACTCGCCGCTCACCGAGCGGGAGATCTTCTATGGCAAGATGCTGGCGAGCCTCGTCCCCGGCTTCATCGCCACCGCGGTCGGGTTCGGGGTCTATTCGATCCTGGTCAACGTGAAGGTCGGCCCCTTGGTCGGAGGTTGGTTCTTCCCGACGGCGGGGTGGTGGATACTGATCATCTGGGTCGTGCCCCCATTCATCGCTCTCGCCCTTTCCGTGATCCTGTGGGTTTCGTCGAAGGTGCGTAGCACCGCGGCTGCCCAACAGGCCGCCACCCTTGTATCGCTGCCGGTGATCTTCGCCGCCTACGGGGTCTCGAGCGGACTGCTCATCAATCCGGCCCTTGCAGCGTTCGGGATCGGAGTTATCGCCTGGGCTCTTGCATTCGTCGGCCTCTTCCTAGGCTCTCGTTCACTGAACCGGGAGCGCCTGCTCGGGTTCGGCGGCGACGGGTGAACTCGATAAAGACGAGTCACGACAAGAGCACCACGGCCGGCTCACCCGAAGGATCGTATCGGGACGAATCCGACCTCCCCGTCGTCCTCTGGATCCTGCCCCTGCTCGCCGCAGTGCTCATTCCCGGTTCAGGATGGACGATGGCCGAACGACCCATGGCCCTCCGGGTGGAACTAGTTCTGGGCATGACTCTCGGGGTAGGCATTGTCGCCCTCATTCTCGCTGCAGCCCTCTCGCGGCGCTTCACATACCGAATCCGGTGGTCGCTTGGTGTGACCACCGTAACCATTGTGACCCTGTTCCAATGGCCAACCCTGACCTCCGCCGGAGATACTTTGGCTGGTCTACTGCCGATCCCCCTACTTGCCGATGTTGTCCCCGTCGCCATGGCCGGGATCTTCCTGTGGCTGGCCACCCGTCTCGCCGGCGATGGGCTCTTTGCAGGGCTCATCGGCTTGGGCGCGTTCGTACTCGTCGGCGTGATCTTCTCGGCAATGCTCCCCTATGCGTTCCAAGATTCCGCACCTTCACCGGCCGCGCCGGCACCACCGCAGCCGGACGTAGTGCTGCTGATCCTCGATGGCTACACCAGGGCCGACATCTTGCAGGAGCAGTTTTCATTCGACAACACGCCGTTTCACACCGACCTCGCTCGACTCGGGTTCGAGAATGCCGATCAGGCGAGGGCGAACTACAGCTTCACCTACGCGTCAATCGCCGCCATGCTCGATCTTCGCTATGTCTACGAACTCGGGGAGATCGAGCCGTCCGACCACGAGGCGATGAGGAACGCTCTGTCCGGAGACGCGGCGATGCTGGGTCTGTTTAGGGCAGCCGGATATGAAGTTGCCTACGTGGAAAACGCCTGGCCCGGGTCCCACTGCGGAACGGCCGTCGACATTTGTATTCGTGATGGGCTTGTCGAGCGAGTCCTGTGGAACCTTGGCCAGCTGACCATCCTTGCCCCCGCCCTGGCTGAAGCGCGGCCTCATCCTTTCCATTCCCTGTCGATAGAGCATCTCAAGTCCCTCCCTTCCTACGTGGCGGACCGAAGGACCGAAGGGACCGCCCGGCTAACAGTCGCCCACATAATCCTGCCTCATCCGCCGTTTCTGCTTGACGCAGAATGCAACGCCCAGAGCAGCGCCATTCGCCGTGCGTTCGTCGCACCCAACACCGAGCGGATCGATGATCGCCGCAGGCTGTATACGGACCAACTGACGTGCACGAACACCATGGTCATCGAGGCGCTAAAGCAAGTCATCGAGGCCCGTGATGACACCATTGTCATGCTCGTAGGCGATCATGGCTCAGACGCAACCAGGATCGCCGGGGCGGAGCCAGATGATTGGCCGATCGAAGGGCTCCAGGAACGAATGAGCATCCTCAGCGCCTACCGGATGCCCACCTGCGATGGGAGACCCTACTCCTCTATCACGCCGGTGAACGGCGCCCGCATGGTCACCACCTGTGCACTTGGCACTAGTCTCGAAAAGCTTCCCGACAACAGCTACTGGATCCCGAGCAATCGTCAGGGCTCAGTAACCGACGTTGCGGTGCGTCTCGACAACTGATTGCCCCCCCAACGGACCCTCAAGCGGTGGGAGATTATGCCGAATACACCGTCCAGGAACGAAAGCCGGCGCAAAAGCGAATGGCCACACAGACCCTTCCAAAGGCACAATTGGTGACGACCGGATCCGAGCCATACCACGCGCCCGAATCAACAGCGCCAGCCTGGCTGTGGGTGTTACCTCTCGTCGGTGCGATCCTCACCCCCGGGCTGTGGTGGACCACCGCGGATTGGCCTTTTGCGTTCCGACCCGACCTAATCGGAACGATGACTCTGTTTGTGGGCATCGCGGCCACGACGGTGCTGGCTGTTCTCTCTAGCGGTTTCCGGTGGCGAATCCGTTGGTCGCTGGGAGTAACAACCGCGGTCGTGATTGCTGGCTTCCAATGGCGTATGTTCACTATCGCCGGGGAATCCGTCGCCGAGGCAACGGGGATCTCGCTGATCGCCGATGTCATTCCAATCCTGCTGGCGGGCGCATTACTGTGGCTTACGGTCCGTCTCGCACAGGATTGGCAGTTTGCGCTTATCACCGGCGTCGCCATGATGGTTGCCGTGACATGGATGGCCCTGGCCAATATTGCACTTGTGGCACCCGCTCCTGGACCGTTGTCAATTGAGCATGCCGAACCTGGCTCCCCCGACGTGGTGCTGGTGGTACTCGACGGCTACGCCCGTGCCGACTGGTTGGAGGATGAATACGGTTTCGATAACCGCAGCTTCCTCGAGGGGCTTGAATCACGCGGCTTCGCCATCGCTTCCGCAGCCACCCCAAACTATGGATACACCTACGCATCCGTGTCGACGATGCTCAACCTCGACTACGTGTTCACAACTGGAGAAGTCAGTGACGATGAGCGCCACAAAATGCGGGCGGCGCTAACGGGCGCAACCGGATTGATTCCGTTGTTCAAGGAAGCAGGCTACGAAATCACCTACCTTGAGAACGCCTGGGGTGGTTCGCAATGTGGCTCGGTAGTTGACTGGTGTGTCCGCGACGGGCTCACAGAGCGGAGCCTCTGGAATCTGGGGCAGATGACGATTCTCGCCCCAATCTTGCGAACGATCCGACCCGATCCGTTCAACAGCGTTTCGGAGGCCCAGCTTGAATCCCTCGGTGGGGTCCTCGCGGCACCCCACGAGGAAGGTAAGCCAAGGTTCACCTTCGCTCACGTCCTGATGCCGCACACCCCGCTGCTGCTTGACGCCGAGTGCAACCGTCATGGCCAAGACGAGCTCCGCCGTTGGGGTGCCGAGGAAGGAGAGCTCCTCGCGGCCCGACGCCTTAACTACGTCGAACAGACCAGATGTGTCAACAGCAAAGTCCTTGATGCTATCGACTCCCTGCTCAGCGCAAACCCGGACGCCCTCGTCATGATCACGGGAGACCACGGGCCCGGATCGACCTTGGACGTGAACCTCCCGCTCGACCAACTCCCCGAGGCCACGATCCAGGAGCGAATGAAGACCCTCGGTGCGTATCGCTTGCCAGGGTGTAGCAGTTCAGTTCGTAAAAGCCTCACCCCGGTCAACGGAACCCGCATCCTCACCAACTGTGCCCTCGGTACCAACCTGGCCCCCCTGTCCGATCTCAACCGCTGGGCAGATCTAGACGGTGAAGGATATGTCACCGACATAACATCACGTCTCATCAACTGAATTCTCCGTAGAATCAGAATCAGCACTCAATATTGTCGGGCTGATGCCGAAGAAGTCATGATGAAAGGACGTCAATGATCAAACCATCCTTTGCGTATCTCGACCCGGGCACCGGGGCCACCATCGTCCAACTCGCCCTGGCCGGGACCGCCGGCATCGCTGCGGCCGGCAAACTCAGGATGAACAAGATCAAGCGTCGTCTTGCCCGTGATGCTGCCGCTGAACAAACGGAGCATTCCGAAGAGCTCGAGGAACCCGCCCCCGCCGAATGATCGAATCAGGTTCTTTTCGGGATCCCACCGCACGGGTCTTCTATCGCGATGACCGCATTCTTCGCGGCCTGGCCTCCGATGCAGCCCAAATCGACAAAGCTGCCCGTGCCACCGGGCTCATGGATCGTCTTGTCTCCAACGGCTTGTTCGTCGAGAATTGGATCGCAGATGACGTCATCCCTCCCGAAGGCATTCCATCAGCCGCCGTCATCGAATCCAAACGGATCCCGGTAGTCAGCTACCCGTCGGAGTGGTCCTTCTCCATGTTGAAGGATGCCGCGTTGGTCACGCTTGATGCCAACCTGCTCTGTTTGGAGAGTGGGTTCATTCTCAAGGATGCCTCAGCTTTTAATGTCCTATTCCAAGGGACCAAGCCAACGATCATCGACATCACCTCGATCGATGCGTTCGGCAAACGTGGTATCTGGACCGCCTACGGACAATTCTGCGATCATTTCCTCGCCCCTCTCATGCTCGAGGCATACGCCGGAATCCCCTTCCAGCGGATGCTCCACAGCAAGACCGATGGTGTTCCCATCGGTGACCTCAACCGGCTTCTCCGCGGTCGATCCGGTGTCCACAAGGGAGTCCCGACCCACGTCCGATTGCGAAGCTTGATCGAACGTCGAGCCGCAGGCATGGCAACGCAAGCGCGCCGCGACATCGGACAAGCCTCGCTTCCTGCCGCAGCAATCGCAGGCACCATTCGGAAGATGCGGAAGCTCATCGCACGCCTCGAGACGGCTGCCCCCAGCACCTGGGCAGACTATGAGGAGGCTCTCCCTTACGAAGCCCAGTCGGTTGATGCCAAAGCGGAATTCGTGCAAAGCGCCGCGATCGCCGCGGGCTCTCATCAAATGGCCGTGGATGTTGGCGCCAACGCAGGTCGCTTCACCCAGATCCTCAGCGAGCACTTCGACCATGTCATTGGCATCGACAATGACACCGGCGCCGTCGACGCCCTGTACGCGACTGCTGCCGCCAGCGGTTTGGGGAATCTGACGCCCCTGGTCATAGACATCACCAATCCAACACCGTCATTTGGGTGGCGCGGCACTGAGAGGGCATCGTTCACCACTCGAGTTCATCCCTCCATGGCAACGTGGCTCGCTGTGCTGCATCACCTGTGTCTCGGCCTTGGTCTCCCGCTCGAGGAAGTGGTTGCCCTGATGTACGAATTCAGCGACGAAGCGGTAGTTGAGTTCGTGGCCGCTGAGGATCCGATGGCGCAACGCATCTCGGCGAGCCGTAAGTCCGAGCTTGCCCCCTATACGCGGGACCTATTCGAAGAATACGCTGCCTCGGCGGGAACGATCGTTGCCAGACTTGAAGTCAGCAGCACCAGAACTATGTACCACCTGCGTCGCAGCTGAGGTGCCGCCTATTCGCTCTCTTCCGGGACAGCATCAGCAAAGCCGCTGAGATACTCATGGGCCGGCCGGCACGACTTCTCATCACCCATCGCGCCGAGCATTGTCGCCGCGTCGGTGTGGCTATCTCGGGTCGACACGATCTCATCGGTAACGGCCGGCACTGCTTGCTTGGTTTGCTCGAGCGCATACGGCGACCCGGAAGCGATGGTCTCAGCGACCATGGACGTTTGAGCCGGATCACTCCAACCGGGCCATCTAATTCAGCTGCAGGTTCTTAAAGTCCATCTTGGTTCTTCAATCACGGTGTGTTGCGCCCTAACTTAGGGCTTCCTAGACCGGGCGTGGAGCGACTCAAGTTTTGTATCCAGCTTCCCGACGCACTCTTGGAGACAGAAGGGCATCCTGCCTCCCTCATGATTGGATCGATGGTTCGATGAGCCGACTGACAACACCAACCGGCGACACAAGTCACGGCGATCTGCGCTGGATCATCCTGCTCTTATTGGTACTGATCGGCGGGCTAGTAGTCGCAGCGGAGATCCCGACCTCGGTGATCAAGAACGATCCCCTCGCGTACGCGGAGCGCTCAATGCCGATCCTCG
>JAYEIP010000257.1:0-1445 GCA_034660155.1 Actinomycetota bacterium | reverse complement strand
GACGTTGTCCAAGCCCTGACGATCTGTCTTTGCAGGTCTCGACGCTATCGTCGGGACCGGCCACCCGGCGACCACAGGCTCACTGCAAATGAAGCGTTTCACATTGACGACGGCACTGCTCCTGGTTTTGGCATCGTGTGGCGGCGACGATGCCGTCACCGCAACCACTACGTCGGCGGCAGTCACGAGTACTTCGTCGTCCACGGTTACAACGGCAGTTGCACCGACTACGACAGCAGAGGTGACCTCAACCACCGGCGGTGTGGGTACTACCACAACGATGCCGGCACTTCCGGCGAACCCGGCAACGCCGACTCTCGCCGACGGGCGACCGGCGACGTTTATTGCTGTCACCGACGACTTCCGCGCCGTGGAAGTGGACACCGCCACCGGAGAGATCATCTACGTCTTTGGACAGACCGGAACTCCTGCCGGGGTAGACGCCGCTGAAGAGATGCCACCGAACGTGCTGGTCGGTGCCTGGCGAGTTCGCGGGGGCGAAGTCATCGGTCTAAGCGACTGCTGTGAACCGGCGGCGGGAAGGCTGTTCTTCGTGGGCGCGGGGGAGACGCTCGGCGAAGATCCCTACTCGTCCTCTGGTCAGTGGAACGCGGGTTGGACTCTTTCCCCTTCGCCCACCGACAACACGTTCGCATCTATCGGCTACTCGCTGGGTCTCTACGATCCTACGGACCTGTCTACTAGCGGTACCGGAGCCTGGATTGATGATGAGTCTCTTGGTTTCCCATCTGGTGTCGCCGCCTGGACCCGGGACGGTTCTCAGCTCTACTGGACCACTCAGATAGAGCAGGTCACCGGGCTTGCCAGCCTCGATGTTGCGGATGGTGAACCCAGCCATGTCACGGTTCTCCCGTGGGTCGGCGTCCATCAGTATCTCGACGGGATCGGCACACAGCCGAATGGCAACCTCGTCGGGTTTCTTCATACCTCCAACGACGACTTCGAGACCGTGGAGAGCCAGGGAGTTGTGTTTTCCGAATCAGGCGAACTGCTTGCCAACTTCCCAGTTGAAACAGGCTCGTTGTGGGGCGGCTATGACCAGTCGGGCCGATTCCTCATCTACGTTGATGGGGAGGGCAACGTCCGCTGGCAGGGCCTCGGTGAGTCCGGCCTGCTCGCCGACGGCTATATCTTCGCCAGCTGGTAGGGCGTCACCAAGGTCGGTACATCAACTGTTTGCCGATTCCTTGTATCAGAAGGGCGGATCCGACCTCTCGTAACCCAGAAGCGAGGGGGGACCTTGTACGTGAATTCGACCATGCACCGGGAGTGGCTGGGAGCGATGGGTCCGCCATGTTGAGTCCGGAATCACTCGTGGTGCTCATCGGTGCGGCTGTCTCTGCCTGGCAGCTCAGTCCACAGGTGACAGCTGAGATCTGATGCGAGCACTGAGGGGCTCTCACCGACATGGGCCGCGTTGGGTG
>JAYEIP010000256.1:0-7399 GCA_034660155.1 Actinomycetota bacterium | reverse complement strand
GGCAACGGTGGCGGGTCTCATTGGTTGGCTATTGGCCGGCGGGAGTGCAGAAGGCGACCACAACGCGACCATGCCGACTCTTGACATCGGCGAACCGGCCCGTGCCGTCTGGTCCGGTCGTGGGAATGGCCGATTGGCACAGCTTGTCGGCGTCATCGCCATCGTTGTCGGCGTCGGCCTGTGGGGCTGGACCAGTCTCGTCCTTCTGCTCGTCGGCCTGGTGGTGCTCGTGTTTGCGGAGGTTCGGGTAACGGTGAGCAATAGAGGCGCCGTGGTCAGTCTTGGCCCCCTGGGGGTCCCGTCATGGACCGTCCCGCTGAGCGCGATCACTCAGGCGGAGCTCGAAACCGTGACACCGATGTCGTACGGAGGCTGGGGATACCGTGTCCGCCCCGGGGTGCGCGCCATTGTGACTCGTGGCGGTGAGGGCCTTCGACTGGTCCGCGAGGGCCAAGCCGACCTGGTGATAACCGTGGACGACGCCCAAACCGGAGCGGGTCTCCTCAACTCAATGCTCGGCGTGAGCAGCGATCTAGAGGACCCGAGCGGATAGTGGGGGTACTTGGCCCTTTGCCCCAGAGGAGGGACTGATAGAAGCCTTGGCTTGCCTATCCGCGCGTCTTCCTAGTACCTCGATTACGCCTTCAGTAGGCGCTCCAATCTGCGTGCGGTAATCGTCAAACCGACCAGCGTCATCCCCACGAGGAACGCTATGTGGAGGAAGATTGATGCATCTACCGCACCCAGCGTAAGCGCCCTGATGATCGCAACCCCGTGATAGAGGGGCGAGATTTGAGCGATCGTTTGTAGAACTGGTGGGTAAACATCGAGCGGGTAGAAGGTCGCGGAGAACAGGAACAGAGGCATCGTCACGAGAGTGATCATGTCGAAGTCCTGCCAGCTCTTCAGAAACGTTGTCGTTGCAAAGCCGGCAGCACCAAAGGCGATCCCGATGAGCAACGCCGCCGGCAGTGCGAAGATTGCCAGCCACGACTTCAATAGGCCCATCGCCAATGCGACCAGGAGGAAGGCGGTGGCGTAGAGCCCACCTCTGATCTGTGACCAGCCAATCTCGCCGATGGCGATGTCCCACACGTTTAGTGGGGCGGCGAGCATCCCGTCGTAGGTCTTGGCAAACTTCAGTTTGTAGAAGATGTTCATGGTCGACTCGAAGACGGCGCCGTTCATCGCCGACGCGGCCAATAGCGCAGGGGCCACATATGCCGTGTAGTCGACCAGCTCACCGTTGGGCCCGGCGACATCGCCGACGAGTTTGCTGATACCCACGCCGATCGAGAACAAGTAGAAGACGGGCTCGAAGAATCCCGAGAAGACGATGAGCCACAAGCGTCGATAGACCAGTACGTTGCGCTCCAGGACGTAACGGGCTCTGATCCGGCCGAGGGCCGGTGGAGTAATACGACGGTTGAGGGTCCCCGTCGTCATACGACCAGCCTCTTGTGGAAGATGCGGTTGGCGATGACGACGCCCACTAGCAGGAAGGCCGCCATCACCAGCACATGTAGCGCCGGATGCCATGCCGTCTCAATACCGAGAGCCGCCGCTCGTGTGGTCTCGACGCCGTGCCACAGCGGTGTGACGTAGGCAACGGGCTGCATCCATCCGGGGAGTTGATCGATGGGGAAGAAGGTGCCGGAGAATAAAAACAGCGGTGTGACCACGAACCGGAAGACAGCCGAGAGGCCGGTCTCTTTCGTGAGCCGAGCACCGTAGGCGGTGATCGGGCCGGCAAAAGCCATCCCGGCCAGCACCGCAGGGGGCAAGACAAACAGTGCCCGCGATATCTCGATCGTGTCGAATGTCACCATCACACCGGTGAACACCACTGCGGTGAACAAGATGCGGAGGGACACCCATCCGAAGTGGCCGATGACCAGATCTTGCGTTGTGATCGGTGTCGCCAGCGCGGTGTTGTAGTGCTTGGTCCATTTCATCCCGGCCATTACCGGGAACAGTGAGTCGCCGGCGGCGGTCATCATCGTTGCCGCAGCCAGAAGGCCCGGGGCGAGGAAGGTGAGGTAGTCGAAGTCGAGTTGGGTGGTGCCCCCACCTTCATCGACCAGGCTCCCCAGCCCCAAACCCATTGCCAGCAAGTACAGGATCGGGTTGGCAAAGGTGCTGATGACCGAACCGCGCCAGGTCCGTCGGTAGACCCTCGCATGCCGCTCAACAACGAGGAGCGATCCGGGGGCAGCCATCAGTCGACCAGGGTCCGGCCGGTGAGACGCAAGAACACGTCTTCGAGCGACGACCGCCGCACAACAGTGCTCTCGATGTCAAGCGAACGTTCGCTGAGGTCCGCCAGCGTGCTGTCGGCGTTGTCCGTGTAGAGCAGGGTGCGGTCCGGTAGTAGTTCGACCCTCTTTGCGAGCCCGTCGAAAGCTTTCTCCGCCGGGGCTTCTCCTACCGGGAAGCGAAGCTCCACAACCTCTCTGGTGGCGTGTTCATCTATCAGTCCTCGTGGCGATCCCTCGGCAACAATCTTGGCCTTGTCCATGATGACCAGTCGGTCACACAACTGTTCGGCCTCGTCCATGTAGTGGGTGGTGATGATGAGCGTTACCCCCTGCTGCTTGAGCCGGTACAGCTTGTCCCAAAGTGCGTGTCGGGCCTGCGGGTCGAGCCCTGCTGTCGGTTCGTCCAGCAGCATCAGATCCGGCTGGTTGATAAGCGCCCGAGCGATGGTCAGCCGCCGCTTCATGCCACCCGACAGCGGCTCCACCAGATCCCCGCGCCTTTCTTCCAGTTGGGCGAAGTCGAGTAGCTCGTCGATTCGCTCCTTGATCACCGCCTTGGACAAGTCGAAATAGCGACCGTAGATGAAGAGGTTCTCGAACACCGTGAGCTCGGTATCCAGCAGATTGTCTTGCGGCACTACCCCGAGCCGGGCCCGGATAGCCGAGCCCCGGACGGCCGGATCGAGTCCGAAGACGGTCAGATCGCCGCTGGTCACGGGCGACACTGCTCCGATCATCTTCATCGTCGAGGTCTTTCCGGCACCATTGGGACCGAGGAAGCCAAAAACCTCGCCCTCGCTCACTGTGAAATCGACGGCGTCGACTGCAACGAAGTCGCCGAAGTGCTTTGTCAGGCCCGCGGCGCCGACCAATGGATCGCTCATCTTGGTGAACCTACTAGAGGGCTATGACCGGGAGCGACGGTTTGTTAGCTGACCGGTGGAACTGCATGCTCGTTGATCTGGATCACCAGTCCGTCCGGGTCCTCGATTGTCACCGATCGGCCAAAGGGCTGCGCACAGATCTCGCCCTTGGTGGCGATGCCCGCTTCATTCAACTGGGCAATGACGTATTCGAGCGAGGTTGCGGCGTCGAGGCTGACACCGACGCCGTCCCCGGCATGGTCGACCATCTCGCTGAGATGGAGGGCGAGGGAGGCGCCGCCTACCTGGAGTTCGGTCCAATACGGGGAAGCGGTCACGATGGTGGAGGCGGGCAATAGCTTGGAGTAGAAGCCGACGGCGCGGTCCATGTCGGTGACGTAAACAAGCGGCATTAGCTTCATGATCTGGCTCCTCGGGAATCCTATTATCCAGAGGATACCTGGGGTCGGTCAGAGCAGAATTCCTATCGAAAGTAGAACGCCTGCCACCAGTTGCAGTCGGGCGGTACCTTTCAGAACCTTGATGAGGGGCGGTCCCGAACGCTCTATGTGAAGAACTCGCACCAGCGGAATGGCAAGCGGCAGTGCCGCGAGCGTGAGCAGAGCGCCGTTTGGGAGCCAATCGAAAAGAACTCCAGCTGCGGGGATCACTAAGCCGCCAACGACGCAGATGCCGTATAACGTGACCCCGGACCTGCGACCCAGGATCACCGCCAGCGTGAACTTGCCAGCGTCACGATCAGTGTCGACATCGCGCACGTTGTTGGCGAGCAAAATGGCGCTCGCCAACAGGCCCATTGCTACACCGCCCACCCACGCACCCGCCTCGACCGTTCGATCGAAAACGAAGCGCGTTCCGACTGTGGCGACCAATCCAAAGAACACGAAGACAAATAGCTCGCCCATGCCGTAGTAGCCGTAGGGGATGGGGCCGTTCGTATATCCGAGAGCGGCGATGATGGATGTGACCCCGATCGCCAGGATCCATGGGCCCCCGAGTCTGACCAGGTACAACCCGGCGACGGCAGCCAGCCCGAACGCCCACGCGATCCCGAACCACATCTGGCGGGGCGTGATCAATCCCGAGGCCACCGCCCGGGTCGGGCCGATGCGCTCAGCATCGGTGCCGCGAGTCCCGTCGGCAACATCGTTGGCGAAGTTGACGCCGATCTGTATCAACAGGGCGGCGATGAGGGTCACGACGAAGGCATCCCAACTGAAGACGTCTGCCCTGATGGCTAGCGATGTGCCGACAAGGACGGGAGCCACCGCAGCCCAGAGGGTAGGCGGGCGTGCCGCCAACACCCAGGAGTTGAGTGAGGGGTTCACGATCCGATTCTCAGAAGTGCCACGGGAACTGGCTGTAATCCTGGTCACGCTTTTCGAGGAAGGCGTCTCGCCCTTCCTGGGCCTCGTCGCTGCCGTATGCCAGACGAGTCGCCTCACCGGCAAACAGTTGCTGACCGACCAGGCCATCATCCGGCAGGTTGAAGGCATACTTCAGCATCCGCTGTGCAGTCGGGCTCTTGGCGGTGATCTCTGTCGCCCATTCCAGGGCCACCTTCTCCAGATCGGCGTGCGGGATTGCTGCATTGACCATGCCCATCTCATATGCATCCTGCGCCGAGTAGTCACGACCCAGGAAGAAGATCTCCCGTGCCCGTTTCTGGCCAATCTGGCGTGCCAGCAATGCCGAGCCGTACCCGCCGTCGAAGCTGGCCACGTCGGCATCGGTCTGTTTGAAGACTGCATGATCTTGTGAAGCCAAAGTGAGGTCGCACACAACGTGGAGGGAGTGCCCACCCCCGACTGCCCAACCCGGAACCACCGCAATTACTACCTTGGGCATGAACCGGATCAGGCGCTGCACTTCGAGGATGTGGAGACGACCAAGCTTGGCAAGGTCGATTCCGTCTTCGCCCTCGTACTTGTATCCATCCTTGCCTCTGATCCGTTGGTCGCCGCCGGAGCAGAAAGCCCAACCACCATCCTTTGGCGAGGGGCCATTGCCGGTCAGCAGTACGCAACCGACGTCAGATGTCATGCGGGCGTGGTCAAGTGCCCGGTACAACTCGTCGACGGTATGCGGCCGGAAAGCGTTGCGGACCTCGGGTCGGTTGAAGGCGACCCGTACCGCTCCGACATCGTGGGCGCGGTGATAGGTGATGTCGGTGAAGTCGAAGCCGCTAACCGGCTCCCATGCACTTGGATCGAAGATCTCCGATACCACTGAAATGCCTCCGTTGGGGATCGAGCGATACTGTAGTGATCCGTATGACACCTCCCCCCGCAGAAACACAATGGCTGGCCCGTGCGGCGGCGGCAACGCCCGAAGCTGTGGCGCTTGTTGAGGACGACGGGACGGCAATCACTTATGGCGAGCTGGACGCTCTGGCGGATGAAGCGGCAGCCAGGGTGCGGGACACGGTGGGAGTGTCTTCCGGCGACATAACTGTGGTGGCGGTCAATAGCGTTGGCACACCGTTGGTTGCGATGCTGTGGGGTGCGTGGCGGATTGGTGTGGTCCCGCTGATGATCGACCAACGTTCGCCTCTTGTGCGAGATTGGGGTAGCGCGGCTCGGAAACCATGGGAGATGGAGCTTTCGCCAACAGCCCCGCCCGGCCGACTGCATACTGTTGTGCTTACCTCCGGAAGTACTGTCGGTGCCCGGCCGGTTCGGCTGACTCACAGAAATGTGGCTGCGGCTGTGGCCGCATCGCAGGAACGCCTGGCGAACGACGCCACTGACCGATGGTTGTTGACCCTTCCCCTTTTCCACGTTGGAGCCCTATCGATCTTGTGGCGGTCGGCTGCGGTCGGAGGCACGGTGGTGATCCATGAGGAGTTCGACGCTGCGCGCTCGGCCGGGGCAATGAAGGACGGATCGGTCACTATCGCAAGCCTGGTTCCGACCATGCTTCATCGAATCCTCGACGTTGATCCCGGCCCCTATCACGGTATGCGAGGGGTGTTGTTGGGTGGTGCCGCGGCGAACCAGGGCCTGGTCGAGGGAGGCTTGGACGCCGGGTTGCCGATTCTGCAGACCTATGGCATGACCGAGGCATGCTCGCAGATTGCGACTGTAGCGCCGGGGGAAGAGGCTGAATCATTGGGCACGGCAGGCCGCCCACTCGACGGGATGGAAGTCACTATCGATGGCTCCGATGTTGGGGAGATCATCATTGACGGTGCTGCGGTGTCACCCGGCTACCTCGGTGAGCCTGATCGAGAGGGTGGTCATCGCACCAGGGATCTCGGGTACTTCGACGATGCAGGTCGTCTCGTCGTACTGGGCCGAGCGGATGACATGGTCGTGACCGGTGGCGAGAATGTATATCCGCAGCGGGTCGCAGATGTGCTCAGTCGACACCGGTTCGTGCAGCGAGTTGAGGTTGTCGGGGTCCCCGATGCGGAATGGGGCCAGGCGTTGGTCGCGATTGTCGTGGGTGATGGGACGACGCGTCGCCGAGTGGAACGATGGGCGCAAGAGAGGCTCGCCCGCCACGAGGTCCCCAAGGAGTGGGTGTTCGTCGAGGAGTTGCCGCTGCTGGCGGGCGGCAAGGTGGATCGTGCGGCTCTGCAAGAGTTGGCGAGGCACGCACTATGACTTGGGAGCGCGGCGAAGCCGTGGTGCGGCGCCAGATTGAGGGCGGTCGGCCCTGGCTGGGATGGATGGTCAACGTGGTCGAGGACAATCCAGGTTTGCTGGTCACGTACTCACCTGAGGGTTCGGCGTTCAGCTTCCCGGATGGAGATTGGCCTACTCGCGATGGTCGACATCCATGGCACGAGCACTCCGGGTGGTTTGGTCACGGAGCCTTGATGATGCAACGTCCCGGTGATGCCTATGCAGTGTGGCATTTCTGGGATGGTCCGGAGCGAGCCTTTCGCGGCTGGTATATCAACCTTGAGGTCTTCGCACGCACTGAGATTGGATTCGACGCACAGGATCACGAGCTTGACATCATGATCAACCCCGACGGAAGCTGGCGGTTCAAAGACATCGATCTGCTTCTGCAACAACACGAGGAGGGCCGGTTCGCGCCGACTGAAGTGCGACATATCCTCGAGCTGGGCAAGGGCGTGGGTGCGATGATTGAAGAGGGAAAATGGTGGCGAGATTGGCCACGAGCACCTAGGAGCGGTACCGCTCAGCGAGCCCGCTCCGCTGAAACCCACGGGTATCGGCTCCTAGCTCAGACCAAGATCCGCCAGGAACGCATCGGTCGATGGCTCGCGACCCAAGAAAGCCCGCA
>JAYEIP010000255.1:0-1454 GCA_034660155.1 Actinomycetota bacterium | reverse complement strand
TGGTAAGGCAATCTCGGGTGGCCCTACCGTTGAGACTCGCCTCCCACCGAACATCGATACCGTCGCTGTCGCACTCGAGCTCGTTGACGACAGTGCGTGTGCCGAGGAACTGCTCGACGGCTTGGTGCTGACGATCGACGGTGCCCAACAGACGACCGACGAGCCGATCCGGGCCGCCGTTGGAAACCGGATCATGCTGCTCTTCCCGGTTGAGCCAAAGCACGGTACTGATCACGTGTCGGTGACTGTCGGGACGGATGGGCACTGGCATCCGGCCGGGGTGATCGGTGCGGCAATGTCCGCCGCTGCCGTTGTTGACGCGCTCCGTGAAACAGATCTGTCGGCCCTCATAGGCACGGTCGTCCGGGCTGGGATCGGTGAGAGCGAACTTCGCTTCCGGGCACCGGGTCGCAGGCGGCCGCAAGTAGAGGACACTGCGGCGATGGCTCTCAGCCGTCCCGCGAAGACGCCGGTGTGGTCTGCTAACGCCTCGAGGCGCCTTTCCGGACAGCGTCGCAGCCAAGCGAGAGGGGGCAACAAGTGACAGCTCCACAACCAGGCGAGATGCGGCTGTTCAGCAAGATCATTCCGGATCTCAAGGCAGGGTCCTACAAGGCTCGTCTCACGCAACGCATCGACAAAGGCGCAAAACTGGTCGGAGAGGCCGATGCCGTCGACGCGCACTTCGATGTGACGGCCCCTCGATATCGCCTGCCGGGGCCCGAGATTCACAGCGTCTTCCCACCGGCAAACGCCCAAGGCTCCTTCAGCAGCAGACTGGCTCATGTTGCGCTCAAGCGCCGAACTCTGCCTTGGGAACGTCATCCTGGCGACGGCGCTCCGCCGGAGACGCCATGGATGGCGCTCGTCGTTTTGGCCGACTACGAAGCGGAGCTTTGCCCCAACGAGAAGATCCGAGACGCGTTCACGACAACCGATGCGGCCGACGCTGCGGACGCTCCGGCAACAGGCACGTGCGACCACATCAAGGTCACCCGACGGGTGGTTGAGAAGGTCTTCCCCAGCGTTGAGGAGATCCCACTACTGACCCATGTACGGCAGGTGAGCTTGAAGGATTCCGAGAACCTCGGATCGGACCCCGACGGCTGGATGGCGGTGTTGATGTCTAATCGACTTCCACAACCAAAAACGACCTATCGAGCCTACGTCGTCTCGCTCGAGGGCCAGGTCGGTCTCCTACCCCAGCAGCCGATCGCGGTTCAGCAGAACATAGGCAATGTGCTGGTCTATGAGGACATGGCGCTTGCCGTCGCTGCGGTCCGCGCCGCCCAGCAACCAGCGCCAGGACTGGCCTTCGACGCAACATCAGAGGCAGCGGCCGAAATCGATCCCGCCCTGCTGGCCCGCGCCGAGCAGATCGTCGCCATTGAGGATGCGACCGGTGTGAAGAAGCCACGAGCGGCCCAGGCCGCTGGTTGGTCGGATGCGGTGGT
>JAYEIP010000254.1:0-1464 GCA_034660155.1 Actinomycetota bacterium | reverse complement strand
GCCGATAGCCGCCGCGGTTTCCGCAAGCGACTATCGGCTCGGAGCTCGACGAATTGGATGAGTTGTAGAAGGCGATCGATCGTGGTCGGCTCGCCGCCGATCACGATCGCAGTCCCCAGGCGCGGACGACCTCGACCGCTTCGAGGGTTATCTGGATGCCACCGGGGTGGGTCCGTCTTCCCATCACCAGTTCGACTGTCGCTTCGGCGAAGTGTTCGGAGGGAGTCGTTTCCCAGGTGTCCGCCTCAAACCAGTTTGTAGTCGTCGGGAAGCCTTGAGCGTGCAGGAAATCCGCCCGCATGCTGTCATGTTCGGGACAGGTGAATTCGACATGGTGGGCAAATTCGTGGATGAGCTCGCTGCGAAGAGTCACCGGTGTCCCCGGCACCCGGATCACAACAGTGGCGGAGCCCGGCCGATACTCCCCGCGGTTGTCGAGCTCCCAGGCCGCCTGCAGAGTCAGAGGCGGAATGCAATCCTGTCGCCCCGGATGGACCGCGAGGAAATCGTTCCAGGTCTGGTCGGCCAGCTCCTGCAGGTCGGCGGGCACGCTCTCGTCGAAGCGAAGTCGGGGTCCGGGGTCGGGGCTTGTGTAGATGAAGACGCCACCCAAAGCGGCTATCAGAACGACGAGGATGAGAGTGCGGCGCACCGCAACGAGGATACCGTTACTCCAGCGACGTGAATGTGAGGGCATGATGAATTCCGATTTCGAGTGTGTACTTGCCGCCGATGCCCGGCTGGGCGAGAGTCCGGTGTGGAGCGTTGAACAGAGTCTCTTGTACTGGGTTGATATCGACGGCTGTGCGGTACACGCCTTTGACCCGGCGAGCGGAGCCGACGACGTGTGGCCGCTGTCGGTGCGTCCATCCGCGATTTCGTTGACCGCGGAGAGCTCCCGGCTGCTTGTTGCTGCGGAGAATGCACTGGGTTGGCTTGATCTGGCTACCGGTGCCCTCACCGAGTGGGTTGAGCTGGAGGAGGCTCAGGACGGGATTCGTCTCAACGACGGGCGGTGTGATCCCGTAGGTCGGTTCTGGGTCGGCGGCATGTATGTCCCCACCTCGGCGCGGCGGTTTGAAGCGTTTCTCCATCGCGTCGAGCCGGACGGATCATTTGCAACCGTCCGTAACGAAGTTGGTTGCGCCAATGGACTCGCTTTCTCGCCGGAGGGGACGGTGATGTACTGGGCGGACACGCTCCACGAGACCATCTGGGCATACGACTACGACGTCGCTACCGGGCTGCAATCAAACGAGCGGGTCTTTCTGGACTTCGGTCCGCTCCCCGGTCGTCCCGATGGCGCCGCGGTGGATGAGACTGGTTGTTACTGGATTGCCTGTGTCGGTGGTTTCACAGTTCTCCGGGTGACTCCAACAGGGAAGGTAGATCGCACCGTCGAGATCCCGGTGCGCCGACCGAGCATGCCAGCTTTTGGCGGGGTTGGTATGGACACCCTCTTTG
>JAYEIP010000253.1:0-1472 GCA_034660155.1 Actinomycetota bacterium | reverse complement strand
GACACATGTTCGACGAGTTGCAGTCGCTGGGATTCGCCGACTCCTCGTCGAACATGTGTCGGGTCAGCAGGACCGCATGGAAGGGGTCGGGATAACACTCGGCCCCTTCGCTACACACCGACAGTGGCGGCCAGCACCCAACTACCCGCACATAATGCCTGCGACTTCAAGTGGTCATTGCAACGTTTCGGCGAGCTTGTCCGATGGTGTCATCCCTCCGAGGGTTTGTCTAGGCCGGGTGTTTAGCGAGTAGGCAGCCTGGTCGAGGTCTTCTTGGGTGAGCTTGCTCATGTCGGTCCCTTTGGGGAAGTATTGGCGTAGTAGCCCGTTGGTGTTCTCGTTGGTGCCTCGCTGCCAAGGCGACTTCGGATCACAGAAATAGACGTCGACTCCGGTGTCGATGGAGAACTCGACGTGTTGGGCCATCTCTTTGCCTTGGTCCCAGGTCAATGACTGCCAGAGATGGTTGGGTAACCGGCGCACGGTTGCGGTGAGAGCGTCACGGACAGCTTCGGCGGTGTTCCCCTCGGGGAGAGGAAACAGCATCACATAACGGGACCAGCGTTCCACCAGAGTCCCGATCGCGGTTTGTCCTTTGCCCATGAGAAGGTCTCCTTCCCAGTGGCCTGGCACTGCCCGGTCTTCGATCTCGGCGGGACGCTCGGAGATCATGACCATGTCCCGGATCTGGCCTTTGGTCGACGCGGGACGTCCCTGAGGACGACGTGTGGCCCGACCAGAACGGAGACAACGCCACAGCTCCTTACGCAACGACCCCTTTCCTTGGATAAACAGCGACTGGTAAATGGTTTCGTGGCTCACTCGCATCTCCTGGTTGTCAGGGTATGCGTCGACCAGCCAATCAGATATCTGCACAGGGGACCACCACAACTCAAGCTTCTCCTCCACCACCCCCCTGAGCCGATGATTCGTGGCAAGCCTGGACGGTTTAGGACGGCGGGCCCGATGCCGAGACGTCCGATGAGCAGACGTCGCCCGATATCCCCTCCTGCCGCCGTTGGCGGCCACCTCCCGGCTCACCGTCGACACAGCCCGCCCCAACCGTGTGGCGATACACCTCAACGACTCACCCGAAGCCAGTCCCCGGCTTATCTCCTCCCGCTCGGTCAACGACAACCTAAGCGTCGACCACTCAGGACCAGGCACCGGACGCCGGAACCCCGACGAAACCAGCAGAGTCCGGATCGTCGACGGCGACCTCCCCAACCTGCGGCTGATCGACCGCTGCGACTCACCCCCCTCGAACCGATCCCAAATCTCAGCCTTCTCCAACTCCGACAACCGACGCATCACCAACCTCCTCAACGAGAATCCAATCCTCGCCGAAGGTGGTGCAACGACCCCCTGAATTCACACCGGATATGGGCGCCCGCGATTCGAGCGATTCCGGGTCGGCCGGACCCGGTTTCGCCCGTCGCAACCCCCCGGTTGCTCGTACTGGTTGTGGCCGG
>JAYEIP010000252.1:0-7490 GCA_034660155.1 Actinomycetota bacterium | reverse complement strand
TGGCAAAGGCGCTCCGTGCCGTTATTCATGAGGACGCAGCCCCCGGCGATGCGCTGGAGTTGGTCGCAAAGACGGCAGACCCGATCTAGCCATGGAGTTCCTAGCGCGTATCGAGCAAGATATCTCTCCTGACATGGATCCGATTCGGCTAGCCAAAGTAAAGGAGGCCGAGCGTGCACGGGGGGAGGAGCTAATCACCGCCGGCAAGCTTTGCCGGATCTGGCGGGTTCCCGGGCGGCGGGCGGGCTATGCCCTTTACAACGTCGACAGCCCTGAAGAGCTACACGAGATTCTGAGCTCGATGCCATTATGGCCGTGGATGGACATAGAAGTAACTGCGTTGAGTGCTCACGCGCTCGATCCTGTACGGGAGGTGTTATGACAGTCCCTGGGGCAGGGACAGATTGGCGCACCGAAACCCAGGCCGTCGCCGACGGGATCCGCCGCCGGGTGCTCGATCACGTTCTGCGCAACAACGGTGGCTACATGAGCCAGGCGTGTTCGTCGGCCGAGATCTTCTCCATGTTGTACACAAAGGTGTTGCGACTTGGGCCGAGTACAGCGCCCCCGGTGCCACGGTCGTTCGGCGGAGTGCCCGGCGCCCCCGGCACCGAGTTCTTCAACGGAGGCGAGTACAACGGTCCCAGGGAACCGCGGTTCGATCGATTCATCTTTTCCCCGTCGCATTATGCGTTGGTTCTGTATGCCGCTTTGATCGAGGTGGGTCGATTGGCTCCTGACGGACTCGAACAGTTCAATCAGGATGGCAGCACCGTCGAGATGATCGGGGCCGAGCATTCACCCGGCGTTGAGACCACGACCGGTTCGCTCGCCCAGGCGCTCAGCCAGGCGGGCGGAATCGCTCTGGCTCGGAAGCTGCATGGGGACTCCGGGAACGTGTGGGTGATGATGTCCGATGGCGAGTTCCAAGAGGGCCAGATATGGGAGGCCATCGAGACGATTAGTCGATACAACCTCGACAATCTGCGAGTGATTGTCGACGTCAATGGTCAGCAATGCGACGGTTGCCTCGACGAGATTGAGAGCGGTGATCCGCTTACCCACAAGATCCGAGCATTCGGCGCCAGCGCAGTCGAGGCCGACGGACACGACCTCGACGCTCTTGAGCTTGCGATGACCGCGCAAACCGGCAAGCCACACTTCGTGTTGGCGCGCACCGATCCGGTGCACGGGCTGCCCATCTTCGGCGACAGGGCACCGCTGCTGCATTACCTCCGATTCACGTCGGAGGAGGAACGGGCCCGGTATCAGGCTGCCTACGAGGAGATGGTGGTGTGACATGGAAATTGTGAAGCGTCCTCACGTAGAGAATTTCATCCGCTGGAGCAAGGACAAGCCGGAGGTGGTCGTGCTCACGGCCGATCTCACCAATTCGAGCGAGGTCGGCAAATGGCGTGACACCTACCCCGAGAGATTCTTCCCTATGAAGATGGCGGAGCAAAACATGATGGGCTTCGCCGCCGGACTAGCCCGCGAGGGCTACACGCCGTTTATCCATACCTTCGCTGTGTTCATCTATCGACGTCCCTACGACCAGTTAGCCATGTCGATCGCCTATCCAAACCTCTCCGTACGTTTTGTTGCGTTCCTGCCGGGCATCACAACTCCCGGCGGTGTCACCCATCAAGCGATTGAAGATGTCGCGATCATGCGGGCAACACCCAATATGACGATCCTGGAAACCGGTGATGCGACAGAAGTTGAATCCGTGCTCGACGTCGCTCAAAGCGTCGATGGCCCGGTCTACATAAGGATGTTGCGTGGCGAAGTCCCTCGATTGTTCCCCAGCGACGAGCCGATGGCCTTAGATCGGGTCCGGATCCTTAGCGAGGGGGACGATGTCACGGTCATCACCGCCGGCATCACCACTGAGGAGGCGATGCGGGCTGCTGCTCCGCTTGCTGCGGCGGGTGTGGCGATGAGGCATCTGCACGTGTCGACCCACAAGCCACTCACCGATCCGACGATCCTCGAGTCCATCAAACAGACACGCCACGGGGTGATCACTCTTGAGAACCACACCGTCATCGGCGGGCTCGGTTCAGCAATCGCTGAACTCATGGCCGACAATGGCGTTGGAAAACGGCTGCTTCGCCTCGGACTCCAGGACACCTATGCCCACGGAGCCAGCCGGGCTTACCTGATGAAGGAATACGGCCTGGATGCACCGGCCCTGGTTCGTGGTATCGAGGAGTTGCTGGGCCGCTCTATCGGGGTGTCGGAAGCCGATCTCGATGTGGTCCGGATCGAGCAGGTCCATAGCCTCGCCAAGGTCGAGGCCCTCTGATGATGGAGCCGACACAGCTGTCCCTTTCAGGCGAACGGCTGCTGGCGGTGTACGAATTCGCCGGCCCGGTCGAACTGGCCGAGTCGCGGGCCAACGCGTTGCGGGTCGAACAGACAATTGAGTTCCCGGCGGATCTCGTGCCCGATGACGATATCCAGAACGAGATCATCGGTCGCATCGAGTCGTTGCAGCCAGTTGGTGACGAGTTGGCACGAGCCGAGGTCAGCTACGCGGTGGAAACCACGGGCTCTGAGCTACCTCAACTCCTCAACGTGTTGATGGGCAATAGTGGCCTGCTCCCCGGCATCAGGCTGATCGACTTCACCTTGCCTGCATCCCTATCGGAGCGCCTTGTCGGGCCCCGTTTTGGAGTTGCTGGTCTCCGCAAGATGTTCGACGCGCCGACACGACCGCTGCTGTCGACGGCGTTGAAGCCGATGGGGCTATCGGCGGAACGTCTCGCCGAGACGGCGTTCGACCTTGCCGTCGGCGGGATCGACATGATCAAGGATGATCACAGTCTTGCCGATCAGCCCTTCGCCCGTTTCGCCGAGAGGGTCGCTCGATGCGCCGATGCGGTCAGAAGGGCGAATGACCAAACCGGGCTCAACACCATCTATATGCCAAGCATCAATGCGCCATATGATCTGCTGGGGCAACGGGTGCACATTGCGCTGGAAGCCGGAGTCGGGGGACTATTGGTGCTGCCGGGTATCACCGGTTTTGATCACATGCGAGCGCTTGCTGCGGACGATGACGTTGCCATCCCGATAATGGGACATCCGGCGTTCCTGGGGGCCTTCTCGGCTTCGCCGACAACCGGTATCGCTCATCGGCCTCTTTACGGGACTCTGATGCGCCTGGCCGGTGCCGACCTGTCCATCTTTCCCAATTTTGGCGGGCGGTTCAGCTTCAGCCCCAAAGAGTGCCGAGACATCGCGGAAGGGCTGTGCGAGCCGATTGCAGGGGTTTTCGCCGCCTTGCCTGCTCCCGGCGGTGGGATGACCCTCGATCGGGTCCCTGAGATCAAGGACTTCTACGGCTCCGATGTAGCTCTTCTTGTCGGTGGGGACCTCCACCGCGGAGAGAGCCTCGTCCAGAGCGCAGCTGCGTTCCGAGAAGCGGTAGAGAGTTGAGGAGCCATTAATCCCCGGCTGCCCTGCGGGCAGCTTGCTGGGGGAAGCACCCGGGGTCTGTGCAGGTGTCCGAATCACGTAACGTCCCACAGCCCATTCGACCGAACGACGATTTACGCCAGCAGAATCTCCGCGAGGCCGTCGTCGACCGCGAGTTCATTGACAATTCCCGCGGCAAGGGCGCCCTTGATCGCGGCGGCTTTCTCGGATCCCCCGGCTACCGCAATGACCCGACGGGCGGCGCGAAGGTCGTCAAGCGTCAATGACACCGGGTGGAGTGCTTGTGGTTCGACGGCATCCCCGGCAGCGTCGTAGTAACGCCCGAAGACTTCGCCGACGCCCCCCGCAGCCACGATCCCTTTCATTTTCGATTGGGTGAGGAGTCCCTCCGCTAATAGGAGAGATTGATCGCTGGCAACGCCAACTGACACAAGGATGGCGTCCGCTGCGCGGGCGCGCTCCATAGCCCTGCAGACCGGTTCCGATTCGAGGAAATTGTGCGCAATCTCAGCCGTCGCAGCGAACCCGGGAGACGGCATGTGCATAACTCGTGCCCCGAACTTGGAACCAAGCGTGTTCGTAACCTCGACGGCACTCGTGAACTCGTCCGTGGTCGTGTGGCCAAAAGCATCGACAATTACAACTTCGGTGGTGTGGGTCTTGCGGGTGAGCTGCGCCGATCGGGAAAGGGTCCGACCCCAGCCGGCAGCGATGGTGATTGGACCACCTGTCACCATGTGTTCGAGACGTCGCGCCATTGCGGTGGCCGCGGCGTCCATTGCCGCTCCTCTGTCAAGCGATATCTCTACCGTGGCTGCTTCCAGGTCGTATCGCTCGATGAGGTCTTCTGCGAGGCGGGCGGTCTCCGGGAGAGGCTCGGTGACTGTTACCCGGACGATCCCATCCCGCTCGGCATCGGCGAGGAGACGACTGATAGTCGAACGTGAAATCCCGAGCCGATCTGCAACGGCCTGCTGGGTGAATCCTCGTTCGTGGTATAGCCAGGCTGCCCTGATGGCCAGCTCTCGTCGTTCGCTGTTGTCAACCATTTCCTAGGAGTATCATCGCCTTGCGAGCATTTGTCCAGATGGGCACAATTGTGCATGGCTTCGGGGGCTCTCTGTAGCCACCTGCTCAGACCCCGGAGTTTGCTTTGCGTACTCCCAAGGTACTCACCTTGTGAGTACTGCCATACCCCCCGGCTGCCGCCGGCGGTACTTTCTCCCCAAACCAAAAGGGGGGACTGACGGTCGCTTGCCGCGCGATTGGGCTGGGTTACTGTCCCACCATGACTTTGGTTCTTGCGCTCGGTGGGGCGTTCTTTTACGGGCTTGGTGACTTTTCGGGGGGTTACGCGTCCAAGCGGCTGCCGCCCTGGGGGGTAATGGCCTGGTCGCAGTCGATAGGGCTGGTGGCCCTCGTCGGTGGGTTGGTGCTCTTCCCTGCCGAGACGGTGACGGCGGCAGACATGTTGTGGGGGATGCTGGCCGGTCTTGGTGGGGCAATCGGCATCGGGTTGCTCTATCGCGCGCTGGCGGAAGGGACCATGGCGATAGTCTCGCCGGTCACCGCGGCCACGACCGCGACTATCCCGGTCATTGTCGACATCGCCACCGGCGGCGAGTTGACCGTCTTTGCGGGCATTGGAGTCATTGTCGCGCTGGCTGCCATCTGGATGATTGCCGGTGAGCGCTCTGCGCAGCGGATGGATCGACGACTCTTGCTGATAGCGCTCGGCGCCGGGGTCGGGTTCGCGATCTTCTTCGTCGCAATCTCGCAGACCTCCGAGGCCAGCGGTTTTTGGCCGTTGGTTGGAGCGCGGGCGATCACCATTCCCCTGGGATTCTTACTGCATCGCTCGCTCGAGCCGCGGACCCGGCCGACCGGCATCAGCCTGCGCTGGGTCACCGCCGCCGGGTTGCTCGACATGGGGGCCAACCTACTCATCGCGGCCGCACTGCAGCGGGGACCACTCGGGATTGTCTCGGTACTCTCATCGCTGTACCCGGTCGTCACCGCCATGGCTGCGGTAGTCCTGCTCAAGGAGCGCTTGTCCGGGACTCAGTTCGCCGGGGTGGGCCTGGCCATGACCGCAGTCGTGCTGTTGGTGATCTAGACGTCCTTTGACTTCTTTGGGTCCTTGACGGGGAGGCGGACAACAAAGACGGCACCGGGTCGCCGTCCTCCACCCAGATTTCACCCTGATGCTTGTCAACAACCACCGAGCGGGCGATCGAAAGACCCTGGCCGGAGCCCTTCCCGACATCCTTGGTGGTGAAGAATGGGTCAAAGATACGATTGACGATCTCTTGCGGGATTCCGGGGCCGTTGTCGGCGATCTGGATCTCAACTACGCCATCTTTCTCGGAAGTGGTCACACGGATGGTTCCCTTGTCGCGCGAATAACTGTCACGATGTTCGGCGATAGCTTGAGCACTATTAACGAACATGATGAGCAGGATTTGACCCAACGGCCCGGCATATCCCTGGATCATCGGGATCGTGTCATCGAGGTCCAATTCCAAATCTGCGACGTACTTCCATTCGTTGCGAGAAACCTGGACCGTCGTCTCGACGACCCGATTGACATTGACCTCCGATTTCGTCTGCTCACCCGGGTGGGCGAACTGTTTCATAGCCCGCACGATCTCACCGACGCGACGGGTTCCCTCGATCGTTTCGTCGGTGGCATCGGGGATCTCGTTCAACAGGAAGTCGCAGTCTTTCTCTTTCCACAGCGCCTGCATTGCGGCGACCTGTTCCGAAAGCTCTGGCTGGCTCGCCGCCTTCTCGAGGAACTTCCACTGGGCGGATGCCACTTCAGCGAGCGTACCGATGGCATCTTTGATAAACGCTGTGTTGTCGCAGACGTACTGAATCGGCGTGTTGATCTCGTGGGCGATGCCTGCCGCCAGCGAACCGATTGCCTCCAGTTTCTGCGCCTGGAGCAGCTGGATCTGGGTATCTTTGAGCTCCTCGTGGGCAGTTCGGAGCTCTTCGTACATCTCGGCATTCCTGATTGCTACCGAGGCCTGGGCAGCGAGCATGCGCACCAGGGACAGGTCCCGCTCGGTGAATGGCTGGTTGTTTAGTCCATTGGTAGCCGTCAGAGTTCCGACCACCCGATTGTCGATGACGATCGGTGACACTGCGACCGATGTGCCGGGGGAGCGGGCGGCACTTATTGCCGCCAGCCTGGTGTTGCGTTCGTCGGTAGTGATGTCGGTGCTCAACGCACTGTGACGATTCCGAACTACCCACCCCGAGATGCCGTCCATCAGCTCGGCGTAACCGAATCCGGCAAGTTCGTCTTCCGAATATCCAGGGGTCACGAGGTTGGTCAGTTCCTCGTTCGCCGTGTTGAACAGCAGTATCAAGCTTGCATCGGCATTGATCAGCTCTGTAGTGACCTCAACCAGCAGTTGCAGGATCGTGTCAATCTCGAAGCTGGATGCGAGGCCGCGACCCATGTGAACCAGCGCCTCGAGTTGTCCGAGCTGCCGTTGCATCTGGCGTTCGGCCTCCCGTTCGTCGGCCACGTCCCGGATCAGGATGACTACCTGGGAGTAGTCGGGAACACCGTTTGCGGTCGGAGCTGCCCAATCGAGCTGACAGTCGATGTCGGCACCACCCATATCGACACCCGAGATATCACATCGCAGGTGAGTCGCGTGTTCCCACACGGCTACGATCTGGTCCAGAAGGGCGAGCAGGCTACCTTCGTTAAGAAGCTCGCCCGGCAAGTTGCCGACAAGATCCATGGGATCCGAGGCTCCGACGAAGTCTGCTGCCTGGGGGTTGACGTCGAGGACGTTGATGAGCGATATGACCTTGCGCAGCAGAGCACGGTCAGTGTTGAGTTCATGGCGAAGATCAGTGACCCCTGTTGCGCGCATGTCGTCGCAAAATCGCTCCACCTCTGTCCAGTCCTCTTTCCAGATCGGGGCGGGGGTGATGTTGAACAGGGCGCAGTTGTGCTCTGTGAACGTGGCTTCTGGGTTGACCTCGGCTACCAAACGGTCCTCCGCGGGAGCGGTTCTTGTCAC
>JAYEIP010000251.1:0-7587 GCA_034660155.1 Actinomycetota bacterium | reverse complement strand
TCTGTCGAAACACGGTCGGCGTCGGCGTCCACAGACCGGGCGCCTTCGCCGAATACCTGTCGATTCCTGCGGTGAACGCGTTCCCGATTCCTAACGAGATACCCGACAGGATCGCCACCATCCTGGATCCACTTGGCAACGCCACCCACACGGCACTGTCCTACAACCTCGTCGGAGAGGACGTACTCATCACCGGTGCAGGCCCAATCGGGATGATGGCGGTCGCCATCGCCCGCCATGCTGGAGCACGCTTCATTGTTATCACCGACATCAACGACTACCGGCTTGAGATCGCGGCCAAGATGGGCACCGACCGCGCGATAAATGTGGGCACGACGGACCTTGGTACCGCAATGGATCAACTTGGCATGTCAGAGGGCTTTGACATCGGGATGGAAATGTCGGGTTCCCATGGTGCGCTTCATCAGATGCTCGATGCAATGAACCACGGCGCATCCGTAGCACTCCTGGGTATTCCGCCGGAAGAGGCCCCGATGGACTGGAACACCATCATCTTCAAGGGCCTAACCATGAAGGGCATCTACGGGAGACGGATGTTCGAGACCTGGTATCTCATGACAACGATGCTCCAAACCGGTCTCGACGTTGCTCCGGTTATCACTCATGAGTTCCCTATTGAGGAGTACGAGAAGGCATTCGCCGTCATGGGGACCGGCCAATGCGGCAAGGTGATACTCGACTGGGATTGAGGGACGTCTGCGGCCGGGAGCACCGGTGGGACAACGCTCGCAACTTGGACCGCCTGAAATCATCCGGGCCGCCACCTACACTGCGCAGCATGAAGATTGTTCCCACCAGGCGTACCGACTATGGCGTTCGAGCACTTATCAACCTGGCTCAGAATCATCCAGGTGGTCAGGCCGCCCCTGCGATCGCCAAGGATATGGAGATACCCGTAGGCTTCCTACGGCAGGTGCTCCAGGAGTTGGGGCGGGGCGGGTTGGTCAACTCACAACCGGGCCGCTCCGGTGGCTACTCGCTCGCAAAAGAGCCCGCAGACATTACGCTCTACGACATTATTGAGGCGCTGGAGAACCCGGGAGAGGCACCAGCTTGCGCCCTCGATGGCGGGCCATGTCACTGGGACCGAGCCTGTGCCATCCACTGGGTTTGGTCTGCCGCTAAGGAAGCATTCACCGAGAAGCTCCAGAGCGCAACACTTGCGCAGATAGCAGCCGACGACCTTCAACTCCGAGCCGGGAAGCTGCCCGCCCCAATTGGCGAGCAGCACAGGTAGTTATTTAGGGCTTGGAGTTTCCGCGGCCCGGGTTCTCTTTCTTCTCTCTCTTCTCTTTCTTTTCCTTCTTCACCTTTTCGGGCTTGACGTCGTCGGAATCTTCGTCGTCGTTGTCCATGTCGCCGTCACCGTCCACGGTGCCGTGGTCGTCCTGCCCGACGCGGGACTGCGCGATCTTGCTGACCAATTGTCCACGCGGGCCGTCGTAGTCAAGATCCTTGACCGAATGAGCGAATGCAGAAACCACGGACCCGTGATTGACCTGACCGTTGGGACCGGTTACATCGATCACCACACAACCCGGCTGCTCGAAATCCTCTAGGTCCACGGGATCAGTACCGGCACCCTCTGAAAACCCCGTCAGGAGCTCTGCACAATTGAGCGGAGGTTCGTCGCCTTCGTCTCCTTCATCAACGACGTCATCGGTCGGCATCCAGTACACGAGGGCACCGAGATCCTCGAAATACTCAAACTCAATGGGAGCCTCGCCGAGATCGGCATCAGCAGGGTGCTGCGCCGACGCAACCGCAGCTAGGCCGCCGGCGGCAACGAGACCGATAACCATGAGACCGACAATCAACGAGCGGTGTATCCGTTTTGACATTCATTCGCCTTTCGCTTGACCTCCTACAAGACGCGGGATCAAGCAAAGTGTTACATGTCAGTTCGGGGCCGATGGCGGAAGGGGGATAACCGACTTCCACCGCTGGGTCGTACTTGGTACTTGGTACTTGGTATGGGGGCTACGAGGACACGGCCGAGTTGCTCTCTTAGGTGGTCAATGTCGGCGCTGCCGCCTCATAGACCGCTTTCGCATAGGCCAAAAGCTTCTCGGCCCCATCGGGTTCACCAGCGACCTGATCGTAGTAGAGCTCCGAACCCTCCCACCCTTCGGTGTGCCATTCGGCACCGGAAGGTAGCTCAACGTTGAGCAGAACCTCTTTGTCGAACGGCCAGGCGTTCGAGTAGAAATACGCCCTTCCTGCCGGATAGAAACCAAGGTTGAGCTGCGACGGATACTCAGTCGTCTCGCCATCTTCCTCGTATGTCTCGACGCGCGTTCCGTACCACTCAAAGGCTAGGTCGAAACCGTGAGGCCAGATCTGGAGTGGGCCGACCGAGCCCTCCAGCGATGACCTGTGAACCTCGAGATTGTGGTCGATGTTGACGATCGCAGCAAAGAAGGCTGCCGCGGCATCCGGGTCGTATTCTCGCGCCTCGTCGCTTTCGAACTTATCTGTGGCGTATTCCGCCTCGAGGCCGAACTCTCCGACAGTCGCTATCAGTTTCTCACCGAACTCAGTGCCGGTGAGGCCTTCTGCCATCGAGATGCTCCGCGTCTCCCCGGTGCTCGTTTCAAGCACGACTTCGTGGCTCCGCAGATCCATCCTCAAAGCGAACGTTCCGCCGCCGGGCAGGGGCATCGTGTCCGTGGTCAACCCCGATGGCCGAACCTTCAGGCTGATGTGCCACCACTTTGGATGGGCGACTGCATGGGCGCGAGGAATTGTGCCTACGGCGTTGGCATATAGATGGAGCGTGGCCCTGGTCGGTTCCCAGTCTTCGGTTAGCGGCGTCAGCGGAAGCAGACTCATTTTTCTCACCCTCGGTTGGTCGACGTCACTTGTTAAAGGAATCGATCCCGGGTTTCATTCCATCGGCTGACTACCTTGTGGGGATGGAACACGATCCAATGAGCCCGCCGGACCTCGGCATCCCGCAGATTGACCCGACCGCGTTTGTTGCGCCCACCGCTGTCCTCTACGGAGACATCACCATCGACAGACATGCGGTAATCATGTTCGGCACCGTCATCAGAGCGGAACTCGACATCGTTCACGTCGGTACAGAATCCAATATCCAGGACAATTGCGTCATCCACGTCGACAGGGGTTATCCAGCTCAGATTGGCAAGCGGGTAACCGTCGGTCACGCTGCCGTGATCCATGGCGCCACCATCGGCGACCATTGTCTCGTTGGCATCGGGTCCCGAGCCTTGAACGGATCGGTCATGGGAGAGGGCTCGTGGTTGGCTGCCGGTTCAATCCTCACCCCCGGCAAGTCGATCCCTTCGTGGACGCTGGCGATGGGAGCCCCGGCAAAGCCGGTTCGGCACCTCACTGAAGAAGAAGTGACATCGCAAAGAGTCGGCGTGAACGACTACCTGCGGTTTGGGGCAGCCTACGCCCATCTTCTGGGTTGATATCTAGAGCGCCGGCCGTCGGTCCCACCACGGGACTGCCCGCTCCAGTTGTCCGGCGAGCGAAAGCATTGTGGCCTCGTCGGCAAACCTCCCCAGAAAGTGAGTACCAATCGGTAGACCGGCACCGGTCCAGTACGTCGGCACCGACATTGCCGGAAGGCCACTGAAATTGGCGATGGCGGTAAAGGCGACGTAACCGGTCAGCTGTTCCGCGATCTCATCCCAATCGACGGCTTGGTCGATCTCGCCGAGTCTCACCGGCGGTGACCCGAGGACTGTCGTCAGCAGAGCATCGTGGTCCTCCAGGAATGCAGCAACAATGTGAGAGACGCGCTGCAACTCGATCTTGGCTGCTTCCAGCTTTGCGGGGGTACGACGCCGCGACCGATCCGCAAGTTGCCAGGTGAACGGTTCGAAGGCCTCAAGTCCCGACTTTCGCTTGTCGAGCGAAGCGATGACTTTCATGGCCCGCCAATCACCCAGCAGACGCCGCAGCAGCCGGCCGGCCCGCTGCTTTGATGCTTCGTCCAGGATTGCCACGAAAATACTCTCGGCGAGGGACTGCCACACGACAAAGAACGCCTCAGCTACTGACTGGCCATCAATCTGGGGTTTCGCCTCAACCACATTGTGACCAAGCTCCTCGAGCGTTGCGGCGGTCGACTCGACGGCCGTCACGCAATCCGGCGCGACTCGACGATCGCGAAAGTCGTCCACCGAGTAGGCGATCTTCATCGGCGCCGGGTCGACACCAACCGCATCGAAGAACCTGCCTTCAGGAGCCGGGGCGTTGTAGGCGTCACCGGGAGCGGCGCCATGGGTGGCATCCAACAACGCGGCGGTGTCTCTGACGGATCGACTGACGGCAAGATCGATCGACAAGTAATCCGCCGGCGATCCCGGATACCGGGGCATGCGCCCCCGCGTTGTCTTCAGCCCGAACACCCCGCAGGCCGACGCCGGGATCCGAATGGAACCACCACCGTCGCTGGCGTGCGCCATGGGAACGATCCCCGCCGCGGTCGCCGCGGCCGCTCCCCCACTCGAGCCACCGGAGGACCTTGTCACGTCCCAGGGGTTACGGGTCGGACCGTGGTGTACCGACTCTGTAGTGGGAAGCAAACCGAACTCAGGTGAGTTCGATCTGCCGAGAGGGATGAGACCGGCTTGCTGAACTCTCCTGACGTACTCATGGGTGCCGTCGGGGCGGTAATCACGAAAAAACACCGACCCGAAACTCGCGACGTCCCCGTCTACTGCCGCAAGGTCCTTGATCAGGAAGGGCACACCGGATAGCGGCCCCGTAGGAGCTCCCGACCCGGCAAGGCGACGAGCGGCTTCATATTGCTTCACAACTACCGCGTTCAGCTTGGGGTTCACTTCCTCAATGCGCGCAATAGCGGTCTCCACCAGCGTCGCGGCCTTCACCTCACCGTTGGCAACAAGGGCGGCAAGGCCGATGGCATCGTATTGGTCGTACTCAGCGAAGATCTCGTAACTCATCCGAAGGACGATACCTCGCATTCACCCCGTGGCAGGCTTGCGCCAATCTGCGACACCCGCCCGAGATCAAACCTTGAGCCCGCGGCCCCGATCTCCTCACCCACGACTAGCGCACTCCTGGTAGGTCAGCGCATTGTTGGGTTCACGCGTCATTGCGACCCGCCTAGGCTCTCAGGATGCGCAACGATCCTCCGATCCATCGCCCTAACGAGTGGTACCGCGACGCAATCATCTATGAAGTCCATGTTCGCGCCTTCGCCGACTCCAACGGCGACGGGATCGGCGACTTCCCGGGACTCACCGGCCGACTCGACTATCTGCAACAGCTCGGGATAACCGCCATCTGGCTGCTGCCTTTCTACCCATCGCCGCTGCGTGACGATGGGTACGACATCGCCGACTACTTCGACGTCCACCCCAGCTACGGAACCCTGGACGATTTCAAACACTTCCTTGCCGAAGCCCACGCCCGGGACATGCACGTGATCACGGAGCTTGTCATCAACCACACCTCGGATCAGCACTCCTGGTTCCAACAAGCGCGACGAGCCGACCCGGGAAGCCAGGAGCGCGACTTCTACGTGTGGAGTGACACCAATGAGCGTTACCAGGACGTTCGCGTCATTTTCCAGGATACCGAGACCTCTAACTGGGCTTGGGACCCGGTCGCCAACATGTACTACTGGCACCGGTTCTTCTCTCACCAGCCAGACCTGAACTGGGACAACCCTGCGGTCCGTGATGCCGTGACCGATGTGCTCGATTTCTGGCTCGATATCGGCGTGGACGGTGTACGTCTCGATGCTATTCCCTACCTGCACGTGAGGGAGGGCACCAACGGCGAAAACCTGCCCGAGACCCACAATGAACTGCGGAGGTTGCGAGCCCACATAGATGCCAAGTACGGCGATCGGATGCTGCTGGCAGAAGCCAACCAATGGCCAGAAGATGCCGTTGCATATTTCGGCGATGGTGACGAATGCCACATGGCGTTCAACTTCCCTCTTATGCCCCGGATCTATCTCGCGTTGGAACGCGAGAGCCGGCTTCCCATCATCGACATCCTGGAACAGACTCCGCAGATTCCCGAAGGTACCCAGTGGGCGATCTTCTTGCGTAATCACGACGAACTCACCCTTGAGATGGTCTCCGAGGAGGAACGCGACCTGATGTTGCGCGCCTACGCCCCGGACCGGCGGGCGAGACTTAACCAGGGCATCAGACGCAGACTTGCTCCCCTGCTCGACAATGATCGACGGCGTATCGAGTTGCTGGTCAACCTGCTGCTCTCGCTTCCGGGGACCCCGGCCATCTACTACGGCGACGAGATCGGGATGGGCGACAACGTCTTTCTGGCAGACCGCGACGGCGTCCGCACCCCGATGCAGTGGAGCAATGACCGCAACGCCGGCTTCTCGAAGGCCAACCCGCAGTCCCTCTACCTCCCCGTGGTCGTCGATCCGCAGTTCCACTACGAAGGGGTGAACGTTGAAGCCCAGCACGCCAACCCCAACTCACTCCTGTGGTGGACCAGGAGGATGATCCGCCGCCGCCGGCGGCACCCGGTCATGGGACGAGGCTCGATCGAGTTCCTCGAACCGGACAACGGTCAGGTTCTCACCTATCTACGCGAGGACGAGAATGAGACGATTCTCGTTGTTGCAAATCTGAGCCGACATGCCCAGTTCGTGGAGCTTGACTTGTCGGAGTTCAAGGGTCAAAACCTCGTTGAGCTACTGGGCCACACGGAGTTCCCGGCGATCGGCGAGCTCCCCTACTTGCTCACCCTGAGTCCTTATGGTTTCTATTGGTTTGCGATCGAAGACACCAGCGTCGCAGCTGCCCCAATGCCGGATACGATAAGAATCGAAGGATTGCTCGAGGACATCTTCAACCCCGATCAGCCATTGGCAGACCGGCTCGCTCAGTTCGCAGAAACTCAGATCTGGTACCAGGGACGAGGGCGTCGACGCCTGCGGGCGGAGGTATTCGACGCGATCCCCATCACGATTGGGGACGGCGATCCGGCCACATGGATTGTGCTTCTCGATATTGAGTTCGCCAACGGGCGTCCGCAACGGTACGTGATGCCAATCGGCCTCGAGTTCGCCGAGGAACTGGATTTGCCGGCCAACGCATTCGTGGCGCCGATGGCGCACAATGGTATGAGCGGTTTCATTTTCGACGCTCTGTACGACCCCAGGTTCTGCGCCGTCCTGCGTCTCGCCATGGTTCATGGCACAGAGATCTTCGGCCGCACCGGCGCGATCCTAAGCCGTCCCTCGACGACAGAGATGGATTTCCAGGCCGACGGTGCACCCCCCGCTCTGGAGCAGACACCTCAAGGCGAATCCGTCGTCCGATTCCGATCAGATCTGGCGCTAAAGCTCTTCCGTAGCATCGAGCCCGGGACCAACCCTGACCTCGAACTGCGGCGCTTCCTTACCGAGCGCACCAGCTTCGAGAAGCTCTCCCCCGTGTATGGATCAATCGAATACCAGTCCGGCGACATCTTCAGCCTCGGGATACTCGAGGGTGCCCTCGACTCGGAACAGACAGCGTGGACCCTGTTCCGCGATCTTTGCTCCCGATACCTCGGTGCGACGGCAACGGTACCTCCGCC
>JAYEIP010000250.1:0-7587 GCA_034660155.1 Actinomycetota bacterium | reverse complement strand
AGCGGGCCCCTGCCGGGACCCGCTCCGTGTCGTTAGTAGGGTGCTGGTTTTAGGACTTGGTTGCCTTATCCCACGCCGTCTTGTAGGCGTTGACTGCTTCGCTGTAGAGACCGGCTGAGATATAGGCGGCTGCCTCGGCCATGGCCGCTTCAGCCTCAGCCAGCATCACCGGATCGCCTCCAGCGTTGGTCGCAGAGATAATGGCTATCCGTGCCAGTTGTCGGTCGGCGTTGACGAGTATGTCAATTGCCTCCTGGGCAGCAACTGCCTCGGGGACGCCGCTGGCTACAACCAGCTCGAGTTGCACAACAGCCTTGCGCTCAGCATCGAACACCTTCTTCGAGGTGATGGTTTGATTGTCGACCCACCAGTCCAGAGTGAGGCTGGCTTCGATCTCGGCGATTGCTGCCTCGATCCGCTTCGTGGTGTTCTTGTCGCCTGTGGGCAGCAACGCCACAAGGTCGCCAATCAGCGTGCCCTTGTCAACCTGCGGCTGTGCCAGGTCGAGGCCAACAATCACAGGATCGTGGTCGGAGGCCCGGAACGCATTGGGCTCGTAGAACGACGGGTCGTTGAACCTGGTGTCGTAGTCCAGGATGTCGGGCTCATCTGCGTTGATGTGCCAGATCGTCGTGCCGGTCACCGCGGATCGGAGCGAGTCGTTGGCCATCGCATAGTCGAGATAGCCCCACTGTCCGCTGAACACAAACGAGTATGCGAACTCACCGAGGAGCTCCAGGGCGAGGTCGCTGTAGCCACCGGCGATCAGCGCATCAATGGGGTCTTCCTTGTCATATGAGTTCAGGTCGCCGATAACGAGGACGTCCTCGTCGAAGCCGTTCGCGGGATTCGCCAACCAGTCGACGAGTGCCAAAGCGGCATCCGTCCTCGTCAGGTTGCAGTTGCCGGCACCATCACCCAGATCGGGGTCTCCGATGCTTGCGCAGGATGAGCCCTTTGACTTGAAGTGATTGACCGTCACCGTCACCGCCTCGCTGGTGGCGTTCTCGGTGAATGTCTGTGCCAGGGCCGGACGATTCTTGTCATCGTTGAACCGGGCATCGACACTCGAGTCGAGGATGGCGAAGGCACCATCAGGTGTCACCGTCGCCGGCTTGTAGATGAACGCAACCTTGATCGCGTCATCACCGATCGACCCGGTATCGACGTAATCGTATGTTCCAGCGCCCATCGCATCGTTGAGTCCGGAAACCAGGTCGGCGAGTGGCTCGTCGATCGTTGTGGCGTGATGGTTCTCGATCTCGATCAGCCCGACAACGTCGGCGTTCATCTCCGCGACGGCGGCGATGATCTTCGTCCGCTGCCTCTCTAGTTCGTCGGCATCGTCCGCTCCGCGACATCCCAGATTCTGAGCGGGGCCACAAATCGGGGCGCCGGTGTCGACGGTCGTGAAGTAATTGAGCACGTTGAAGCTGGCGACCGTCAGGTCCCCACCAACATCGTCCGGAGTTGCCGGCCGGTCGTTGACTGCCGTGTAGTTGGCGCTAGCCGTCGGCTGGATTCTGTACAGCCCGAAGGTATCGCTCATGACGCCTGTGGCATCCGTTATCAGATCGCCACCGCGGAACGAATTTGCCACGCTGTAGACCGAACCATCGGGATGCATCGGGATATCGGGGTTTTGCGATGTCCGACCGTCGTCGAGTGTGATCCTGGATCGCACGTTCAGATCAGCCAGGTTCGCGGCATCGACAGAGCCGGGGTCGAACACAGCTGTTGGCTGCGCTGCCCGATCCGTTGTCAATACAACCTCGTTGAACCGGTCGAAGTTGAAGTACTCCGAGATAACCAGACTCTGCGAGAAGGAGACCGCCATGCCTTCGTATGCCTCGAGGTCGGCGATCGCACTCACCGGCAGTGTGATGGAAGTGGTTGCCGGCAATGAGTTGCCGGCGCTGACAATATCAACTGCCGACACGAAACCCACCTGAGTAAGGCTGCTGGCCCCGCTGCTGGTTACGAACTCGCTGACCGTTCCAGTTACTCGAACGAGGTCGCCTTCGGCAACCGCGGCCCCGCCGGGTGCGAAGACGAATATCCCCTCGGACGTGAGAGGATCGGCGTCGTAGTCGACCTCCTCTTCCTGTACGAAGTAGCCATTGAGCTGACTTCCGAAGAGCACGTCTCCCTGGAAGTCACCGACGACGATGCCCTCGATGGTCACGGCAGCGCCGATCATGCCGCTGGCGAAGCCGGAGCCCTGGATGTCGTGGATGAAGGTGGGCACAGCAGGTGGCGTGGTGCAGGTGTTTTCGGCCGCTGGTGTGGGTGCCCACTGCTCATATGAGCTGGTGTTGAGAGCACCGCCCGTGCCGTTGGGGCACCGCTGGTTGGAGTGGTTGTCCTTATCCCCGGCACCGCCCTCATTGACCTGTGGCTGCCCAGCGTTGAGCAGCGCCAGCAACCCAGCGTCGTCGCCGTCGTTGGTGTCGTAGACGATCGCATCAAGCAATCCGGTCGTTGTTACCGCCGTGCCGTCAGGGAACGAGGCTGCATCTCCAGAGTAGAGAGCAACGGCATCGGCACCGTTTTGTATCCCGTTGCTACCAAACACGATGCTTGGGGCAGGAATCACTCCGGCATTACCCAAGGTGAAGTATCCGCTGGCATCGGTGCTGAACCCGTCGAGATCGATTGCGTTATAGGACGCATCACCGTTGCCGTTGTAGAACACAACGACCAGCCCATCGAGTGACGTGTTGCCGGCACCACCGTCGAACAACTCCATGAACTCCAGCGCATCAGTGCCTGGGGTGTCCGCATCCACCTCATTGATCACGACAGATGGCTCGGGTGGGGGTGGGCAGTCGTTGGCTGCGCCTGGTGTTCCGAGGTCACCGGCGCCGTATGGGGTGGCGGCGGTGCACCAGTTCGTGCCGTCGTTGTTGTCGTTGGCCGGGTTGTTGAGCGCCATTGACGCGCCGTTGGGGTCGGGGAATGTGGCCCCGTTGTCCCATTCGACCCTGTCGATTTCAACCAAAGTGTCATCAAGGAGAACTGCTTCATCACCGCTGTTACCGAGGAACCAACTACCACCGTATGAGTAGGCGACGGTGACCCCACCATTGGTGACGCTATCGGTGTTGTTACCCAACACGAGATGGCCACCGGCCGGGACCAGCAGAGGGCCGCCATTGCTGATCAGGTGGCTGTCAGTGTCGTTGTCGGCAATGGTCCACCCGTTGATGTCGATGTCTGCACCCGTTGGGTTGAACAACTCGAACCACTCACCAGCGCTATCAGCAACCGCAGAGGGATTCTGCATAATCTCATTGATCACCATTTCGGGGGCTGGTGGGGGTGGGCAGTCGTTGGCTGCGCCTGGTGTTCCGAGGTCACCGGCGCCGTATGGGGTGGCGGCGGTGCACCAGTTCGTGCCGTCGTTGTTGTCGTTGGCCGGGTTGTTGAGCGCCATTGACGCGCCGTTGGGGTCGGGGAATGTGGCCCCGTTGTCCCATTCGACCCTGTCGATTTCAACCAAAGTGTCATCAAGGAGAACTGCTTCATCACCGCTGTTACCGAGGAACCAACTACCACCGTATGAGTAGGCGACGGTGACCCCACCATTGGTGACGCTATCGGTGTTGTTACCCAACACGAGATGGCCACCGGCCGGGACCAGCAGAGGGCCGCCATTGCTGATCAGGTGGCTGTCAGTGTCGTTGTCGGCAATGGTCCACCCGTTGATGTCGATGTCTGCACCCGTTGGGTTGAACAACTCGAACCACTCACCAGCGCTATCAGCAACCGCAGAGGGATTCTGCATAATCTCATTGATCACAATGTCGCCGGGTGTCGCGGCGCTGGCCGGGCTAAGAGCGCCCACTGGCAGTAATGCCGTCAGCATTCCGAGTACGAGTAAGAAGCCCAATCTTGAGCGCGCGCGTTTCACTTACATCCTCCTGGTGGGTTGCGAAATCGAACGAGAAAGACAAGAGATGGAGCAAAGGAAATAGAACGACGAACGGCAAGGCGCCGTCGACACGGCAACTCCGATGTCCCCATTTCCTCAGCGTTCAAGACGCTCCCCTTCAATCAAGCCTCTGGCAAACCCTAGCTTGGCGGGTAGCGCTATGTGGTCGTGGATTACACCTTGGTAGCCGGGATTGGGGAGGGTCCGTGGCTCCAGCAACCTGCGGTGGGGGTCCCCGGCGAACTCAAGAGCCCAACGGTTCGCCCCGCCACGCTATCTGATCCTCCCACCCGGGGCCACCGGCCGGTAAGGTCGTCTGTCTGGGAGGGACCGTGGCCGAACGTACATATACCGACTTCGATGTGACCCTGCGTGCAGTGGGCGCCGGGTACGAGGCTCAGGTGTCGTCTGTTGCCGGGACCGGCAGCCATCGCTTCACGCTCCCCTTCTCAGACCGAGAGCTCGCCGATTTCTACTCGATCTTTGGTGGGGCCGCCGTCCGCAGGATGGAGTCTCCTCAGTTGGAGCGAGCCCGGGCGTTCGGCGGCCGGCTGTTTGGTGCAGTCTTCAACGACGAGCTTGACGATCTGCTGGCAAGCAGCCTCCGGCAAGCGGGGGAGGCGGGCAACGGGCTCCGGATCCGTCTACTGCTCGACGATGCGCCCGATCTGGTCAACATTCCGTGGGAATACCTCTACCGATCCGCCAGCGATGATTTCTTCGCTCTGTCCAATTGGACACCGATTGTTAGGTTCCTGAACGTCGAAGCCCGCATGCCGCCCGCACCGATAGAGCCGCCGCTCCGGGTGCTGGTGATGATCTCAGACCCGATCGAGTACCAGGGCTCGCTCGATGTGGAACGCGAATGGGAACGGCTCCAGGAGTCGCTGGCAGATCTTGTCGAGGATGGTCATGTTCAGTTGCACCGTCTGGAGCGGGCAACCGAGCGCGAGCTCCTGGGTGAGCTAAGACGTAACGACCACCACATCTTTCACTTCGTGGGGCACGGCGAGTTCGACGATCAAGAACAAGATGGCGTTCTTCTTCTGGAAGACGAGCATCGCCGTACCAAGCTCGTTACCGGACGCGCCCTCGGCACCGTGCTCCGCGACAGCCGCTCGATGCGCCTCGCAGTACTCAACAACTGTGAAGGAGCCAGGACATCAGATAGCGACCCGTTTGCAGGCGCTGCCCAGAGCCTGATCCAGAAGGGATTGCCTGCGGTCGCCGCAATGCAATTCGAAGTGACAGACCGGGCAGCAATCAGTTTTGCTCACGAGTTCTACGCCGGTCTCAGTGACGGCTACCCGGTGGATGCAGCTCTGGCCGAAGCGCGCAAAGCGATCTTCCAGGGTGCCACCCGATACGAGTTCGGCTCGCCTGTGTTGTATCTGTCTGCGGATGACGGCGTCATCTTCGACATCGGCAGCCGTACCGAAGAGGCGGATCACGATGACGCAGCCGCCCCCACAGATAGCGATCCGGAGCCTGAGAACCCATCCGACCCGGACAATGATGAGCTCGTGCTCCCGATCCTGGCTGGTATCTCGTCGCCTTCACCCACTCTTGAGATGGATCCTCCAGAGCCGGTCGATCCATCCCAACAAGGCTCTATCGCCGGGCTTTCGGATTCCGAGCCGCAGCCTTCCGTCACGGAGTCGGAGGCCCTCACGCAGGAGATGCCACGCATCGACCGCCGCCCGGAGTCTTCACCGCGGAAGCGCAACAAGCGGCTGTATGGCTATCTGGGCGCCGCTGCTGCTGCATTGATACTGATCATCGCCGTGGCTGTAGTTGGTGGAGGAACAGAGGTCGCAGACACGACCGTCGTCACCGAAGTGCCGGGCACCGTCACCGAGGTGCCTCGAGTTGAAGTCACCGAGGTGCCCAGCGTGGAAGCGGTGGCCGCGGACCCGCCTACTGTGGCCGACTTTGCCACTGCGGCCCCGACCATCGACGGCAGCGATGACGAATGGGCTTCGCGATTCGCTTACTTGTCTGAATTCAAGGTCTTCGGTGAAGACAACATCGAGAACGATGCCGACCTGAGTGCCCGCTGGCGGGTCGCCTGGGACAACGCCTTCCTGTACGTTTTTGCCGAGGTAAGCGACGATGAGATCGTCCAGGTCAATACCGGTTCCAGCCTGTTCAAAGGGGATACCATCGCTTTCTACTTCGATGGGGACCTCGCCGACGATGCCCCCAACGCGGGTATCAACGATGATGACTTTGCCTTCTTCCTGGCTCCCGATTCTGGGGAGAATTGGGTACGGCTGGTTCCCAATTCGGAAGGGACATTCTTCGGAAGTGCCGATGCTGTCGTGAGTGATGCCGATCTGGAGGTGGCGACCCAGCTCACCGCCGCCGGTTACAACATTGAGGCTCGTGTCCCCTGGAATCTTCTCGGCGTGTCATCTCCTCACCCGGACCAGGAGTTCCGCATGACGCTCGATGTGTCGGACAACGACACCCCCGGGACATCAGATCAACAGGCCATGCGGTCCAACTCTGTGGGACGTACGAGCGCAGCCCAGGGCTTCCCGGAAGTATGGGAAATGATGACCCTGGAGAGTCCCGCCGGTTAGCCGGTGAGCCAGGAGAGGAAGCGATCGGCGGTCTCCGGCTCCGCCCAGAATGTCGAATGGTTGACGCCTCGTTCCGGAGGGAATTCCAACAGATTGGGCCCTTCGATCGGGAAATTCGCATCGGGCTTGCCCCGGTAAACGCCGACCGTCGGCACCACAAGATCGTTTGGCTCCCCACCGAACACAGTGTCGATGAGCGCATCCTTGGCGCCGGCTATCAGACTCCTCAATCCCGGATTGGTAGGTTCGTACTCAGCGGCCAGGGCGAAGTATTCAGCCGCTACGGCATCACCCTGGTTGAGCCGGTCGAGGAACTCTCCGTCAGGCCTCATGGATGCCAGGCCACTTAGGCCTGTGAGTACTCCATGGGCAACGGTCTTAACGACGGCGAGGACGGCGTCAAGGGCTTCGGCTAGGGGAACTCCCGGCATGATGTTGGCCAACGTTGCCACCCGGTCGAGCAACCCGATGATGTTCTCTTCGTCGGCGAGCGCCGTCCCGTTGTTTGGTGTCGCCACGAACACGACCTTGCCGACGTTTATTTTCGACAGGTCGCCTGCGAAGCCCTGTAGTTCTCCGCTGAGCGTACGTGAGACAAGGCCCCCCCGGCTGTGACAGATGATGTCCAGGTCAAGCGTGGTCCCTGATGGGATCTTGTCCAGAAACCAGGCGACGTTCTCCTCCGGGCTCATGGACAATGAGTGATGGTTGAAGGCGAAGACCCGCCCCCCGTAGTTTTCGTGAAGGGCATCGAATACCGGATCGGGTATCCCTGAAAAACCCCCCTGCGCGGTGGAGAACGTGCCATGCACGTACAACAATGCCCGGCCGGTGGCCATCGAGTCCCAGTCGGTGCCGGCCATTTCAGGATCGACCATTAGCCTTCGATCGGATGGACCAAAGAGGCGTACCTGGTTTGGCCGATGCGCTCTTTCCCACCGTCCGATGAAGTACTCGCCGACAGTGTCGACCAGCAACTCGGCAAGCGGGAACGCCACCACCTGGATCAGCTTCTGCCCTATCAGCCCCACGAGGCCACGTGTCGCCGGGTCGGTCTCGGGCGCCGCC
>JAYEIP010000249.1:0-7588 GCA_034660155.1 Actinomycetota bacterium | reverse complement strand
CCGGGTGATAACACTGAGATGAAGGTGACGTTGGGTAAGCCGATTGCGATGGATGATGGTTTGCGGTTTGCGATTCGTGAGGGTGGCCGCACTGTTGGCGCTGGTCGGGTAACCAAAATCATCAAGTGAGTAAGAAGAGGAAGGGTCCCGGCCCGGGGCCTTTCCGGTACTAAGTACTAGGTACTAGGTACTAAGTACTGCGAGTGAGGAACGAACGAGCACATGGCTTCTGATAAGAGACCGCCGTTGACGATGGCTTGCGAAAAGTGCAAGCGTCGCAACTATGTGACAACTAAGAGCAAGAGCAACACGCGTGAGCGGCTGGAACTGAAGAAGTACTGCCGCTGGTGTCGTGAGCACACGGCACACAAGGAAACGCGTTAGCAAAGACGTTGAGTGTCGGGTCCGCGCCCTCCTTCCAGGGGGGCGCTTTCTCGCGCCCCGGCGATTTGACGTGGTGCTGAGCCGGCCAAGGCGTTAGCCTCGCTGCCTATGAATCTCGAAGATGTCGCGGGCGCGACCTATGGCCCGTATCAGATGCGGATCTCGCCGGAGAAGGTGGCCGAGTTCGTCGCGGCTACCGGCGATGAGCCCGGCCGGTGGGATCAGGCTGCGCCGCCGGGTTTTGCGGGAGCTCTGCTCTTTGTCGTGGCCCCACATTTCTTGGCCGATTCCCGCGTCGAGCCATTCACCGGCATCCTGGTCCATGTCGATCAAACCTTCACCTGGCATGGCCCGTTGACCGTCGGAGCGCCGATCGTTGTGACGGGTCGCGTGGACAAAGTGCGCCAGCGCGGTGGCCGTTTCTTCGTCACCTTCTCCGCTGCGGTCGACACCCCTGACGGGGAGCGGCTTCTCGATGCTGTTGCCACATTCCTCATGGGCCGGGCAGAGGCTCCGGAGGCTGTCGACGATCTCGGTGAGCCACCAGTGAGGCGACGCGAGCTCAACGAGACGCCGTCCGTAGCGCCTCGACCCGACATCGGGCAGCCATTCCCGCCGATGGAGAAGTCGGCGAGTCGTCTTGACTTGGTGAAATACGCCGCCGCCTCGGGTGACTACAACCCGATCCACTTAGATCATGACGCGGCGCGGGGCGCGGGTCTTGACGGCATCGTGGTCCATGGGCTGTTGATGGCGGCGTGGGTGATGCAGGCGTCGGCGGCCATCAGCCCCCGGCCCGACCCGATCGCTCACATCAAACTGCGATTCCGCAATGCGTTGCTGCCGGCGGTGCAATCACGTGTGTCGGGTCAGGTTCGTGACATCGCCGAGGATGGGACCGACGCTCGGGTGACACTTGCTGTGACCGACGATGATCAACAGCTGGTTACCGCACAGTGTGTCGTGCGGCTGGAAGGGTAACCCGATGGCGAAAGGTAGAGTCAAATCTGATGATGGAGAGTTGCTCAGCCGGGCTCGAGCCGGGGACCGGGTTGCTTTCTCTGACCTGGTGAGAATTCATCAACACGAGGTGTTTACCTTGGCCGTGCGACTGGTAGGTGACAGAGAACTGGCGGCGGATGTTTCGCAAGAAGCATTCGTCCGCGCCTGGCGGGCGCTTCCCAAGTTCCGCGGTGATGCCAAATTCTCAACATGGATTCATCGGATCACGGTCAACGCTGCTTGGACCCAACGCAACAAACAGCGCAAGCATTGGGCCGATCCGATCGATGAAGCATTCACCGAACCGGCTACGGAGAGCATCTCCCCGGAGCGGGCTGCCGAGTCGGCAGCTATTCAGGAGAGATTGCAGGAAGCACTTCACGGCTTGTCGGACCTGGTCCGAAGCGTCGTGGTCCTCAAAGATATTTACGGATGGAGCCATGGTGAGGTCGCCGAGCATCTGGACATCTCAGTTGCGGCAGCAAAGGTTCGACTTCACCGCGGTCGCAAGCAACTCCGTACCGAACTTTGGGCTGAAATGAAGGCGGAGCAATGAGAGCTACATGTCTACTGTTGCGGTCGCTCGGACCCTCGACGGATACCTCCCCGATCGCCGCTCGCCTCGAGGCTCACACCTCTACCTGTCTCTTCTGTCAGGCCGAGATCGCCCGTTATGGCAAGTTGCGTCGACAGCTGGCCGCACTCGCCGACTTCGTCGAGGAGGCGCCGGCATTCCTGGTGAGGGACGTGGATCAGGCCATCTCGCATAGTGATTCCTCAGCGACGGCCGATGCTCGTGAGTCTCATCTCGGCCGTGTCGTAGCCGGCGCCGGGGCGGTCGCGGCAGCTGCAGCCGGTGCAGCCGCGGTCGCCGTTTGGAGGAACTCTAAAGCCGCGGTGTGACTAAGGGACTATGTCTCGCGTGACGATATCTGCTCGTCAGGTTTACACTTAGGGTCCTGCGCTCATATACTCCCCGCCCGGGCCCCGGGCCTCCGTCGAGGGGTGTAGCTCCAATGGCTAGAGCGACGGTCTCCAAAACCGTAGGTTGTGGGTTCGAGTCCCGCCACCCCTGCTCATAAGGAAGGACGAAACGTGAACCGAGAAATGCGACGCCTCCAGGCTAAGGAGGAGGAGCGTGCGAAGAAGCGGCGCAAAGCTGCGCCACAGCAGCGCAAGCGCGACCGCGTCGGGTTTCGCCAGTTCCTCCGGGAAGTCCGGCAAGAGCTGAAGAAGGTCGCCTGGCCGACCAGGGAAGAAACGATGACGTTCACCGTCGTGGTGCTGGTCGTCACCCTCGTGGTTACCGCATATACCTTTGCGCTCGACTTCGGTCTCAAGAACACCATCCTTCGACTGCTCGACGCGGCGTAGCGATGACGCTCGATCTTCCGGAAAGCCAAGAAACATCCGACACCGTCACCGCCGCGGAGACTGATGTGACCGAGCCTGACGTGGCCGAGGCTGACGTGACTGAGACTGACGTCGCCGAGGTCGCTGAGGACCCCGAGATCGTGGCGGCACCGAAACCGATCGGTCCCTCGAGTCCCTACGAACTCCCCGGTGGCTGGTACGTGGTCCACTCCTACTCCGGCTACGAGAAGAAGGTGAAGGCCAATCTCGAAACCAGAGTGAAGTCGATGCACCTCGAGGATCGCGTCTTCGAGGTGGTCATTCCCATGGAAGAAGTCGTCGAGTTCAAATCGGGCCGCAAGGTCACGGTGGAGCGGAAGAAGTTCCCCGGGTACATCCTGGTCCGGCTCTATATGGACGATGACACGTGGTACGCGGTGCGCAACACACCGGGCGTCACCGGTTTTGTCGGCTCTGCTTCCAAGCCAACGCCCTTGTCCCGCCGTGAGGTGGAACGCATCCTTGGTGTTTACGAGGAGGAGGAAGCGGGAGCCGAGAAGAAGGAACCGCGGTTCAAGCCAGCCTGGGAGGTTGGCGAGACCATACGGGTCGTCGAAGGCCCCTTTGCCGATTTCAACGGCATCATCGAAGACATCAATGTGGATCAGTCGAAGGTCCGGGTACTCGTCGACATCTTTGGTCGCGAAACCCCGGTCGAACTCAACTTCGACCAGATTCTCAAGTACTGAAACCAAGCGAGGTTTAACTAATGGGCCGCAAGAAGCTGATGACCATGCTCAAACTGCAGATCCCTGCCGGGCAAGCAAGCCCGGCACCGCCGGTAGGACCGGCGTTGGGTCAGCATGGTGTGAACATCATGGACTTTGTGAAGTCATACAACGATGCCACCGCCAGCCAGGCCGGCACGATCATCCCGGTGGAGATTTCCATCTACGAGGATCGCAGCTTCACTTTCGTGACCAAGACACCCCCGGCGGCTGTCATGTTGCGCCAGGCGGCGAAGCTCGAGAAGGGCTCCCCGGAGCCACACAAGGAGAAGGTCGGTAGCGTTTCTCGCGACCAGGTCCGCCATATCGCAGAGACGAAGATGGTGGATTTGAACGCCAACGATATCGATGCTGCAATGAAGATCATCGAAGGTACCGCCCGTTCCATGGGCATCACCGTCGACGGATAGAACCAGTACTTAGTACCAAGTACCAAGTACTTAGTACCTAGTACGAGGCGATGAGCACAGAGTGCTCAGGGCCTCTCAATGTGGGAGGGGAGCCATCCCCGCTTAACCACGGAGGTAACACAATGGCAAAGAAGTCAAAGAACCGCAATGCGGCCGAACGTCAACATGACAAGTCGGCCCTTTATGGCCCGCAAGATGCTCTGGCGTTGGTGAGAAGTCTTTCCTTCGCCAAGTTCGACGAGAGCGTCGACCTTGTCTTCAGCCTCGGGATCGATGCTCGCAAAGCCGATCAGTTAGTGCGCGGCACGGTGAGCCTTCCTCACGGTACCGGCAAGAACGTCCGGGTTGTCGCGTTCGTCAGTGGCGAGAAGATCGCAGAAGCAGAAGAGGCCGGTGCCGACATAGTTGGCGGCAAGGAACTGGCCGAGGAGATCGCTGCCGGGCGGGCGCTCGATTTCGATATCGCTATCGCGGCTCCCGACATGATGCCGCATGTTGGGAAGCTCGGTTCGATTCTTGGTCCGCGTGGATTGATGCCCAATCCGAAGAGTGGCACCGTGACCAAGGACGTCGGCAAGGCCGTCCTAGAGTTCAAGGCCGGCCGGGTCGAGTATCGCAACGACCGCTACGGCAATGTTCACATCCCGATCGGCAAGGTGTCCTTCGAGGCTGAGCAACTCGTCGACAACCTCGCTGTTATCGCAGATGAGGTTATCCGATCACGTCCGGCTGCTGCCAAGGGCCGTTTCATGAACAAGGTCGCGGTCTCGTCGACGATGGGTCCCGGGATTCACATCGACCCCGCAAAGCTGGAGGACTTGGTCAAGGAACTCCACTAGCTGCTACGTAGAGTGGGCGCATGACTGCATGCGACCACTGGAAATCCGATTTACCCCGCGATATGATCGTATCCACAACATAAGATCAACGGGGACCCCGAAGGCCGGTGGCAGGGACGATCCACCACCGTTCCGAGGGCGGATTTCGGTTACTCCAATACTTGTCAGCCCCTACCCTGACATTTTGGAGTGGTATGTGTAGATGGCTTCCTGGCCCGCTGTCTGCCCGAATCCTCAAGAGCGAGCCGCTCTCCCGACCAAGGGTTTCCCCGTTAACGACGAAGCGTCCGGCTTAACCCCGGGCGTTTCGTCTTGCGAAGGCCAGCGGCGCTGGTACCCGTCACGCGCTGGTGGTCAGGTGGTACTTGGTACTAGGTACCCAGAGAAGATCGGACTGCAAGCACCACCTCTTCCGTCGCCGTATCCCGCATCCCACAATGGACCCGACGCCTCCCGCTGACCGACAACGATCCATGTGCGGAGCTCTTTGCCAAGTACCTAATACCAACTACTCAGTACTCCCGCTTTCAGCCATCTTGCAGTTGTCCCCGGACTCCGTTACCGTCCCCTCCGCACAACCTCATACCTCGACCCAAGACCGCAGGTAACTAAGACCACTTCGGTGGCGCCGGCGCAGGTTCCTTTTTCAAAAAGGCTCCCTCCCGTCTTGGTGGGGGCTTTCTCAATTCTTGAGAGCCCACGTTGTCGAACAGAGGTCGTGCAGCGTGAACCAGTAGGAGGAAGACATATGCCAAGACCAGACAAGGTCCAGGCTGTCGCCGAGATCAAAGAACGTCTCGAGCGAGCTCAAGCAGTGTTCCTCGCTGAGTACGCCGGTCTGTCGGTCAAGCAGCAGCAGGTGCTGCGGCGTGGGCTCCGCGAAAGCGGTGCCGAGTTCAAGGTTGTGAAAATGACCCTGGCCCGTCGCGCAGCAGCCGAGCTGGAACTTGCCGACCTCGATGAGCTATTCCTCGGACCAACGGGGATCGCCTTCACTGATGGTGACCCGGTCACCGCGGCTAAGGCGCTGAAGGACTTCGCAAAAGAGAATGACGCTCTCGCTATTAAGGGTGGCCTTCTCGGACGCGAGTTCCTTTCGCCGGAGCGAATCAGCGAACTGGCTGATATCGAATCCCGTGAGGTCCTGCTGTCGAAGATTGCTGGAGCTATGAAGGCACCGATGGCGAATCTCGCCGGGTTGCTCGCCGCTCTGCCCCGCAACATGGCTTCGGCCATTCAGCAGCTAGTAGAGAAGATGGAAGAGGCTGGGGGAGGAGAACCTCCTGTCGCCGAAGTCGAATCTCCTCAGGAAGAGCCAGAAGAATCTGCCGAAGAGGGCGAGACCGGTGATGCCGTCGCTGCGGAAGAGTCCGCAGATGACTCAGCTGCCGAAGCAACTGAAGAGACCGAGGCACCCGGTGGGGAAGCCGAGGAATCGGAGGAACCGGCTGTTGAGGCTAAAGCAGACGGTGACGACGCGAAGTCCGTTGACGAAGACCCGGCCGAAAAGGCCGAGGAGGAATGAGCATGGCAAAGACGACTACAGAGGACCTTCTGGGCGTCTTCGAGGAGATGAGTGTCCTCGAATTGTCCGAGTTCCTCAAAGCATTTGAGGAAAAGTTTGACGTGACGGCCGCTGCGCCCATGGCAATGGCTGTCGCCGCACCCAGCGGTGGCGAAGCTGCAGAGGAAGAGCAGAGCGAGTTTGATGTCGTGATCACGGCTGCAGGCTCGGCGAAGATTCAGGTAATCAAGGCTGTGCGTGAGCTCACCAGCCTGGGTCTCAAGGAAGCAAAGGCGGTTGTCGACAACGCCCCGGGCCCGGTGCTCGAGGCTCTCGACAAGGACACAGCCGAGGCCGCCAAGGCGAAGCTGGAAGAAGCAGGCGCCAGCGTCGAGCTGAAGTAGACAGCGGTACTAGGTACTAAGTACTAGGTACTAAGTAAGAAGAGGGGGCGGGCCAATGCGGCCCGCCCCCTCTTTCTTCTTGTTTGCGCACCAGAAGGTGGGCGCGCCCGGAGCGCGTGGCGGCCACGCCGTTCTGGCTCTTCACCAAGTACTCAGTACCAAGGGGAGAAGGGCCGTTGCGGACCTTCCCCCCTTGAATAAGGCGCACTTTCGCGGTATCGTCGATCCAACAGTTGAAGACTAACTTTCCAGCGACGCCGCGTTTGCATCGCCAGGGTAGCTGTGTGCTATCCTGGCCTTTAGCTGTCTTCCATCCGCCCGCAATCACGCTGAATTTTTCCAGTCCTGACTGATCCGTCGTCCACAATCTGAAGAGGAGTCTCCCTTGGCTCGTGCGCGCACCGACCGCCTTTCTTTCGCCAAGATTCCGGAGGTACACGATCTCCCCAATCTGCTGTCCGTCCAACACGAGTCCTTTAGCTGGTTTCTCGAACACGGGTTGAAGCAGATCTTCGGCGAAGTGTCGCCGATCGAGGACTTCACCGGGAACCTCGCCCTCGAGCTGACTGATCATCGTTTTGGTGATCCGCCGCTGGAGATTGAAGAAGCCAAAGAGCAGGATTCCAACTACTCCAAGCCGCTGTTTGTGACCGCACGTTTCCTCAATCGTGAAACCGGCGAGATCAAGGAGCAGCAGGTCTTCCTTGGTGACTTCCCGATGATGACGCCAAACGGCACATTCATCATTAACGGGACGGAGCGGGTTGTTGTGAGCCAGCTCGTGCGTTCACCGGGCGTCTACTTCGATCTCACGATCGACAAGACATCTGACAAGGACATCTACGCCGCCAAGGTCATTCCCGGGCGCGGTGCCTGGCTCGAGTTTGATATCGACAAGAAGGAC
>JAYEIP010000248.1:0-7599 GCA_034660155.1 Actinomycetota bacterium | reverse complement strand
GCCAGCATGTGGTACGAAGGCAACTCCTGCAACATGCACCTCAATGACCTCGCGGCCCGGGTTCGTGACGGGGTCATCGACGCCGGGATGGTTTCGATGCGGTTTAACACCATTGGAGTGTCCGACGGCATTTCGATGGGTACCGACGGGATGAGCTTCTCCCTCCAGTCACGCGACCTCATCGCCGACTCCATCGAGACGGTCATGCGTGCCCAGTGGTACGACGCCAATATCTCGATTCCCGGTTGCGATAAGAACATGCCCGGCTCGATCATGGGCATGGCACGGGTCAACGTTCCGTCGCTCATGATCTACGGTGGCACCATCCGCGCCGGTCACACTTCTGACGGAACGCCGCTCGATATCGTTTCGGCATTCCAGTCATACGGCGAGTGGATCGCCGACCGGATCACCGACGATGCGAGGCAGGACATCGTCAATCACGCTTGTCCCGGGGCCGGCGCCTGCGGGGGGATGTACACCGCCAATACGATGGCCTCAGCTATTGAGGCACTCGGGATGAGCTTGCCCTACAGCTCGTCGACACCGGCCACCGACCCGGCGAAGCTCGACGAGTGCTTCCGAGCGGGCGCTGCCATCCGGACTCTCCTTGAGGTGAACATCACACCGCGCGACATCATGACCCGTGCCGCCTTTGAGAACGCCATGGTCATCACGATGGCTCTCGGCGGCTCGACCAATGCGGTGCTTCACCTCATCGCGATGGCGCGGGCCGTGGAAGTGGATTTGTCTCTCGATGACTTCCAGGCAACCAGCGACCGGGTTCCCTTCATGGCCGACCTCAAGCCGAGCGGCAAGTACGTCATGGAAGATCTCCACGAGGTGGGTGGGACCCCGGCGGTGATGAAGATGCTGCTCGACCATGGTGCTTTGGACGGCAGTTGCCTGACGGTGACCGGACGGACCGTCGCCGAGAACCTGGCCGATCTACCGGCCCTGACCGCAGGACAGCGGATCGTCCAAGCCTGGGACGACCCGATCAAAGAGACGGGCCACATCCAGATCCTTCGCGGCAACCTGGCCCCTGACGGCGCCGTCGCCAAGATCACCGGGAAAGAGGGACTCCATTTCTCCGGTCCGGCCCGTACCTTCGACTGCGAGGAAGATGTCCTCCCCGCTCTCGAACGCGGCGAGATAGGCCCCGGCGACGTTGTCGTCATCCGCTATGAAGGCCCCAAAGGCGGTCCCGGCATGCCGGAGATGTTGACTCCGACGTCGGCCATCGTTGGCGCAGGGCTCGGGAACGATGTCGCTCTCCTCACCGATGGTCGATTCTCCGGCGGTTCTCATGGCTTCATCATCGGCCATGTCACCCCGGAGGCTCAGGAGGGTGGCCCCATCGCCCTGGTCGAGAACGGCGACATCGTCACTATCGACGCCACAACCCGCTCGATCTCAGTCGCCGTCGACGAAGCCGAGATGGCAACCCGCCGGTCGGCCTGGATCGCACCTCCTCTGAAAGCCACCCGCGGCACGCTGCATCGCTACATCAAAACAGTGAAATCAGCATCAGAAGGCTGCGTCACCGACGAGTAGCCAAAACGATCCCCCCTTGATCGATGGGGGGGATCGCCCGGTGCCGCCGGGCGAGGGGGGTGGAGCCAAGGGTGAACGTTGCCGGTCTGTTTTCCCCTCCCCGCCACAGCAAAGCCTGTAGCGACCCTCCCGCGAGGGGAGGGTTGTTAAGACAACGAATCCGCGTATCGAGGGCAAGGGGACGGCTGTCAAGAGGGCGCATCCGGCTCTATGAGCGCCCGTCCGGGGGGAGCTCGGAGGCCGCATCCATCGCCAGGGCAATCGCGCCCATCAGCCCCGCATCTTGCCCAAACACAGGCGCCACCACGTACTCGCCCAAATCTTCCAGCAGGGTGTTACTGGCGACATACCCACCGAGTTGCTCGGCCAATCTCTCCCGCACCAACTCCAATAGCCCCGGCTGTTGCATCACTCCACCGCCGACGACGATTCGTTGCGGCGCCAGGGTGTAGGTGTAGGTGCGGAGCGCCTGTGCCAGGTATGTGGCCTCCAATTCCCACACGTCCCGGCGATCCGCCAACGCAGCGGCGGACACTCCCCATCGTGCCTCGATCGCCGGACCCGCGGCCATGCCTTCGAGACACGAACCGTGGAACGGGCATCCGCCGGCGTAGTCGTCACCTGCGACACGTTCGAGCGCAATATGGCCCATCTCGGGATGCCCGAGGCCGTGGTGCACCTTGTCGTCGATGAAGACGCCGCCTCCGATGCCGGTTCCGACGGTCAAGTAAACGAAATCGGACAGCCCACGGGCAGCTCCCCAGCGCCACTCGCCGAGAGCCGCACCGCCGACATCGATATCGATCTTCGTGGGAACGCCAAGCGCATCACGCACTAGGGCGAGCAGCGGGGTGCCACTCCAATGCGGCTTGGGTGTGGCGGTTATCGATCCGTAGGTCGGCGACATTGGGTCAAGGTCGAGAGGCCCGAAGGACGCGATCCCGACTGATCGCACCGGGCCGACTCCGCGTATGAAATCGATGGCGGCGCTGATCGTCTCGTCGGGGCTGGTTGTCGGGATTGTTGTGTCCGCGACGCTTTCCCGACCCCTGGCTACTGCAACACGGAATTTAGTGCCGCCGGCCTCGATGGCGGCGAACTGATCTGTGTTCGAGTCCATGTCGGCACGTTAACGCGCCGGCCTCCCGTCAACCGGTGATGCGATCAACCTCGATGGCGACATCGACACGTACCTCGCCCGGTTGGGACCACGGATACTTGTCCTGGCTGATGTACTTGCGTGCCATGCGGTCGATCAGATCCATCCCGCGCTGTTCAACTTCGACGGCCCTCCCGTGGATGACGATGTTGCGGTAGGGGTTGTCGGGTGGCGTGAACGATATGGCGATGCGTGGGTCACGACGGAGATTGCGAGGCTTGGCCCGTCCCTCGGCAGTGCTGAAACGGATGACCTCACCGTCGAGGTCGGCCCAGACGATCGAAACCTGAGGCGAGCCATCCGCGTTCAGGGTCGCGGCATGGAAGAAAAGCGGCTCAGAGAGGAGGGCACGTACATCGTCGGGAATCGGCATGTTGCTCCTTGTCAGATCGAGGCCTAAACGCTACTTCCTCTCCGGCGCCAGGAAAACGTATCGACGGTCTGGCACCTTTGGCGGCGTTGCGCGAAGCTGAGGGGAACCTTTCCGGGAGACAAGTGATGGATCAGGTCGAGGAATTCAAGGTAAAGGGCGATGAGTTGCTGGATCGGATCAAGGAACTCGTTCGCGAAGGCAATGTGCGCCGGGTCACGATCAAGAACAGCGATGGCAAGAGCCTGCTCGACATTCCGCTCACCATCGGTGTGGTCGGGGCGCTAATTGCTCCGGCGGCCGCCGCGATAGGTGTAGTTGCGGCCTTGCTCACCGAGTGCAGCATCGAGGTCACGAGGACCGTGGAGGACGTTGCTTCGTCAGAGGATTCCGTCACGGAGTAGCTCCTCCGTGGCTGCGTCTGCTGCAAAGAACGTTTCGAGCCGTAACTCCTCGAGCGTTATGTCGTGGGCTTCGCCGAGAATGGCGATCGTCGAGAACAGCTTGAGGTCGTTGTTGCCCACGCGATAGTGAAATGGGACGAGCAAATCCTCCGCAGCCGGTAGAGCAGGGTGGCGCAATAGCCCGGCCACATCGGGGTAGCTCAGCACCTCGTCGCGGAGGTCGCGGAGGACAGCGTCGGTGGGGCGGGAAGCAACTTCATTGTCGAGGCGCCGCAGCGCCGCGGTTGCGACCTGTGGCCAATTGACGATGAAGCGGCGTACGCCGTCAGGATGCAATACGAGTTTGAGAGCGTTCATGCCGGCGACCGCAATAGGGTTGCTGGGGTCGATCATCGAAGTCGTGAACCGCATCGCGGCCTGGTTCGCCAGCACGACATCCCAACCCCGGTCAACGACGAAAGCCGGGAATGGCTCATGTGCTCGCAGGATCCTCTCGAGGATGCCTCGTACCTGATCCAGCGCCGGGGCGGTGAGGGCCGTCTCCCCATACTCGGATGAGTAGCCGGCAACCATCAGCATCGTGTTGCGTTCTCGTAGGGGCACATCGAGCGCTATCGCCAGGTGGATGACCATCTCACGACTTGGCTTAGAGCGACCCTTCTCCAGGAAGCTCACATGACGCTGCGACACGTCGGCAACCGTCGCCAACTCGAGCTGGCTCATGCGACGTGCGGCCCGCCAGTCTCTAAGAACGGTTCCATAGCTTGTAGGCATGTTCTGACCCTATTAGCTGAGGTGGTCACTTGGAAACTACCTGCCAGGTAATTGAGACGACGACGCCTGTGGCACAAGATCGAGGTGTAACCAATGTGAGGAGAATAACAATGAGCGAGCAAACACTCCGCAAGGTGCTGTGGGTCGACGTGATCGGGTCGAGTGCAACTATTGCTTTCACCATCTTCGGTGCCGCGCTACTCGGTGGATGGCTTGGGGTCTCGGCGTGGGCACCTCTTGCGGTGGGTCTAGTCCTTATCCCGTGGGTGGCGCTTTTGCTGCGAACGGTCCGTCGTGATCAACTGCGAGCGGTCGACGTGGCTGCCATCGTTGCGGGGAACCTGCTCTGGGTGGGCACCACTGCCGTCTTGCTACTTGGTTTTCCCGATGCTCTGTCAACAGCCGGCAAGTGGATCGTTGGCATCTTCGCAATTGCCGTTCTCGACCTGAGCCTCGCCGAGTGGATGGGCCTTCGCGGTTTGCCGCACAAAATGGAACCTTCGCGCGTCTAATCTGGCGGCATGAAGCTAAGCATTGAGTACTGCGCCGTTTGAGGCTATCGAGACCGTGCCGTGAGCATGGCAAATGACATACTTGAAGAGTTCGAGCAGAAGATCGACGAGTTCACCCTGATTCCGTCAAGCGGTGGCGTGTTCGAGGTGATAGTGGGCGACGAACTGGTCTATTCCAAAAAGGAGACCGGTCGTCACACCGACTACGCCGAGGTGGGTCCGGGGGTCAGGAAGCTACTCGCGTAGCGGCTGAGATCTGGTGGCCCCCGGATGGCACTAACCTCACTCTTTCATGAAAAACGGGACCAGCAGGGCCGTCCTTGTCCGCGATCTCTTCCGCGGCGACGGCCCGTTCTTATCCATCGCGGATGATTTTGCCGAACAGCGCTGTGGCTTCTGCCAGCAGCCGGTAGACGACGATGCCCGTTTCACCAACGGTGGCTTCTGGTGTTCCGCTTGCGCCACAGCCATCGCCGCTAGCGCGACGTAGTCCGCTCAGTCCTGCCAGAAGGGTTGCGACCTGTCGACTTCTAGTTCGACACCGTCGACATAGGTCGCCAGAACTTCTGTAGCCCGCAGCTCATCGGGCGAGGCAGCTACAGGATCCCGATCGACCACGATGAAGTCGGCGGGACTGCCCGCGGTAAGCGGCTCTGTCTCGTCGAGCGCAATTGCCCCGCCGGTGGTGTACATCGCCAGCGCCCGTTCGGGGCTGAGAGCTTGGCCCTTCGGGAGCCCGGAGCGGTCCCGCGCAAGTGCCATGCCGGCCCACGGGTCGGGTGGTTCGACGGGGCAGTCTGAACTCCCGGCAAGCACAGTGCCGGCGGCCTCCATGTCGGCGAATGGGTACGTCCGCTGGAGGCGTTCCTCGCCGATGCGATTTACGAGCCAGGCGGACTCTGACGCCATGAATGGTGGCTGGACCGCGGCGACAATCCCGAGCTCACCCAGCCGTTGAATATCGTTCCTGGTGAGTACCGAGGCGTGCTCGATCCGGAGCCTGCGAGGGTCGGCGCCGTCGGCGATCAGGTCCGTGTACAAGTCGATCACAGCACTGCAGGCGTGGTCGCCGATGGCGTGTATTGCCACACTGCCGCTCTGAGCAAGGCTGGCTTCTGCAACCCGACGGTCGATGTCGCCGATCCGTAGGGTCCCGATTGTGTCCCTGTCGGTGAATGGCTCATGCATCGCGGCGGTGTGCCCACCGAAGCTGCCATCCCCGAACCGTTTGATGCCAAGCCAACGCATCCGTCCACCGGCGTCGTGGATCCTGTTTCGTGTGATCGCGACCACTTCCGGGTCATCTTCGATCACGTAGACGCCGACGTTGATCGGTATCCGATCGGCTGCGGCGACGGCGATGTCGACCTCATTGCCGAGACTGGCCCAGGCACCGGCTCCAGATCGCAGGATTGCTCCAATCGACGTCAGACCAAGCCCGGCAAGACGGTTGAGACCTGACAGGAACTCATCGGGGCTTACCTGGTTTCCGCCGCCGAGTCCTTCTGAAACCAACTCGATCGCAGTCTCTCGCAACACGCCGGTCGGGTTGCCTTCTCCGTCACGATCGATGAGGCCCCCGTGAGGGTCGGGTGAGGCGGCGTCGATACCCGCTGCGGCCAATGCTGCGGTGTTGGCGATCGCGACATGACCGCAATACCGGTGCACCAACACCGTACGGTCGCTGACCGCAGCATCAAGGACAGCACGGTCCGGTAGCCGTCGTTCTGTGAGGGTCTCCTCGTTGAGCCGCATGCCGATGACCGGGGCGGCGGGGGAAGTCGTTGCTGCAGTGTCGCGGATGTGTCGCGCGACGTCATTGAAGTCGCCAGCTGCGGCGAGGGTTGCGCCGCGAAGCGCCGCGGCGTAGGCCACGGGATGCAGATGAGCATCCCGGAGTCCCGGCAGCAATACCGCCCCCGGGAAGTCGACGACGTTGACGCCGCCACTGAGGTGGTGCCGATTCCCCAGGGCGACCACCCGACCATCCTCAACCAGGATCGCATCACCTTTGATGCCTGAAGCGGTACGCATCGTCCGCGCCGAAAAGAGCGTCGTTGTCATACCGCATTGTCGCATCAGTCCCCCCGTTGGGGGGAAAGTACCGCCGGCTCAAGGAGCCGGGGGTAGGGTCTTTGCCGTCGTCCAAAGGGTTTGGCTTAGGAATCCAATGCCCCAGCCCAAACCACCGTGTCGGGGTGGAACTGGCTCCAGGCGAACCAGAACGACTGGTGACCGGGAGTGTCGCCCGCTACCCGGATCCCGCTGCCATCGGCAGTGATCTCGATTCCCAAGAGACTGACGTCGCGGCCGGCCTTGAGGGCTCGGACGGCGTCTTCGACCGGGAAGGCAACCGGGGTTCCATCGGAGGCGATCACTCCCAACACTGCAGCTTGCGCGGGGAGTCGTGGATCGACATCGCCGACAGGGAAGATCGGTCCGTTGTCATCTCGGCCTCGCAACGGATCATCCGGGTACGTCCGGTTGATGCCTCCGTCGGCGGCCACGATTGTCGTTTCGGGATGCTCGGCCTTCCAATCTCCCCACGTCGACGTTACGACCGACGTCTGGTTGAGCACCACGCCTGCCTCCCGAAGGGGTCCCGTCACTGCTTCGCCGGTGAAGGTGTCAAAGAGTGAGAAAGTGCGCAGATCGAACATGACTTTGTTGGAGCGGGCCAGCAACCCGGAGGTGCGCAGCAGCGGTTGTTCCATGTCGGATGCCAGGTCATCGGTGAAGTAGGCCTGGGCTGATCCGCACAGAGTGCAATATGGAATTCCAATCCGGCGTCCGCCCAGAGTGTCGTTCACCATCTCGTGGACT
>JAYEIP010000247.1:0-7650 GCA_034660155.1 Actinomycetota bacterium | reverse complement strand
CAGATGGCTGCGTTCTTGGTTCGTGCGCTGGACTTGACCGATGACGGTGGCGGCAACACCTTTGCCGATGTTGCGCCTGGTTCAACCTTCGAGAGCGACATCGCCAAGTTGGCAACAGCCGGAATCACCAAGGGTTGTAACCCACCAGCGAACACCAACTTCTGTCCCTCAGACGATGTGACTAGGGAGCAGATGGCTGCGTTCTTGGTTCGTGCGCTGACCCTGACCGACACCGGCGACGGCAACACGTTCATTGATGTTGCGCCTGGTTCAACCTTCGAGAGCGACATCGCCAAGTTGGCAACGGCCGGGATCACCAAGGGTTGTAACCCACCGGCCAATACGATGTTCTGTCCTGGTGACAATGTGACACGTGGTCAGATGGCGGCGTTCTTGCATCGGGCGTTGGGTACATAAAGACATGCGGGGATGGGGGTGAACTTCTCCCCATCTCCGCGCCAATCAAGAAAGCAGGAGGGGGCGACCTAGTCGCCCCCTCCTTCCTTATGCACTGGATCGCTCCTGGAGCGCCGCAGCGATGCAGCATTCTGTCTTCCATTCACGGCAACTGGAAAGGTGACTTCGGTGCGGAGAAACATGAAGAAACACCAAGTCGCCAGAGCGGTCAGGAGATGCCAGATTGCATGCGCCTGAATCAACGAGTCCGGCCGGCACCAGGCGTGGTCGGCGGTACCGGTAAGCCAGATGGCATACGCGAGTAAGAACGAAGCGACGCCCGCCCAGAACCACGGCGCATAGGTACGGCGCCCCGGTGGAGGCTTGGTGGCGAGCAGGCCGGGAAGCCAGAACAAGAAGACCCACCAGTACTCACCCGGGTTGTTGAGCATCGTCAACGGGGTTATCCCGAATGCTCCGGCGACCACAAAACCAAGGAAGCCGGAGGCCCAGCGCATCGTAGGCGACCACCAGCGGTACAGGGCCTCCGAGATCAGCCAAAGGGGGATGGATACCTCGAACAGTTCGAAACCGATCCCGAGATCGGGAGCGATGAACCAGTACCCGGCCGCGTAGGCGGTGACAATGATCGTATAGGTGATGAAGAGTTTTCGATCCAGCCACCGTCCCATCACCGATAGATTCAGCAGCCAGGGAATCGAGATGTAGACGACCATCGACACGTTGTCGATCCAGGAGCCGAAGAAGGTATGGGTGCCGTGCATCACCATCGAGCCCGGCCCGAGGAAGACGGCAGCGGAGGCGTAGAGGAGCGAGATTCGGGTATTGCCGATGAAGCGGTTCGGTGTGGGGCGGCGCTGCGCTGATTCCCGAGCCAGCACGCGGAACATCAACAACCCGGCAACGACAAACCCGAGGTTGCCCAGGGTGTTCACCGGCTCCCGAAGAAATCCTCCGCTCACCCGTTCGCACCACCGGGAGACCTCACCGACTGCCTGCTCTCGTTCGGCAGGCGGACCCCAGCCGTCATGTCCGATCAGCACCGCGCCGATGACAAAAACTCCGAACAGTCCAAGGGCGGTGAGGAGTGGCCGATAGCTGCGATTCACGTCGCCAGGCTACCCAGTGGGCTCCTACGCGGCCAGGTTCCAATTGCAGTCGATCTCGAATAGGAACCGGTCGGTGACATGGTTGAGTACCCGGCGTGCTGCCCGGAAGCGGGCCGCGACATCGCCAAACAGCGGCGGCGCCGAACCTTCCGCTACGGCCGTCTCGTACCAGCGGCTCCCGAGCGATTCGAACGCATCAAGACCCGGTCCGAAGCTTGCCTTGTCACACAAACGGAGGATCTCGTCGGTGGTCATGTCGACGGTCTTGCCGAGCCGCTCAGCCTCCGGGGGCGTCAGGGCCTGGCGACCAGTGTGATCAGGGAGAACGCCGGTCAGGAACAGTGACAAGTCTCCGAGCTTGCGAAGCAATGTTGCCCGGTCTGCAGGCAATGCCTGATCAAGCCAGACAGCCATGTCGGCCAAATCCAGGGGATTTGCCGGTACGGGAGGTGGTTCCGGTATTGCAAACGATTCCAGCAGGCTGACGAGGAAGAACAGGCGACTCGGGGCTTCGATGAACTCCTGGAGCGGGGCAACATCAAACACTGGGAGACGAGATCGAGGCCCGACCCAGTCGTTGACAAAGGTTGCGGTGCGCAGCTCGGCGGCGGCACGGTGAACCATCACTGCGAACAGAAGGAAGGGCGACACCACATTTGCGGGATGGGCCTGCCTGCCCATCACACCCGCAAAAACGTCCTCTGCCGAGAGAATGTCATGGATCGCCCAGGGGCGAGTCTGTAACTCCTCCGCCAACTGATCGGGATCGCTTACCAATATCCCGGCCAGTGTCCGGAGATCTCTTTCGCTCAGACCATCCAAGTACGACGCCACTGCTCTCTCCTATATGGGCGTATCGGTCCTGTCGGCGGAGAGGCCGCATAGTTGAGCGGTAGTTCTTAGAGACCCAACGCTCGCACCAGGAATGCCGCCATCTCGCCGCGGGTAACACGGTCGTATGGGCAGTAGTAGTCATTGGCTGGTGGGTTGCAGCCCTTGGTAATGCTGGCAGTAGCGAGTTTTTCGATGTCGGTTTCGAAGACCGATGTGTCGTCATCGTAAAACTCGACGCTGGTGATTGTGGTGAGGTCGAGAGCTCGCACAATCATCGCGGCCATTTCTCCGCGGGTGAGATTGTTGTCGGGGCAGTAGCGGTCGTTGACTGGTGGATTGCACCCTTTCGTGATCCCGGCGGTTGCGATTTTTTCGATGTCGGCTTCGAACACTGAGTTGTCGTCGTCGACGAAGTCGGTGCCGTCGCTAGCGGTGAGTCCGAGGGAACGCACCATCATCGCGGCCATTTCCCCACGGGTGAGAAAATCGTTAGGGCAGAAGCGATCGTTGGTTGGGGGGTTGCAGCCGCTGGTGATCCCGGCGGTTGCGATTTTTTCGATGTCGGCTTCGAAGATCGAGTCATCGTCATCCCAGAACAGCCCGTCTCCCGAGGTTCCCGGCGGGTCGTAGCTGGAGGAGTCAAAGAACAGCTCTGTGACCCACGTACCGTTGGATCCGATGAACACGCCGAGGGACACGAATCGCTTATTGGAGCTGAGGATGTTGTCCCGGTGACCCGAAGAGTTCATGAACATGTCGTGGATCGTTGCACAGCCAGGCAGGTCCGGCATCGAATGCCAGGCGACGTTCTCGCCCCACGTGACGGTGCCGTCGGGCAGGATCGGGGAGCGTTCAGTGGACGTCATGTGGCGCAGGGAACCCTCGTCGGCCATTTTCTGCGAGTACGCGCGGACGTCAGAGTTGAGGTCAAACGCCATCGCCAGGGTGCCGACGCCGTTGGCGAGTCGATCCGTGTTGATGAGGTCGAGCAGGCACGCTTCGAAATCCTCAGGGGCGAGGGTGGCCGACGCCGGCGCCGCGGTGACGGCGAGCGAACCGGCAACGAGCAGTACCGTGAACAATGTTGTGAACTTGCGAATCATTAGCTGGCGCATGGGACCTTCCGGCTGGCCGACCTGTGGGACACGTTATGAAGACCTGGTCACTAAGTTGATCGGTCACCTGGACTGAAAAGTTGATAGGTCTTTTGGACCAAACGAGCTCAATCACAGTGGGGCGCCGTCGTGGCTGATCCGCGAGAGTGACCGCCCTGCATGCAACACAGATTCATCACCAACGGTTCATGGAACTGACATGTGCGCATGACATGGTTGAAGAAGCAGATTCACGTCGGCGCCAAAGGAGAGCATCCATGCCCGCGATAGCAACAGCATCGAGTTGGCCGCGGCGCAGGCTTCAGATTCGATCGGTCCTGTCGTCAACCATGCCATTCGGTTGGATGCTGGTTGCGTTGACGGCCTTGATTCCGTACTTCCTCATTGGCCGCGGTCGGGGGGCAGGGTCGCTCGAGATGTTCGGTGTTGCCCGCACTACCTGGATGAGCGTCCACGTCTGGTCGAGCATCGTCGTCGGCTTGCTGACGATTGCACACGTCATCCTCAACAGAAGAGGCCTCGTGCGTTCCTATCGAATAGTTGGCGGTACTCCGAATCCAGCAACAAAGGCAACAGGGTCGGCGGTCCGACCCAAACGTGGCCTCACCTGGGCTGCTGCACTCGGCGTGCTAATAGTCGTCTTTGCCGGTGGTGTTGCGTTTGCTGCACTCGACGACGAAGTGGCCGGTACCGGATCTGATCGCCCACGTGTCGAGGGGACACAGGAGTCGGACAAATCTGCGTCCGGCGTGGATTCAGGTTCTGGCGGAGAGGACAAAAGCCGTGGGAATCAGTCCCGCGGCGGCAACGGCGGCCGCGGTTAATTCGAGTACTTTCGCATAGCCCCCGGCTGCCCTGCGGGCAGCTTGGGGGAAGTACCGCCGGGGTCTTCGTAGGCATCCGAACCGGCCAACAACCGCAGTCCCTCAGGCGCCCTCGTGGTGACGAGACACCTTGACCAACACTGCGCGGCCCCGTGCCGTTGTGACGCTGTTGACTTGAAGGTCTGTCTTCACGATCACCTTGCGGTCGCCGATCTCTTCTGCACGTCCAACCAGTCGCCACATTCCAAGTGGAGTCGGCGCTACGAAATCGACCTCGAGCCGTGCCGTCACGAACCTTGCTGCTGGCTCGTCTCCAATCTCGATATCGTGTTCTCGCATCCAGAATATTGCGGCTGAACCAGTGGAATGACAATCAATCAAACTGGCAATGATCCCGCCGTAGGCAAACTCGCCTGCACCGGTATAGATCGAGCCAGGCGCGTACTCCGTAACCGTCTCACCATCGGCGGAGAATGTCTTGATGCGATGACCCGTCGCGTGGCGGGCGCCACATCCGTAGCAATGAGCGAAGTCTTCGGGGTACGTGTCTTGAACGGCGATCTGGTTATGCATGGGCCTAATGATGGCAGGCTGAGCCGAATGCAGGTCGCGGGGAGGGACATATGGCCCTAGCCCTAGGTGCCGGATTGGCGCACGCTTAAAGGTGGCAGAGTCTCCACCGGAGGACCCCTTTCATGAAGTACCGCATCGAGCGAAGCCCTGACGGCGAATGGATCATGACCGACGTCTGGAAGCGAGGATCCGGCCTGTTGTCCGACCCGCTGATGAACAAGGGCACCGCCTTTTCGCACGAGGAGCGCGAGCTATTCGACCTCGACGCAATGCTCCCGTATCAGCCCACCGACCGCGAACACCAGGTTCGACGCGCTGAGGAACACCTTCAAGACCGCGGTGATAACCCGCTCGAAAAATACGTGGCGATGATGGGCTTGATGGATCGCAACGAGACGCTGTTCTACAGGGTTCTGGCGAACAACGTCGTTGATTTGCTTCCGATTGTGTACACGCCGACTGTCGGTAGCGCGGCCATTGTCTACAGCCGTCTGTTCCGGCGCGGTCGTGGTCTATGGATAACCCCGGATCACCGCGGTCGGATCTTCGAGATCCTCGGGCACGCCCGCAGTGAGGATGTGAAGCTGATCGTTGTTACCGACAACGAACGAATCCTCGGTCTTGGTGATCAGGGTGTTGGCGGCATGGTGATTCCGATCGGAAAGCTGGCCCTCTATACGCTGGGCGCCGGCATCCATCCGGCGTATACCCTCCCCATCAGCCTTGACGTCGGAACCAACAACGAGCGGTTGCTCAACGACGATATGTACGCCGGGTGGCGACATCCCCGGCTCCGGGGCGACGAGTATTACGAGTTGGTCGACGAGTTTGTCGATGCCGTGAAACGCCGGTGGCCGGATGTGCTTCTGCAGTGGGAGGACTTCCTCAAGGTGAACGCGTTCACCTTGCTCGACCGCTATCGCAATACGCTTCCCAGCTTCAACGACGATATCCAGGGGACGGCCGCAGTGATTGTTGCCGGCATCCTGGCGGCCTGCCGCGCCACTGGAACAAAGTTGGCGGATCAACGTGTGCTCCTGGTCGGAGCGGGCGCGGCCGGGACCGGCATTGCCCGTCACCTGCGCCATGAGCTCGAGGCTGCCGGTGTACATGGGGAGGACTTGTGCCGTGCCGTCACGCTCCTCGACTCATCCGGACTCGTTGCACTCGATAGGCCGGAGATGGATGTCCACAAGCAGGAAGTTGCCTGTCCGGCTGACCTTGCTCACAGCATGGGTTTGAGCGGGACCTCGGGCTTGGCCGAGGTGATCGAGGCTATCCACCCGACCGTGCTTATCGGTACAACCGGAGAACCGGGGCTCTTTGACGAGGGCACAGTGCGGGCAGTGGTGGCGCATGTCGAGCGTCCGGTGATCATGGCGCTGTCCAATCCGACGATCAAGTCGGAGGCGATTCCCGCGGACGTCTTCAAGTGGACGAATGGTCGTGCGTTGATGGCAACGGGAAGCCCATTCGATGCCGTCGAGTTCGAGGGCAAGACGCTCCAGGTCTCGCAGGGCAACAACGTCTACGTGTTCCCCGGTGTCGGGTTGGGTGCGATCGTGAGTGGGGCCAGGGAGGTAACGGACTCAATGTTCGCCGCCGCGGCCAACGCCCTTGCCGGTCTGGTTACCGAGGACGAGCTTGCAGAGGGGGTTCTCTACCCGCCGCTGGCCGGTTTGCGCGACATCAGCAGGGTGATCGCCCGCGCCGTTGCGATTGTTGCTGTCGAGAGCGGTATTGCCAACGAGATGACGGACGACGAGATCGACGCTGCTCTCGACCACGAGATCTGGAATCTCGACTACCCAACCCTGCGCCCTATCTGACTCTTCCTACCCAGTACCTGAAGAAACTACCTGCCGAGGACCTCGGCCAGGTTCTTCACCAGACGGTCCACCACCGGTGCGGTGGCGTTCGCCCCTAGCAATCCGATACGCCATGCCTTCCCGGCGAGGGGCCCGAAGGCGCCGCTGATCTCGATGCCGCGATCGAGCATCGCTGCCCGCACGGGGGCGTCTTCGATACCATCGGGAATTCTGACCACATTGAGCATTGGGAGCCGATGATCCTTCGGCGTGAACAATGAGAGCCCGATATTGCCAAGTTCTTCGACGAGAAGGTCATGGGCACGCTGGTGACGATCAAACCGGGCTGCCATGCCTTCGGTGTGGATCAGCCGCAAAGCTTCCCGAAACCCGTAGATATTGGCTACCGGCGCTGTGTGGTGGAAAGCACGTGCTCTGCTTCCTCCTTCTTCTCCCCAGTATTGGAACAGCCGGTTGATATCGAAGTACCAACTCGCAACGGGCGCCCGACGGCTTTGCAGGGTCTTGACGGCGCGGGGTCCCAGCGTGATCGGGCCGAGACCCGGAGGGGCACCGATGCACTTCTGACTACACGATCCGGCTGCATCGATGTTCCAGCCATCGACGTCAACCTCCATACCGCCCAGCGATGTCACGGCGTCGACCATGAGGAGAGAGTCATTGGCTTTGACGATCTCCCCAATCTCAGCCAGCGGTTGCGCAGCGCCGGTCGATGTTTCGGCGTGGACCAATGCGACGAGTTTGGCGGGTCCCCGCTGGAACTCTTCGGCGATCCGGTCGGGCTCAATGATCTCACCCCACGGCGCCTCAACCAATCGGATATTTGCCCCCGCGGCCGTGGCAAGTTCAGCGAGACGCTGACCGAAAAACCCGATGACACCGACGATGACCTCGTCACCAGGTTCCACCAGATTGAAGATGATGGTCTCGAGTCCACCGGTACCGGTGG
>JAYEIP010000246.1:0-1506 GCA_034660155.1 Actinomycetota bacterium | reverse complement strand
TGATCAGGAGGGTCTCGATAAGGCGTTCGATGCCCACTACGCGGCCTATCGACGGATCTTCGAGCGGCTGGATCTCGATGCGGTGCCCGTTGAGGCCTCCTCCGGGGCGATGGGGGGAAGCGGCTCGGTCGAATTCATGGTGCGGTCGGCGGCAGGAGAGGATCTCGTTGCCCACTGTCCCAACTGCGACTACGCCGCCAACGTAGAGCGAGCAACCTCACGGGTAACGGCTGTGACCGACGAGCCGGGGCCAGATGCGCCGGAGCAGTTTCCCACCCCCGGGGTGCGGACCATCGAAGACCTGGTCACATTCGACGGAGGGGCTGCTGCGACACAGCAGATCAAGACACTGATCTACGTACTAGACGGAGATCTGGTGTTGGTGCTGATGCGTGGCGACCACGGGCTTCAAGAGCAGAAGCTGTTGGACCACGCGAGGGCTATCGAATCGCGCCCTGCGCACCCGGAGGAGATCCGAGATCTTCTCGGGGCGGATGCGGGAAGTCTCGGAGCAGTGGGTGTCAGTGATGTTCGCATCGTGGTCGATGAGGCGCTGCGATCGCGCACGAACATGACGACCGGAGCGAACGCCAATGACTTCCACTTGCGCGGCGTGTCGGTGGAGCGGGACATCGAGGTTGGCGAATGGGCCGATCTGCGTCAGGTAGAAGTTGGCGAGCCCTGTGTCGAGTGTGGTGAACCCATCGAGGTGTTCCGGGCGATCGAGGTTGGCCACATCTTCAAGCTGGGAACCAAGTACTCCGAGCCACTTGGCGCCTTCGTGCTTGACCACAACGGCAAGAGCCAGCCGATCTACATGGGGTCATACGGTATCGGGTTGGAGCGGAACCTGGCCGCCATCGTGGAGACCCACTCTGATGAGAAGGGTATCACTTGGCCGGTAACTGTTGCGCCTTACGAGGTTGTTGTCACTGTGCTCAAACTCGACGAAGAGACGATGTCAGCCGCTGAATCGATTTACACCGAACTGCTGAGCGCGGGGGTGGACGTCATCATCGATGATCGTAAGGAACGTCCCGGGGTCAAGTTCAACGATGCTGAGTTGATCGGTATCCCCTACAGGGTCACCGTCGGGCCTCGCGGCCTCGAAGACGGAGAGGTCGAGGTCAACGAGCGTGCCACCGGCGAGACCCAGAAGGTGGCGGTCGCTGCGGCGGTGGATCACATAGCTGAGCGGATTACGGCCGCCCGCAGGTAGAACCCAGCCGTACAACAGACACCTGCTCAGGCCTCGGCACGTTCTCGCACACCTGCTCGGGCCCTGGAGTTCGCTTGTGAAATCCCCAGGTACTCACCTTGTGAGTACCCCTGTAGCCCAACGGCTTCGGCGCTGCGGTCCTTTCCCTCCAAAAGGGCGGCTGATGCGAACGGACTACGGGTGGAGATCGGGGTTATGCACCCGACTGCTATGATCGCGACTCCAACGGAGAAGATTTCTCTCGAGGTGGGCATGTGCCCGCCTCGTTTTGTGTGCATGTGTTTAGG
>JAYEIP010000245.1:0-7673 GCA_034660155.1 Actinomycetota bacterium | reverse complement strand
GGCGGACGGTGGTATTCGCCCTTGGCAAGGCTGCTCTAGCAATGTCCTGGGGGGCCGCCACGGCTCTTGGAACCGAGCGGCTCGAGGGGCTAGTGGTGAGCAATTACGAGGACCGGGTTCCGGAAGGAACCAAGCTGATGATCGGGAGTCACCCGATCCCTGACCAAAGCAGCATCGAGGCCGGGGAAGCATTGCTCGACTTGGCGGCTTCCCTGGACGAGGAAGATCTCGCCATCGTCCTCATATCTGGTGGCGGTTCCGCCTTGGCGGAAGTGCCGGTGCCAGATGTGACCGTTGCGGACCTGGCAGTCACCAATGAGGTGCTGCTGCGATCGGGAGCAGACATTCTCGAAACAAATGTGGTGCGTCGTCGGCTATCTCGATTGAAAGGTGGCGGGCTGGCCGCGGCGATAGCTCCGGCACCGATGGTGGCGTTGGTGGTTTCCGACGTAGTCGGCGACTCACTTGTAGCAATCGCGTCGGGTCCTACGATCGCAGCCACCGACGCGGAGGGTGCCGCATGGGAGGTCATCGACCGATTCGGTGTCCGAAACTTGTTGCCGGAGTCGGTTGTGGCTGCGCTGCAGCAAACGCCCCAACCTCTTGGGCCGATGCCGCAGCAAGAGATCAAGGTGATAGCGAGCGGTCCGGTTGCGGCGCACGCCGCGGCCGCCGAAGCGCAACGACGCGGCTTTCCGGCGACAGTTGTTGACACTCGCATTGCGGGCGAGGCGTTGGTGACCGCCGGCGAGGTACTGAGCCGAAGCAAGGGAAGCGTTTCAGTCTTTGCTGGCGAAACCACCGTGAGTGTCACCGGCGACGGAATCGGGGGCAGGAATCATGAAGCGGCCCTGGCGGCTGCCACCATCATCGACGGGAATCCCCACGTGTACTTCCTGGCGGCCGGGACCGATGGCATCGACGGGATGGCTCAAGCGGCGGGAGCATTTGTTGATGGCACGACGGTGACGCGAGCGCGGGCACTGGGCCTGGACGCAGCGGAGGCGCTCGAGCGCAATGACTCGGGCACCTTCTTTGGTGAGATGGGTGACCAATTGATCACCGGGCCGACCGGTACCAATGTCGGTGATCTCTGGCTGGTGCTGCGAACCAACTGACTCGAGTGCCGTACTATCTCCGCCATGGACTTGAGTGATAGAGAACTCCGCGTGTTGGGCTGTTTGATCGAGAAGGAGATGACCACGCCCGACTACTACCCGATGACGGCCAACGCGCTTCTGGCTGCCTGCAATCAGAAGTCCAACCGTTCGCCGGTCGTCGAGTACTCCGAGACCGAGGTGGTGGAGGCAGTAGATCGGCTGAGGGAGCGGGGTCTGGCAAGGACGGTTCATGGCAAGGGGGACAGGGCTCTCAAATACCGGCATGTTGCCCCTGACATCTTGAAGGTATCGGCGCGGCAGGTGGCCTTGCTGGCGGTTCTGATGTTGCGTGGGCCACAGACTCTGGGTGAGCTTCGGACCCGTACCGGCCGCTATGCGGAGTTTGCCGATCTGGACGAGGTGAACGCTGAACTTGCTGCTCTGGCCGCTGCAGAAGAGCCAAGAGTTGAGCAACTCGCGCGGCGGCCCGGCGAGAAGGAATCGCGTTACCGGCATCTGTTGGGTGGTGAGGATCCCGCCGACCGGGACGAGATCTCAGTCGCGGACGATGTCGCCGGTGACGGGGTCGCTGACGCCGACCGGGTGGGCGAGCTCGAAAGCGAGTTGGCGGAGTTGCGAGAGCGTGTCGCCCGAATGGAGCGGGAGCTCGGGTTGGACTTGTAGGTGGACCGGTTGGCGTCGTTCGGGCACGTGCGGCGCGCCTTACTTGGTTCAGCCACCTGCTCAGGACCCCGGAGTTCGCAAAGCGAATTCCCAAGGAACTCACCCGGTGAGTTCCCCCCTCCCCCGGCTTCGCCGGCGGTACTTCCCCCCGGAGGGGGGACTGATGCGCAGGGCTAATCGCCTGCCGCTGGGGGATCTTTGACTTCGATGGATAGCGATCTCAGGTAGGCGACGTCAGTGTCGAACGCCAGCGGGGGGAGTGCGTCAAGGGCGAAGAACGCGGCGGCGTCGGCGTCGTCGCCGGCCTGCAGGGCGCCACCGTTCACCGTCCCGAGGAACCAGGTGCCGACTGTGAGTTTTGCGGGATCGTGGAAGTTGGACGCCACCCACACAACCTCTCCAATGTCGGCGACCAAACCGGTTTCTTCGTACAACTCGCGAGCTGCCGCTTCCCGGACGTCTTCGCCGTAATCGACGTAGCCTGCGGGTATCGCCCAGAGGCCTGATTTGGTGGCGTTCTTGCCTCGCTTGATGAGAAGCAGCCGATCGTGGTCATCCCATACGACGACCGCAGCGCCTACCCCGGGATTGCGGAAATGCACGTAGCCGCATTGGGGGCATCGCTTGCGTGTTGTTCCCGCGATGTGGGCGTCCTCCAGCGGTGTCGCACATTGCGGGCAGTAGGTGAATTCGCCGGGCCAGTTGTGAGTGTGCACCGACCCAGTCTCCCAGGACTAGCGAATCCGGACAACGATCGCGGAGCGAGCGGGTGTCAGATCTGCTGGAGCTCAACAGCGAGGTCGCCGTCGTCCGGTGGAACTTGCGCTGCAAGCTGGAGCGTGAACTCGAATGTTGTCCAGCCGTCTACCCGGCGATAGGTGAGGTCGCCGCCCATGAGCCTCGCCAACGAACGGGAGATGGTCAGGCCGAGACCGAGCGAGGCGGGCTGAGTTCCGGCATCGTGGGCACTTTCGTAGGGAGCGAAGATCCGTTCCTGGGCGCTCTCGGGGATTCCATCGCCATTGTCGCTCACACGCACGCACACCGTGGTATCCGCAACGTGGGTAGCGACGTGAATCTGGTGCCCGCCATAACGCTGGGCATTGGTGATCAGGTTGCGGAGGACCTGGCGAACCCGGCTCTCGTCTGCCAGAGCGGTTGCTGAGACGCCACTCACCACAACGTGGTGGGCGGTGCCGGCGGTGCTCTCCACGACTCTGGAAATGAGGGATCGCAACGGCACCGGAGCCGGTGCGACTATCAGCGAACCCGTCTGGGCACGAGCCGCGGTCAGTAGATCTTCGACAAGATTGGAGAGATCTACAGCGTCGTCAGAAACCGCTGCCAACATCGAGTCGGTCTCCTCTGACGTGAAATCGGATCGAGAGGTTCGTAGCATTTCTGCGAAACCAAGCACACCGGTCAGCGGCGTCCGCAATTCATGGCTCACCGAGGCGATGAGTTGATCTTTCGACCGGATCACCGCACGCTTCTCAGCAATCTCGCTACTGAGACGCTCGATGACCCTGGCACGTTCGAGAGTGAGGCTGGCGTGGTTCGCCACCGTGTCCAGCACTTCGAGCTCGGCCATGTCAAAGCGCTTTCCGGTCCCGCTACGCCCGGCCACCACCAAGACGCCGATACTCCCTTCCCCGTGTGAGATCGGAGAGATGATCCCGCAGCTGGCGTCGCTACCCAGAGCAATGCGGAGCCGGCTGTCGCGTGTCTCCGGGCCAAAGATCCGGCAGCGCCTGTCGCCGAGCGAGAGCGTAAAGAGATCGGCGACTTCCGATAAGGGCAGCCGGCGTTGTGCTGGCTCTTCACCGGATGAGAACCCGAGGTAGGAAGCGTGTGAATCCGTTGGGTCCGACAGAATGAGCTGTCCGTGTTGGGCGCGTAGGATCGACACGGCCTCTTGGAGTGTGACTACCGCGATGTCTCGACTTCCGAGCGTTCCGTCGACCTGGTTGGTGAATGAGTAGAGCGAGCTGAGGTCGGCGTGTCTGCGGCTGAGCGAGCCATAGGTCCTGAAGAAGATGAAAAAGAGCGCCATCGCACCGGCGAGCAGGGCACCTGCCCTGATCTCGTGTTGAAGTACCACCACGGCGATCGTGCCAAGGAAACCGACACCCACGCTGATCAGCGATCCTGCTGCGAACGAGCTGACGATCTCAGTTAGCCGGCGTCTGCGGTCGCTCAGAGCAATCGCTATGTCGACCAGGGCCGCGGAGAAGGTAACCGCGATTGCGATTGCCAACATGGCGGCGAGCCAGCCTCGTGGTGATGCGGGTGAGTCGCCCCCAAGTATCGTCCGGTACACGGCCACCGCCACGGTGCTCTCCAGTGTGAACAGTGCCAGATTGAACGTGAGTTTTCGCAGCGATTGGCGGCGCCCCGTCAGAACGACAGCACCGGCAACCACGCGCCCGATAATGAGTGCCGGAGGCGATGCCATCGCCAGGCCGAGCACCAGGGGGATCTCGCTCATCGAGATCGTATGTGAATCCCGCTCGACGGGGAGGTGGACGATCATGCTTTCTGCGATTACGAAGCCCAATGCCACCATCCACCACTCAATGGTCCACGTGGAGGGCGCGACAGCGGTGCCACGGACGAACAGGAAGAGGATCGCACCGGCGATGGCAAGCATGGTTACTGCCAGCAGGGGAACTCCCCAGACGGCGCGATGCGGTCGGGTGGCAGCTGCGACCTTTGGTTCTGCCGACGGCTCGTCTGCAACGTCATGCTCAAGCGGGTCAGCGGCGAACGTCTTTGCGACATCAGCATCCGCCGAGCGGGTCCTATCCCCGACCGCAGCTTTGGTTGCGTCGATTGTCACCATTTTGTTCTCTTCTTCTATAGCCTCAGCTGTCGCCTGACCAGGATTCATCGGGCGGCTGCCGGTAGGCCAGATTGGGCCGATGATTGAGTTGGAGGAGGCACGCCCCCGCCCCGGCTGTCGAGGCATATGTGGTGTGTTCGCGACGCACGGATGCAGCATTGATGCGGAGACCTTCGACTGGCCCGTTCTGAGTGAGGACGTCGGCGGGTGGCTTCTTTGTAAACGCAGTGGCGGTTTGCCATAGCGACCGGGCTCTGTTCACCATCGAGACCTCCGTGTCACGAGTCGGGGCTGACACGTCTATAGAGATAACGTCGGCAATTCGGGGGCATATGCTGATAACCAGATATGTGGCTCCTGATTTGACTAGTGCGACTAGTCATCCAATCTCCGTAGCGACGCTTGTCGAGAAGGGCGGACACCATGTCCGTCCTCCACTTCCTCGTGCCGGTATTGTTCCGGGAACGCTGGGAGAGTGTGTGAGCGAAAGTGACGAGTTCCCGTCTGTTGCGTATGGGTTCAATCGGCTTCCTGCCGATGAGATGAAACGCCGTGCCGTGGCGTTCTACGAACAGATGAACCGACGGCGTAGCGTTCGCGAGTTTTCATCAGATCCGGTCCCGCGAGACCTCATCGAATCGGCAGTTCGAACCGCGTCTACCGCTCCGTCTGGAGCGCACCGGCAGCCGTGGACTTTCGTGTTGGTGGGGGACAACGACATCAAAGCCCGTATCAGGCAGGCGGCAGAAGATGAGGAGCGTGAGAACTACGAGGGTGGCCGGCTTCCTCCTGATTGGCGAGAAGCTCTGGCACCGCTTGGCACAACCTCGAGCAAGCCATACCTAGAGGAGGCTCCCTGGATCGTTGTCCTCTTTGAGCAGCGCTACACGATCAAGACGGATGGCGAGATCCAGAAGAACTACTACGTCAAGGAAAGCGTCGGGATGGCCGCGGGTCTGTTCATTGCCGCGCTGCACAACATGGGTCTGGCGACGCTGACGCACACGCCAAGCCCGATGGCCTTTCTAGCGAGAGTGTTGGATCGGCCCGAGAATGAGCGACCGTTTGTGCTCTTCCCCATCGGCTATCCGGTTGAAGGCTGCCGGGTGCCTGATCTACTGCGGAAGACGCTCGACGAGGTCATGGCTTCACCCGTTGCGGGTGATTAGTCACCTGGCGGCCCAGGAAGTGACCCTTTGGATAATCGGGCGATTTGCCGATAGGTAGGGGGACTCGGCCAACCTTTGAACGGTGACTCTTGCAGCAGGCATACCTCAATGATTCAGTCAGCGAAACGGGGCTTTTCCAATCCTTTTTCGGCCACGCCCATACGCCGCTGCTGGTTGTTGATGAGAAGCTAGCCGTCATCGAAGCGAACGATGCCGCCCGTGAGATGTTGGGCATGGACCTCGCGGCGAACCAGAGAGTCGAGTTCCTAAGTGGCTTTTGGCGGGTGAGTGCGACCGCGGTGATGAGGATGCTTGAAGGCGTCCGCCGCCAGATACCGGTCGTGCCCGTCGTGGCCCGTACGGCCCTCGATCGACTTGTCGAGGTCGACGCCTTCCTCATCGAAGACCATGGCCCGCCGATGGTCGGCGTAATCATCACGGATCGCTCGAGCGTCGATGATGCGAAACGTCGGCTGAAGGAGGAGGAAGAGCGCTATCGCTCGCTATTCGAGTGGGCACCGGTGGCGATGCGTGAGGAAGACTTCACCGCAGTAGGGGTGTGGCTCGATCGGCTTCGTGCCGAGGGCGTGACCAATCTCGAGCGATACCTGGAGCTCCACCCGGAAGAGGTTGAGTCCGCCATCATGAGCATCCGGACTACCCGGGTAAACGCCGCCACTGTCGAGATGCTCAAAGCCCCTTCGATTCTCGCCGTCCTGCGGGGCTTTCGTCATGACGAGCTGACACCACAAGTGCTTGAGGCCTTTGTTGCTCAGTTCTGCACGCTGTGGGAAGGCGGAACGGACTATCAGTCAGACTTCGTTGGCATCAATTTTCTGGGGCAGCCCTTCGAGTGTCGGCTTAGGTGGATCGTGCCCCGTACCAACAGCGGTCGGGATCTCTCGCGTGTCGCGGTGTCACTCCTCGACCTGACCCAGCTCCGGTCGACGGAGCGGCGCCTGGAGCGCCTCGTTGCCGACAAGGACCGATTCATTGCGAGCGTTAGCCACGAGATGCGCACGCCACTGTCGGCCGTTCTTGGTCTCTCCGAGGAACTCGCCGCCAATAGTGATCGCTTTGACGAGGAAGAGACCAAGGAACTTATCGGTCTGGTGGCGGCGCAATCTGCTGACCTCAGCCTTCTTGTCGAGGACTTGTTGGTGGCAGCCAACCTCGAAGCAGGGCGAGTGTCGATCAACAAAGAGATACTCGATTTGAGGACGGCTGCACTCGCGGCATATGAGGATTGCCGTCGATCTCACCCCGACTTCCAACGAATCGAAATTGGCGGCAATTTGACCAGCGGCTTCGCCGACCCGGTCCGTGTCCGCCAGATAGTTCGCAACTTGATCACGAACGCCATCCGTTACGGCGGTGAGGACGTGTCGATCGAAGTCGGACACACCACCGGGCCGTTCATCAGAGTGTTGGACAACGGCGCAGGTGTTCCTCTTGAGCACCGTGAAGCCATCTTTGTGCCCTACTTCCAAGCTACGGGCACCAAAAGGGTCCTCGGGTCGCTCGGCCTTGGCCTCGCTATCTCGCGCGAGCTAGCACGCCGGATGGACGGAGACTTGTCCTACTCGTACAAGGATGGCGTCAGTGCTTTCCAACTGGATCTCCCTGCGGTGTAGCGGCCTTCTGACCTACAGCTGATACCTGCCAGACCGCTACCATCGGCTGGTCAACCGATCGGGAGTCCGCAACGTGTTTGATCTTGCCCAGGCCGCGGTAGAGGCTGCTCTAGCCGCAGGAGCCCAGTACGCAGATGCTCGGGTCGCCATCTCGAAGAATCAGTCAATAGCGGTGCTCAACCAGGAGCCGCAGTCGATCGACCAGGCCGAACGAGCCGGAATCGGCGTGCGGGCTCTCACCGGC
>JAYEIP010000244.1:26039-27566 GCA_034660155.1 Actinomycetota bacterium | reverse complement strand
GATCGAAGGTTTCGCCGGGACGGGCGAGGGTAATCTCATTGCTGACAGAATCCAGCGGGCCGGGGGAACGATCGACATCATCGCTCTCGACGAGCCCCACTTCTTTGCCAGCATCTACGAAGGCCCCAATGCCTGCGGCTGGTCGGTGGAGAAGGTGGCCGCAGAGGTTGCGCAGTACGCCGACCTGATGCGGGCTCGCTTCCCCAACGTGATCCGCTCTGGCTTGGTATCGACACCATTCGAGTGCACACGACGTCTAGCCCGTTATGGGTGCCATCGCGCGAGATCGAGGTAGTCGCGGCCGGCTGAGCAGTAGCCGTCGGATCCGAGCAGGAGGTGCCTAGCTATCGCCTGCAAGAACTTGCTTCCGTTCCTCGGCGAGCGCGACTTGGGAAATCAGGGCCGGGTTGTCGCTGTTGCCCCAGCGGGTGGTTACCTCGTCATACTGGGTCACCGCCTCATCGGCGCGGCCCAGACTTTCGAGTGTCGCGCCCTTTGCGAGGAATGCTGTGGCTACCTGTGAGGCCAGGTTTGGGTCGGTGGTGTTGTCCCAGCGGGTGGTTACCTCGTCATACTGGGTCACCGCCTCATCGGCGCGGCCCAGGCCTTCGAGTGTCGCGCCCTTTGCGAGGAATGCTGTGGCTACCTGTGAGGCCAGGTTTGGGTCGGCGGTGTTGCCCCAGCGAGTGACTACCTCGTCATACTGGGTCACCGCCTCATCGGTCCTGCCCGATCCCTCAAGCAATGCGCCCTTTGCCAGGAATGCCGTTGCTACCACCGCGGCCAGGGCCGGGTTTTCGGTGTGACCCCAGCGAGTGGCCACTTCGTCATACTGGGTCACGGCCTCGTCGGTCCGATTCAACCCTTCGAGTGCTGCCCCCCTTGCGAGGAATGCTGTTGCTACCTGTGAGGCCAGGTTTGGATCGGTGGTGTTGCCCCAGCGTTTGCCCACCTCGTCATATTGGATCACCGCCGCGTCAACGCGACCCAACCCTTCGAGTGCAGCGCCCTTTGCCAGGAATGCTGTTGCTACCACCGCGGCCAGGGCCGGGTTCTCGGTGTCACCCCAGCGAGTGGCCACCTCATCCTGCTGGGTCACGGCCTCGTCGGTCCGACCCAACGTTTCGAGCACTGCGCCCTTTGCCAGGAATGCTGTTGCTACCACCGCGGCCAGGGCCGGGTTCTCGGTGTCACCCCAGCGAGTGGCCACCTCGTCATACTGGGTCACGGCTTCGTTGGTTCGACCCAACGTTTCGAGTGCTGCCCCCCTTGCGAGGAATGCTGTTGCTACCTGTGAGGCCAGGTTCGGGTCGGCGGTGTCGCTCCAGCGGGTGGCTACTTCGTCATATTGGGTCACGGCTTCGTCGGCGCGGCCCAGAATCTCAAGCACCGCGCCTTTAGCGAGGAATGCTGTTGCTACCTGTGAGGCCAGGTTCGGGTCGGCGGTGTCGCTCCAGCGGGTGGCTACTTCGTCATATTGGGTCACGGCTTCGTCGGCGCGGCCCAGAATCTCAAGCACCGCGCCTT
>JAYEIP010000244.1:0-25939 GCA_034660155.1 Actinomycetota bacterium | reverse complement strand
GGAATGCTGTTGCTACCTGTGAGGCCAGGTTCGGGTCGGCGGTGTCGCTCCAGCGGGTGGCTACTTCGTCATATTGGGTCACGGCTTCGTCGGCGCGGCCCAGAATCTCAAGCACCGCGCCTTTAGCAAGGAATGCTGTTGCTACCTGTGAGGCCAGGTTCGGGTCGGCGGTGTCGCTCCAGCGGGTCACTACTTCGTCATACTCGGTCACGGCCTCATCGGCCCGACTCAAATCTTCGAGCACCGCACCCTTCGCCAGGAATGCCGCTGCCACCTGCGACGCCAGGTTCGGATCGGCGCTGTCACCCCAGCGAGCGGCCACTTTGTCATACTCGACAATCAGTTCCTCAGGTGTGGGCTCTCGCTCCGCTGCCCCCGGTTGGGTGGGCGGGGTCTGCGTAACCTCCGATAGATGAGGGCTCTCCTCCGTTGTTGGGGGGCCGGCATCGGTTGAGCAGGCGGCGACCATCACGACCGCGGCGAGCGCGATGATCAACGAATGAGTGGGAGTCCTCAAAAGGCCCTCAACAAGGGCTTCTCACAGCTGATTCCATGACTGGCTCTTCAACCGAATCGACTAGAACGCGGCGCGGCTCATCGCCGCAAGCGAAGAAGATCGATTCTGACACCGCTGACCCCCTCAGCAACCGACAGACACAAACCCTACCCCGACGACTCTGGATGTGCCCGAAGACTTGATTTGATCCGGAGCACGAGGGTTCTCAGGCCATCGGCGCACCCAGAGCTTGTTGCGATCGCGGCCTTGCACCGTGATCTCCGAGTTGCGCGGCATCGATGAACCGTTCGACACGATCCGGGTTCATCGTCGCTGACGACAATCGGCCTGGTGGTGGAAGGCTGTGCCCGGAAGCGGCCCATCGGTTGAAAAGGGGTTGGAGAGTCCCTCGCTCCAGGGTGCTTGCTGCTCGAACATGCTGTGGCGTAAGCGATATCGAGCCTATCTGGTTTCAAACCGTCGTCCTTCAGGATGATCCCAGCGAGAAATTCTCGCATTGCTGTCCCAGAGAAGGGCGGCGGGGAGGTAGAAAATGCGGAGAATCACGATCGCCATGCTTGCGATGGCACTAATGCTGGTCAGCGCGGTCCAGGCGTCGGCATCAGCCGAACAAGTTGCCGCCCTCGGCGACACGGTCTGGGACTTTGATTCTGTGCCGGTTGCAGGAACCAACGCCAGACTGACGTTGAACGACGGGGGTGTCGCAGTGCAGGTTCATACGAGGGACCTTGCTCCCGGACACGCCTACACCATGTGGTTCGTTGTCTTCAATAACCCAGCGGAGTGTGTTGGAACCTTTGGCGGCGGCATACCCGACCCGAGTGGCGTCATCTGCTCGGAGGATGATCTCTTCAATCCGGATGTCGATGCAGTCGTACTGTACGGCAGCGGGAAGGTGATCGGCGGCTCGGGTGAAGGCAACTTCGCTGCCCGACTCAATGTTGGAGATATCAGCGGAGTCGAGCAGTTTGGTTTGCCCGGAATGGGTGAATTGACCGGGCTTCAAGACACCGATGACTTCAATCTGCATGCAGTGCTACGGGACCACGGTCCCATGGACCCGGCGTACATGCCGGCTTGAGGGCTCAACGAGCGACGGAGCAATGGCGATCTGGGATACCGCCTCCTGGCAACTCGTGACGGACCCGATCGGTGGAGGTGGCCAGATCGTGCTGGCTTCGTACTCACTTGACGGGAGGTGGTTGGTAACCGTTTCGAGCGAGGGGAAGATCGTATTCCGAGATCCGGAGACCCTCCAACCCGATGGCGGACCGCTGGTGGGTAACACGGACGCTGTCACCGGGTTCAGTCACGGTCCCTTCTTCACTCTCGATGGCGACTACATGATCACAACGGCCGACGGACAAGGTCGTCTGTGGAACCTAACCGAACGTACCCAGATTGGAGCACCGTTCCCGAACGTTCCGGGCCCGATTGCCGCGGCGTCGGTCACGGGGCAGGTGTTGGCCACCTTCACAACGGAGAGCGTCATCATCTGGGACCTCGATATCTCACGATGGTTCGATATCGCCTGCGCCGCCGCCGGACGCAATCTCGACTTCGATGAATGGGCGCAATTCGGACCCACTGGCCAAGCTCACGAACCCACATGTGACCAATGGCCCGCTGCTAAGGAATGATCGAGGGAGGATCTCAATGACCGATCGATCGCGTAATCAATCTGAACTTACACGGAGACGTCTACTGACCGGCATGGCAATCGGTGGGGCCGCGGTCGCCGGGGGTGCTGTCGGCGGGGTGGCTACGGCCACAGCTTCCGACAGTGTTGGATTCCGCAGGGGGACACTGACACTCGACGTGGCGTGCCTAGCTGACAAGTTCCGGTTCGCGAACTCTGCAAACCCTGGTGGTAACGACGATTTTCGCTCAAGTTTCAGCGTGGAGGGTTGGATATACCCGGCGGGGACGATACCTGGTGACGGATTTGTGCCGACGCTGGACCAGGCCATCGGGCACTGGTTCTGCCGCGGTTGGATGATGGTCGATGGCGATCGGTCAGAGCCTCACGCGATGAGCGTCCAGGATTTCGTGATTGGTGTCATCACGCCGGATCGTCTACTTCCGACAGACAACCTCTCATCGAGTGGCATCGAGGGTACCTTCGGTCAGCAGATCGGCACACGAGCCGTTGTCGGGGGGACCGGTACCTACAAGGCGGCGGCCGGCCAGGTAACCCAAACCAACAACGGCATCAACACCACGGTCTTCGTAGACGGGTCGGGAGATCCGGGTCCAAACTTCGTCTTCGACTTCGAGCTGCTCATTCCAAAGGTCTAGGCAGCACTGTCAGTTTGCATATGGTCCAAGTGCGCGACGCGTCCGGTCAAGTAGCTGGTCAGGCTGCCGAGGTGATCGCTCTGTCTGTTGAATAGGCGGTTACTGCGGCAAGCGCTGATTCGCTGTGAGCTTCTTACGTTGGGATTCCAGCGGTGAAGCTCTGTCATGTCGGCAGGGCGGTCGCATACTGCGGCCGGTGACCCATCGGTCTCAAGAGGTCCCGTGAACCCGATCATTGAACGAAGCCTACGAGGTGGCTACGCCCACCGGGGTCGCTGCATCTCGGATTGACGACCACATCACCGCTATCCCTGCCGCGGTGGTGAGCCATAGCGGTGGGAACCAGAAAAAGATGATCCCGCCGATGACAGCGGGAATCACGCCGACGGCAACGAGTGCGTCCCCTCGGCGACGGTGCCTCGGCCGTATCTGTGCACCGATGATGACGAGCACCGCGCTGCCGGCCCATACGGAGAAGATGACAAGCCTCTCGGTGACACTCACTTCTGAGTCCGCACCGATTCCAATAGCGAACACGATCTGAAGACCCGCCAGGACGACCGCCATGGTCACCCATCGTGTTTGGTTGAATAGATTTCCCCTGATCATTCCCCACTCCTCTCGTTACCCTACAGACGATCGGAAACGGTCTTCGGGTGACATTTGAGTTTGGGTACATTGGGAGCCGGGAGACCGACGAAGTGACGGCAGTCCGGTCTGGCAAATTCAACTGGATCGTCGTCGTCCGTCGTGACCCTGAATAGTCGGAACCCCTGCAGTTCAGGGCTCTCAAATTTGTGGGCCCACCGGGATTTGAACGAGGGACCTCGCGGTTTGCTGTGGATCGGCTAGCTCGGTGCGTGCACGCAGGGGTCGGTGGGCGACTCGTTGACCAGCGGACAGCAGACAGTGGTTCAAGCACAGAAGTGGGCGTAGGCTGGGCTGCCACAGACCTAGAAGGCGGCATCGCGTGAACTCGGAGACGAACGGTTACTCACTTGAAGACCAGATCGGTTTTCTACTGCGTAGGGCCCACCAGCGCCATCGGGTGATCTTTTCACGAGTGGTTGAGCAACGCATTGCTCCGCAACAGTTTGCCGTTCTTGCCAAGTTGGGCTCCATTGGGCCGACGTCACAGAACCTTCTGGGTCGCCTTCTAGCGATGGATGCGGCCACGGTGCAGGGTGTCGTGGAACGGCTTAAGGCCCAGGGCCTTGTGCAAAGGAGGCGCGACCCGGCAGACGCCCGCTTTCGTATCGTGGAACTAACTGACACCGGCACGGGTCTTCTCGAAGAGCTGCTCCCTCTGGCAGGGGAGATCACCGTCGAAACACTTGCCCCGCTCGGAGCCGACGATGCAGACACGCTTTTAGATTTGCTCAGGAGGATCTCAAGCGACCCTCAATAGGCCGCGCAGATAGAATCGTTTGTATACGAACAATCTTCCTTGTATCGTGCCAACCGATGATGTCGCCTAGCGACAGACTTTGCAGGCAGGAACTCGAATCTCGCAAGGAGGAAGCGATGAAGACAGCTCTCGTGGTTCTGGATATGCTCAACGACTTCGTCGATGGCACACTCGCCAATTCGGCGGCCAAGCCGATCGTTGGTCCAATCGATCAACTCGCCGAGGCGGCACGCAAGAGAGACGATTGGGTCGTTGTGTACGCCAATGATGCCCACCAACCCAATGATGTCGAGTTTGCGGTATTTGGAGAGCACGCTCTGGCGGGCTCGGCTGGAGCTGAGGTTGTCGGAGAATTGACTCCGAAGCAAGGTGACATTGTTGTCCCGAAGCGTTACTACTCGGCCTTTACGGACACCGACCTGGATTCAACATGTCGGGTGCACAACATCGGAAAGATGGTGGTCGTTGGCCAGCACACAAACTGCTGTTGCCGCCACACCACCTACGACGCGTTCCTAAGAGGTATTGAGGTTGCGGTCGTATCGGATGCGACCTGCGTGTTCGCGCCGATGGTTGGCGAACACTATGACCAGGTCCAGAGTGAGTCGCTTGATTATCTGTCGACCTTCTATAAGTCCCAGGTGCTCGAGACGAGCGAACTGCTTTAGATCTGGCCTGACCAACCCGACTCGTTGTCGGCTGTGAGCCGGCGGGCTGACCCCGCCGGCGAGCCGACAGAAACGATCTCGTCATTGAGGCAGAGGACTGCCGCAATGATTGATCCGGTTTCCACCATGGCGTTCGCTTTGAGTGAGCCGGCAGTCAGCGCCGTCACTACATCGTCGTCCGTCAACGCGCCCACTGCCGTGGTGACGAGTTGCTTTCCGAGATCTGTATCCGGGTCCAGGTGCATCGCTGTCACCCGCTCAACAGCAGGATGCCCGGGGAGGTCCACCGCGTTTGCGATGAGCGTGGCGGCCACATCGGCCGTAGCAGCCTGACGTGCCAGGACGGTGACAGCATCGGCCACCCCCAGCGAATGGCTGCGGCCATGTCGTCCGCTTGTCGCGATGCCCCGCACCTGATCTTCCGCAAGGATCGTTGTCTTGCCGATGATTGCCGGCCGGTTTGGGACAGGAACGAGTCCCACGTCGTAGGAAGTTCCTGGTGCCAAGAGCAGAGCGATGTCGCCTCCGTTGTTGACGAAGGCACGCGAGATCTCGGCAGCATCTTCGAAAGCGCCTATCGCTTCGCATATCTCGTCTGCGACAGCCCCGGCAACGGCAGCCATTGGTGTCACAAATCCCCCGTGGAACCCCGACACCGCATCCCTCATTCGCTGCGCCACGGATCCGTTGAACTCGTGAGGTGTGCCTCCCAATGGGCGGCGGAGAGTCGGTAGCTCGGCGACGAGATCTTCGAGGACCGTCCGGAATCGTACCCAGGCCCTCTCATAGGCACCCTCTACAGCGTTTGCCTCGCCCTCGGCCTCGACGATCAGGTCAATCGGGCCGTGCTGCAGGTGAAGCCGTTTGCCATCCTTCGACAATGCAGCGACCGGACCGTTCACGAAGGCCGCCTCAGAGATTCCACGGGAACAGATCAATATCTCTGGGCCAAGGGTTGTCGGCCAAGCCTTGGCGGATCTCGATGCCCTCTCTAGCAGTCACGTCGTCGATCGAGAGGACCGACGCCATGTGCCCACCTAGGGCGGAGTAGTCGCCAAGACGCATCGTGAACTCGAGGGGTGCGACGAGAGCCGGGGTCGGGACATACCCGAACGATCCCTTAGGAACACGAGTGACATCGACCATGAAAGTGATACCGCCTCCGGGCCATACTGCGACGGGGGCGCCGCCACACGTTACGCGGGTAATGGCGTTCTTGATTGCTCTGGTCAGTGCGACCGGGTTCTCTGTTGCTCCGGCGCGCAGCGACCCGCCCGCTCCGGCCATGAACAGCACCGACGTCATAGCAGGCTCGCAATTCTCGCGGATGCGCGCCACCGAAGCCTGAAGAGGGTCTGGCAGTGGGGCGGCCATGGGAACCAGGTCTTCGTTGAGCACGAAGAACGCGTATTGCTCACCCGTGGTGCTGACCATCATGAGTGTCATGCCCGCTCGCGCAAAACGGGGGTTGAAGTCGCTGAGAATGTCCAACGGATTGGTGATGTTGGTACCGCCCCACCCGGTGCCAGGATCCGCGACATTGAAATAGCGACCGGGAGTTGACTTGCGTCCGACGACCTTGATTCCGGTGGGTTGAATCCCGAGGTACTTGCCCGCTTGGTGCTCCGACAGAACCCCGGTGATGTGGTCATCGACCACCACTACATCGTCAACGTGCTCGAACCATTGGCGACCGAACATGCCGATGGTGGCCGAGCCACACCCCACCCGCATCCGCTCCTCGACGATGCCATCGATGGTTGGAGGCATTCCGGCCTGGATTGTCAGCTCCGATCCACCGTCGACAGTCAGTTCCGCTGATTCTCCCGAGCACAGGGCCAGCATGGCACGCATCGTGGCGAGGCCCTCCCGCTTCGATCCTCCGGTGAGGTGGTTGACTCCTCCCAGGGAGAGCATCTGCGATCCATACTCGCCCGTCGTCACGTGTCCCACAGCCTCGCCGTCAGCGCGAACTTCGGAGCGCTCGGGCCCAATGTGCCGGTCAGTGTCGATCTTCACCTTCACCCCGCAGTACGAGAAGATGGCTTCGGTCACAACGGTGACCATGTCGACACCCTGGATTTCGGCAGAAACAATGAATGGTGCCGGCTTGTAATCCGGGTAGGTGGTGCCGGCACCGGAGCCAGTGACAAACAGATCCCCGGTCGACAGCAGATCACCCGACCACTCTCGCTCGGCGACTGCGAATGGGACAAGGGCGGTGTCGTGTTCGCCGGCCTGTTGCAGCAGGACCAACGGGTCGACTCTCACCAGAATGCCTTCTTCGTTCCCGTAGCGATCACATGCTCCGGTACGTCCCGGCTTGATATAGCACCGGATCGGGCAAGCGTCGCACTGGATCTTGTCGGTCGCAGCCCTGCTGGTCACTACAAACTCCTTAGGAAGGCGGCCCGGACCGTATCAGGTGTCGCGGGCAGGTCACGGATGGTGACACCGATAGCGTCTCGGATGCCGTTCATGATGGCGGGGGCGGTTGGGATCATGGAATGTTCTCCGATGCCTTTAGCGCCGTAGGGTCCATGGGGGTCGTTGGATTCGATGAGGATGTTGATGACCTCGGGCACGTCGCCGATCGTTGGGATCGTGTAGTCATGCAGGTTCTCATTGCGACCCGGCAGGTATTCCTCCATCAGGGCTAGGCCTATTCCTTGAGCGATTCCGCCCTCGATCTGTCCCTCGACGAGGGTTGGGTTGATCGCCCTGCCGACGTCGTGGGCAGCCGTGATCCGCACCAGACGGACGGTACCCAGTTCGGTGTCTACGCACAGTTCGGCGAGGTGGGCACCGAACCCGAAGACTGCATATGGATCCCCTTGGCCATTCTCGTTGAGAGGGGTAGTCGGAGGGTCGTATGTCGCTTCTGCTACTGCCACCAACCCGAAGTCATCTGCGGGGAGCGTTCGAAGGTCCACCGTGCGTTTGTTGCCGCGATCGTGAACCACCAGACGGTCTGCGCCGGGGTCGATATGAGCGTCTGCGGCCGCTCCGGCTAGGTCGAGGAGTTTGGCGCGCAACGAAGCCGCGGCGAGCGCAGTTGCGTTCCCCGTCACATAGGTCTGGCGCGATGCCGAAGTCTTGCCGGCATCCGGCGTGGTATCGGTATCGGGTCCGATTCGCACAATCATCGCCATGTCCACGCCGAGGGAGTCCGCGCAGATCTGTGTCATGACCGTATCAGCCCCCTGGCCGATGTCGACCGCCCCTTGGAAGAGCACCACGCGACCGTCGTTGCGTAGCCCGATTCGTACAGTCGAGGGGTTGGGCAGCGCCGTGTTGCCGCAGCCGTACCACATGCCGGCGATGCCGACACCTCGCTTCAGAAACGGGGGACCGTTGGCATTGGCCTCTGCCGCCTCAACGCGGGCCCGTTCCCAATGAGGGCGCAGCGAAGAGAGACAGTCGCGGAAGCCAACGCCTGTTTGGAATACCTGACCGGTCGGGGTCGGCTGCCCCTCGGTGAGGGCATTGACCATCCGGAACTCCAACCGGTCCATGCCGAGAGCATCAGCTAATTCGTCGAACAAGCCTTCTTGGGCGATTGTCGATTGGGGAACTCCGAACCCACGAAAGGCGCCGGCCGGCGGGCCGTTGGTGTGCACGGCGGTGGTCCGGGCCCGGTAACTGGGGTAGATGTAGGGCCCGCCGGCGTGGATCGGGACGCGGTTGGCCACCGTGGGACCCCACGAGGCATACGCGCCTGTGTTGAACGTGCCTTCGAAGTCCATGGCCTCCAGTTTGCCGCTTGGAGAGGCGGCAAGCCGAACCTTCATCTGGGAAGGGTGCCGCTTTGTAGTTGCTCGCATCGATTCCGGCCGGCTGTAGGTAAGGCGGACCGGTCGTCCGAGTTTCCAGGCGGCGAGGGCAACGTACGGCTGCACCGAGAGATCGAGCTTGCTGCCAAAGCCCCCTCCTACCGACGTCGGTAGGATTTGAATTGCCTCGGGTTCAAGGTCGAGGATCTCGGCCAAGGCCCGTCGGTCGAGGTGAGGCGATTGCGTTGATACGGATACCTCGAGATGGTCCGTGACTCTCACGGCGTGACCGGCCTCCGGCTCGATATACGCGTGCTCAATGAAACCAGTGGACCACTCACCCTCGACTATGACATTGGTTTCGTTGAGTGACCCATCGACGTCTCCGCGCTGCACTAACCCGCGGGTCAGCACATTGTGGGGGCGATCTAGGTGGATTCTTGGGGCGTCAGCGTCGAGTGCCTCCTCGGTGCTCATTACCGCGTTCAACGGCTCCCAAGTAATCGGAAAGGCTTCCAAATCGAGGCTGGCTATCGCCCCAGGTTCGGCGACAATCATGGCAACCGCTTCGCCCCTGAAACGAGCCTCGCTCTCTGCGAACACCGGTTGGTCGGCGGTCGCAGGAATGACACCAAACCGGTTGTTGCCGGGAATATCGACCGCGGTGAAGACCGCGACGAGGCCCGATGAATTGTCGACGTAGGCCTCGAGATCACCAAGTTCGAACTGAGCTCGGTGGTGTGGGGAGCGCACAATCGAGGCCACCAAGGCATCGGCCGGCGCTCCATCGGCCCCGAAAATGTCGCGACCGTTCAGCTTCGGCAGACCGTCGACCCTGGTTGCCCTGTGCCCTACTGCTTTGCCAGAAGGCGCAGCGGGGATGACAGGGAAAGGCACCGGGGCAGCGGTGATCGCTGCGACGATCTTTCGGTACCCCGTGCAGCGGCATAGCACTCCTCCCAAGGCGTCCTGCACTTCGGCTTCAGTCGGTTCTGTGTTGCGACGGAGCAGTGCCGCCGCCGACACGAGCATGGCCGGTGTGCAGATGCCGCACTGGGCGGCCCCGTGCGCAAGAAAGGACTGCTGCAGCGTCTGGACTTCGCCGCTGGCGTCGAGGCCCTCGATAGTGGTCACAGTGTGGCCATTGAGACGGCCTATTGGCACCATGCAGGCGTTGACCGGCTCGTCATCGAGGAGGACGGTGCACGCACCACAATCTCCGGCATCGCAGCCGACCTTGGTGCCCGTGAGGCCCAGGTCGTCTCGAAGGACATCGCTCAGGCGGCGAGCCGGGTTGGCGGTGACCTCCAGGCTGGAGCCATTTATCGTGATCTGGGTCGTCATCATGATTGACGCACGCAATCGGCAACGGCTCTCCGCACCAGAGTGAGCGCGGCGTCTGATCGATAGGAGCCACTGCCGCGGACATCATCGATGGGGCTCAGATCTGCCAGATGATGTGCTGCGACCATCGCAACCAGGTCATCGTCAATCGATCTGCCGACGAGAGCAGTCTCTAGGTCCGGCAAGCGCCTTGCCACGGGTGAACACGCCCCGACCGCTATCCGCGCCGCACTGACGCGGCCGTTCTCGAAGGCAAAAAGAGCGGCCACCATGACTATGGATATGGCCAGGTAACTTCGCGATCCAAGCTTGAGGAAGGATGAGACCGAGCCCTCGGGAGGGCGAGGAACGAGCACTGCCACAAGGAGTTCATCTTCTGCCAGAGCGGTGGCGCGGTAGCCGATCAAGAACTGATCAAGGCGCATAGTGCGCGAGCCGCGCACCGACACCAGCTCCACCGAAGCGTCCAACGAAAGCAGCGGGGGCACACCGTCGGCGGCAGGGGAGGCATTACACAGATTGCCTCCGATCGTGCCCAGATTCTGCACCTGTACTGAGCCGACCTGGCTGGCAGCCGATTGCAGCCCGCGCCAACTCAGCGGAAGGTCGGCCGAAACCAGGTCCGTCCAGCTGGTCATCGCACCCACCCGGTAGTGATCGGCAGCCGCCGTGATACCCCGGAGATCTGAAATGTCAGACAAGTCGAGTACCGGCAAAGTGGGAGGCTTTTCGACAAGAGCAGGGTAGAAGTCGGTACCTCCCGCAAGGATCGTGCGGGGTCCACCCGTGAGCATCTCTGCAGCCTCGGCGAGGCTGGCAGGGATGACGTAGTCGGAACCGCTAGCACCTACTTGCAATAGTTACCCTCCGGGACGATCATATGTATACAAACAGATCCTAGGATGATAGTTCGGAAAATGGGAGGGTGCAGTGCAGATTCGCAAGATTGTGACCTTGATAGATGAGCTACGTCTCGAGGCTGGACGGGAAGTCTCGCCACCGGTGCGGCGGGTGATCACGGCGGCTGTACTCACCAATCCTTTTGCGGGATCCTACGTGGATGATCTGTCTGACTTGATCGAGGCGAGCGTCGGACTGTCTGGGATGTTGGCGCAGCAAGCCGTGCACCACCTCGCCGGGAAGCCGGTTCACAGCTACGGCAAGGGTGGCATTTCGGGTATGGGCGGCGAACTCGAGCATATCGCCGCCATGTTGCACCCCAAGTTCGGGGCGCCGCTTCGCGAAGCGTGTGGCGGCGGCAGAGCCATCATCCCGTCGGCGAAGAAGCGCGGTGGTCCCGGCGTCTCGCTCGACATACCGCTCCACTACAAGGATGCAGCGTTCGTGCGCGGCCACTTTGATGCCGTCGAGCTGCGCATCACAGATGCTCCTGCCGCCGATGAGTTGGTTATCGCAGTAGCCGTCACCGACGGCGGAAGACCGCTGCCACGAGTCGGCGGACTCCAGGTCGGTGACGCTATTGGCGAGGATGGCTTGCGGTGACTCGGGCAACAAAGGGAGACACCGTATGAGCACAATGGTCATCAGAAACGTCGGCGCGATCTTCAGCGGCGACATCAACGCCCCGAAGGTTGCGGGCGACACCGTTGTTGCCGCCGACGGGATCATCACTCACGTTGGCTCGGCTACTGCGGCCGCAGCAGACGTCGTCATTGACGCGGCAGGTGCCACCGTGATCCCCGGGTTGTGCGACAACCACATGCATCCGGTCATCGGCGACTACACCCCGCGCCAACAGCAGGCGTCGTTCATCGATTCCGCACTCCATGGCGGGGTGACGACAATGGTCTCCGCAGGTGAACCCCACACACCTGGTCGCCCCACCGATCCGGTTGGGGTAAAGGCGCTTGCCGTTCTGGCACACAAGTCTTTCGCCAAGCTCCGGCCCAGCGGAGTCAAAGTCCACGCCGGAGCCGTGATGTTGGAGGCCGGGCTTACCGAGCAGGACTTTGCGGAGATGGCAGCCGCCGGCGTCCATCTGGTCGCCGAGATTGGAATCTCGGGGATCAAGGATGCGAAGACGGCAAGCGAAATGACGCGATGGGCTCAGGCGCACGGGATGAAGGTGATGGTGCACACCGGAGGGGCCTCGATCCCCGGAAGCGGCGTGGTCGGTGCCGAGTTCGTTGTGCAGGTCCAGCCCGATGTGGCTGGGCACGTCAACGGTGGGCCGACGGCGCTCGCTCTTAGTGATGTCGAACGGGTCCTTGATGAGACCAGGGCCCGTGTCGAGATCGTGCACAACGGCAACGTCAGGGCTGCCGGCGAGGTCGCGGCTCTCGTAGCCGCTCGTGGTGAGCTGCACCGTTTGGTGATAGGCACTGACAGCCCAGCGGGCTCTGGTGCCCAACCTCTCGGCATACTTCGAACGATGTCGTGGGCGGTCGCGCTGGGCGGTATCGCGCCCGGGGCTGCGATCGCAGCCGCGACGGGAAACGTCGCTGCCCTCCACGGTTTTGATGTTGGTGTCGTCGCGGTCGGCCGACCCGCCGATTTGGTGGTGGTGGACGCACCGCTCGGCTCTCAGGCCGCCGACGCTGCCGGGGCACTGGCCATCGGCGACACTCTTGCCGTGGCCTCAGCAATCATCGACGGGGTGGTTCGGTTCACCAAGAGCAGGAATACCCCACCGCCTGTACGGGCGATCAGCTTTGAGGGTGTGAACACGTGACCCGGGACCGGTGTGAATCGCCCGCGGCACTGCCCAGCACTAGCAACTCTGGCACGCACGACGTGCTGACAAAGGAATAGATGATGAACAACCTTTCCAACTTCATTGGTGGCTCGTGGGTGAAGGCCAGCTCCGATGAGGCGATCCCTGTAACGAATCCGGCTACAGGCGAGGCAATCGCTGTTCAGCCACGGTCGACGCCGACCGATGTCGACGCTGCCGTTGCCGCAGCGATGGCTGCCTTCTGGAGTTGGTGGATGACCCCGGTTCCCACCCGGTCGGCCATCTTGTTCCGCTATCGACACTTGGTGTGGGAGGCCCGTGACGAGCTTTCCCGCATCATCGTCGAAGAGAACGGCAAGACCTTTGCCGAGGCGCAGGGAGAGATGCTGCGGGCCCTCCAGTACATCGAGCACGCCAGTGCCGTGACCGAGACGATGAAGGGCTCGGTCACCGAGAATGTAGGTACCGGTGTCGATATTGAGTACATCCGCGAACCGCTTGGGCCGTTTGCGATCATCGCACCGTTCAACTTTCCTGCGATGATTCCGTTGTACTTCACTTGGGCGGCTGCAACCGGCAACCCGGTCATCATCAAGCCCAGCGAACACTGTCCGCTGACGACGGTGCGGCTCGTCGAGCTTGCTGCTGAGGCTGGTTTTCCCAGCGGTGTCGTGAACCTCGTGCTGGGCGACCGGGTTGTAGTGGAGTCCCTTGCAGCGCATCCTGATGTCGCAGGAATGTCATTCGTAGGCTCGTCCGAGATTGCCGAACTCGTCTACAAGATGGTGACGAGCCACGGCAAGCGCTGCCAGTCGCAAGGCGGATCGAAGAACCACCTCGTGGTAACCGATACCGCTGTCATCGATCGCGTTATGCCGAACATTGTGTCTTCCATGCTGGGTAATGCCTCACAGCGATGCTTCGCAGGATCAAATCTCCTCATCTACGAGTCGATCTACGACCAGTTCATGGAACGCTTCATGGCCGACGCTGCCGGATTCAAGCTCGGGTACGGCATGGACGATGGTGCGACATTGGGTCCAGTGATCTCGGCGCAATCGCTCTCCAACCTCGAAGGGGCGGTTGACACGGCTGTCGCGGAAGGAGGGTCGCTGCTGCTCGACGGCCGTGGTGCCGCTGTCGACGGTTATCCGAACGGCCATTGGTTGGCGCCAACCATCGTCGACGCCGGACCAGGGATGCAGATCTTCGACCGAGAGCTCTTCGGCCCGGTGAGATGTGTACGTCGGGTGGGCGGCTTGGACGAGGCGCTCAACGTGGTCAACGCGAGCACATATGGCCATACCGCAGCGATCTACACCGAGCACGGTGGCGTGGCCCGCGAGTTCCGCCAGCGCGCGGAAGTTGGTCAAGTGGGAATCAACATCGGGACACCGGCACCCATCGCCTTCTACCCGGTCGGCGGTCGCAAGACATCCTTCTTTGGCTCGCTCCGAGGTCGCGCTAACGATGCCATCGACTTCTACACCGACAAGAAGATCGTTGTGAGCACTTGGCACGTCGATACGACACAGAAGGCCGCGGTCGACCCTGCCTTCGAAGGCGCGTCGTGACCAGCCGACGCTCCGCGGTCCGGCAGGGCGCATGATGGAGCCCAGTTCTGCCAACGTAGCGTTCATCGGGATCGGCACCATGGGGTGGCCGATGGCCTCCCGGCTCGTCGGCCACGTGGCAGAGCTCGCCGTGTTCGACATTGCCCAGGACCGCGCCGCCCAGTTCGCCGCGGAGGTCGGGGGAAACGCGAAGGCCTCCCCGGCTGACGCAGCCACCAATGCCGACATCCTGATCACGATGCTCCCAACCAGCACCCAGGTCGCCGACGTCGTGGAGTCAATCGCCGGCGTCATGCCCCCAGGGTCCCTTGTCGTCGAGATGTCATCGGGAACTCCTGCGGCCACGATCGCTCTCGCGGAACTGCTCTCCGCAATAGGGATCCGTCTCATCGACTGTCCGGTCTCGGGAGGATCGGCTAAGGCCCCTTCGGGAGATCTCACGATCATGGCTGGGGGAGCCGACGAGGACATCGGTCGGGCAGAGCCGTTGCTTGGTCTCCTCGGGACGACGATCCATCGTTGTGGACCCGTCGGGTCCGGGCACGCCATGAAGGCCCTTAACAACCTCGTGTACGCCGGCGGCCTTCTCGTTGCGCTTGAAGCACTCGTGATGGGGAAGGCGGCGGGACTCTCGCCGAGCCAGATGCTCGAGGTGATGAACCAGTCCAGCGGGATGAACTACAGCACCAAGGCGAAGATCGCCCCGGCCGTCCTCTCGCGATCCTTCGAATCTGGTTTCGAACTGGACCTGCTACTCAAGGACGTCCGGATCGCGCTCGGCGTAGGTGAGGGCCACAACGTGGAGGGTGCGGTCAGTAGCGCGATCCTCGAGGTGCTGACCGAGGCGGCCAGATCTCTCGGTCCGGGCAGAGATGTTGCGGCGGTGGCATTGACACTCGAGCGGCTTTCGGGTCAATCCCTCGCCTAGCGATTTGAATGTGGGCGCCTGCTCGTCGGTGGTAGACATGCCGTCGCGGTCGATGCGGATGAAGCGGTGATCGGGAATCGCCTCGCGCGTTGACTGCTGGGCGGGCTGGCGGAACTAGACCGTTCCGGCTGTTAGGAAGCCCCGGAATAAGTACGCCAACTGCCGCCTGCCTCGCTATCTGTGGGAATAGGCAGTTCACTCGAGGCGGCTCGGGTGAGCCTCTCCGACACCGACGAGCTGATTGTTGAGCACGAGAGCGAGATCTCCGACCGCGGCGAGCTTCGGATGCTTCTCGTCTGCCGCACCTGCATAGTCCCTCTGCGTGGTCGTCGGGTCCGGGCTCGAAGACCACCAACCTGACCGCCCTGACAAGTTGAGGGGCGCCGCTGATGTGGACGCGCAGCGAACAGGGGGTGATCGAGCTCCCGCGCAAGTAACCAAAGCACCCTGCGGGGCAAGGGGCTTGTCTGGTGGGCCCACCTGGATTTGAACCAGGGACCTCATCCTTATCAGGGATGCGCTCTAACCGAGCTGAGCTATGGGCCCAACGGGTCCGAGAGTTTACCACTTCCCAAAACCCCGACCTCTTTGCGGAAGAAGGCTTTGGCAGGCGACGGGAGTGGGAATTCTTAGACCTTGTGGAGACGATCGGATTCGAACCGACGACCCCCTGGTTGCAAACCAGGTGCTCTGCCAGGCTGAGCTACGTCCCCAATGGAGCCAGCATTGTAGATCCACCTGTGCACAGTGGATACTCGCGGATCGGGATTTCGGTATCACGACCTTCCGCGGCGCGTCGAGTGATACACACGGCTAACCGGGAGGGACGTCATGCCGTTCGTTTGGAACAAAGAAGTCACTAACTACAAGACGGATGTCTTCGAGTCGAGCAGTCTCAACTACGACCGCTCGATCCGGCTGGAATTGGCCGACGGTGACACCGTCTCAGTCCAGTTTCCGCCAAGCGCGCCGGCCGACTTCGTCAGCATCGGGAACAGTTTCCACACAGTGCAGATGGATGTGCACAAGTACGACGAGGTCTATCACATGCTGCAAACCGAAAAGCCGGTCTTCTTCACGGCATACGAAGCCGGGAGCCCAGCGATCCGTTTTGCCGGGTTCAGTACGTCACAGGAGTCTGTCGGCGAGGGGTTGGTCGACGCCGACGCCTAAGCCACCGGAACATTCGCTCCCTCGAAGCCATTACGCTTGCTGACCAAACGTCGGTGGCTTCGAGGGAGAGCAACTATGGCAAACGCAGTGATCGTTGACGCTGTTCGCACACCTGGTGGAAGGCGTGGTGGCAAGCTCAAGGATTGGCATCCGGTTGACCTCGCTGCCGAGGTCCTAAAGGAGATTGTCGAGCGAAACAGTCTTGATCCGGCCATGGTCGACGACGTCATCATGGGTTGTGTGAGTCAGACCGGGGAGCAGAGCATCAACGTCGGGCGCAATGCTGCCCTGGCCGCTGGGTTCCCTGAGCACGTTCCCGGCATCACTATCGATCGTCAGTGCGGTTCGAGCCAGCAGTCTGTTCACTTTGCGGCTCAGGGGATCATGGCCGGCGTGTATGACATCGTCATTGCTGCCGGAGTCGAGTCGATGACCCGGGTGCCGATGGGCATCACCATGCAACAGGGTCCCGGCCTTCCTTTCGGGCCGCAGATGCAAGACCGCTACGACTCCGGCATCGTACCGCAAGGTATCTCCGCAGAGCTCATCGCCGAGCAGTGGGGGATCACCCGCGAGGAGATCGATGGGCTGGCGGTCGAATCCCATCAGCGTGCACTCCGGGCCACTGAAGAAGGTCGCTTCGAGCGGGAAATTGTGCCGATCGAGACCAAGAATGACGATGGCACCATCGAGATGGTGACCCGTGACGAAGGCATCCGGCCGACGACCACACTTGAGGCCCTCTCCGGCCTCAAGCCTGCCTTCAAGGAAGACGGCATCGTCACTGCGGGGAACTCGTCGCAGATCACCGACGGTGCCGCCGCGGTGCTGGTGATGAGCGAGGAGAAAGCAGCCGAATTGGGTCTCAAGCCAAAGGCCCGTTTCAAAGCGTTTTCAGTGGTCGGGGTCAATCCCATCACCATGCTCACCGGACCGATCCCGGCGACGGAGAAGGTGCTCGACAAGGCCGGCATGACCATCGACGAGATCGACCTCTTCGAGGTAAACGAAGCCTTCGGCACGGTCATTGCTGCCTGGCTTCGGGAGACCGGGGCCGATTGGTCCAAGACCAACGTCAACGGTGGGGCCATGGCCCTCGGTCATCCCCTGGGGGCGTCGGGGGCGAAGATCATGACGACCTTGTTGCATGAGATGGAGCGGAGTGGCGCCCGCTACGGTCTGCAAACCATGTGCGAGGGTGGCGGTATGGCCAACGGCACCATCCTCGAACTGATCGACGCTTAGGAGCGAGCCCGCCAATGGAGCTTGTGGTCGCGGTAGCGATCGGGGTCTCAATACTCGCCGCGACCCTCTACGTGGTGCGGATGTTGCTGACCCCTCAACCCGATGAGCCGGACCCAGACCAGGTGCAGAAGGTCGCAGTCGACTACCGCTGCATAGTCTGTGGTCTTCGGCTCACTATCACCCACGCCCAGGACGAACATCCCGACGCACCGCGACATTGCCGGGAAGACATGGTGGAGCTGCCCTGATGTTCGATGACAGGTATGCAATCTAAATAGGTCAGCATCACGGGGACGGTGCCGTGTTTTCGCGAGTTGTCCCCACTTGGGGACAACCGCGTGGATAACCACACCTATGTAATTCGGAGCCGCTATCGGTAGTTCAGTGTCATCCCGAAGCCACCAGCGATACCGGCAAGCCCGATCAACAGCCACGAGTTGTCGGGACTATTGGGGAGCAGGGTCACGTAGTTGGCGAGTATGAGGAGCGTACCGAGACCCATCAGGCCAAACATGACCGCTACGTACCAGGTCGGCGACGGTCCCTTGCTCTGGACCGGGTCGACCCGTTTGGGTGGAGTGGGGCGGTGGCTGGCTACCTTTTTGCGCTTCTTGGAAACTGGCATGGGCATCAAGCGTAGCGTCGAATTACCGATACTCACCAATGCCACTGACTCCTGACGGGTACTCTTCCCGTCGGACGTAAGGACACGAATGACCGAAACGCTGACCTCGACCGAGCTCGAGCTACCTGCACAGCCTGCCGCGAACAGCACAAGCATGCAGTTTGTGCACAACTTGGGCTGGACCTTTGTGTACCTCGGCGTCCTCACTCTCGGGTTTGTGGTTCATCAGCTCTACATCACCACCTGGTTCGCTCAGCAGAACCAGCCGGAGTTGGCCGCAGAGCGGGTTGAGCAGTGGGCAGCCACTGAGATCTCAGAAGTGGTTGTTGGGTCCGCGGATGTCGCCCCGGATGAGCCTGGTGTGCTCTCTGGCGCTACCGGCGATACCGGAGACGGCGTGCGTTCCGAACCACTAATTCTCCAGATCGAATCTGCTCCGGATGATGGTGCTGCTTTTGCGCTGATACGGATACCCAAAATCGAGGCACTTCAAGACGGGTGGAATGTCGTTGAGGGTGTTAGTTCCCAGGATCTCCGCAACGGTGCCGGACACATGCCAAACACGGCACTTCCCGGCCAGCCCGGCAACGCAGTTATCAGCGGTCACCGCACTACCTGGGGCCAGCCCTTCCGCGAGCTTGATGCCCTCGACCCGGGCGATCGGATCGAAGTGGACACTGCCCTGGGTACCCATATTTACGAAGTCAAAGAGATACGCATCGTCAAGCCGACTGACGTGTGGGTCGCGGATCCTCGCGAGGGCGCCTGGCTTACTTTGACCACGTGTAATCCTGAGTTCTCCGCACGCGAGCGTCTGGTCATCGCCGCCGAGCTGGTGTTTGGTCCCAACGCCGACGTAATAGAGGTGTTGTCGTGATCCGACGAATCTGGCGGGTACTTCCGGGTCCGACGGCGGTCAGAGTTGTTCAGGCAACGATTCTGACGGTCTTGTTCCTCATCGTCCTCAATTCTTTCTACGATTGGCTCGGGACCGTTCTGATCGACCAGGGAGGCACCGTCGGATGAGGGTGCTCGTCATCGATAACTATGACTCGTTTACTTTTAACCTTGTCCAATATCTCGGCCAGCTCGGGGCCGACCCGGTTGTGGTGCGAAACGACGATCTCAAACCTGCCGACGCTCTCGAGCAGGGTTACGATCGGCTGTTGATCTCCCCCGGCCCCGGCCGTCCGGAGGATGCTGGCTTCTCGATCGACTACGTCAGAGCTTTTGGATCTGAGATCCCGACTCTTGGTGTCTGTCTAGGCCATCAGGCTATCGCCGTGGCCTTTGGTGGCGTGGTTGACCTTGCTCCCGAGCCGCGGCACGGCAAGGTTTCTCCGATCACCCACGACGGGCGGGGGATCTTCCGTGACATCCCGAACCCGTTCGAGGCCACCCGCTACCACTCGTTGGCGACCGTTGAATTGCCAGACGATCTCCAGGTGATTGCCCACAGCGAAGACGGCGTTGTCCAGGCGATACGCCACCGCGAGTTCCCCATCACCGGCGTCCAATTCCACCCCGAAAGCATCATGACCAGGTCCGGCATGGCCCTCCTCGCCAACTTCCTAGCCTGACCCCCTCCCATCAGTCCCCCTCGGGGGAGTTCGCAAAGCGAACTCCGGAGTTAGAGCAGGTGTCCGAAATGTTGCAGCAATCGGGCGGCAAAGGGAACGGATCTGGTTCTAGGGGGTCTGAGCTGGTGTCCGAGACACGAGTGCACCGAGCTGCGCCGGCTCTACTCTTCCTCGTCAGGGGGTGGCTCGGTGACCACGCCGATGGCCACCGTCACAACAGAGCCATCGTCCACTATTGATCCTGCGCTCGGATCCTGGGACCCGATTAGGTCTTCGAGACCGGAGTCCGGTGGGACTTCGACTGTACCAACGACGTTGAGCGTCAAACCGATCTCCAACAAGGCTGTTCTGGCTTCATCCTCAGCCATCCCTTCGAGGTCCGGCACTTCGACCTGAAGGAGGACGCCCAGGCGCACGTGGACCTCGTCACCAAACACAACCTCGGTACCCGGCGCGGGCGTTTGCGAAGCAATCTTGCCAACGAGGCCGCTGGCCAACGTAACGTCCTCCGTCTCGAGATCGATGACGATTATGAGACCACGTTCCGCTGCCAACGTTTGCGCTTCGTCTACCGTCCGACCGGTGAGATCGGATAGCGGGAAAGGCTCGGCACCCTTCGAAACGAACATCGTCACCGAGTCGTCGCGGCGGGCAAGTTGTGATCCTCCGGGTTCCGTCCGGATGACGAAGTCTTCGAGCATCTCGTTGGAGAACTCTTCTTCGACGGTGATGTCCACGAATCCGATCCGTCGTAGCTCCTCTTCGGCGGTAGACCGATTCACGCCGGCGAGTTCCGGCACCGTGAGGAACAACGGACCGCTCGAGACGACGAGATTGATGGCGGTACCAGGTTCTGCTTCGGTTCCGGCGGGCAGGGACTGACTGATGACGATGCCTTCCTCGACATCCTGGCTGTCCTGCAAGGTCTCGACGCCAACGACAAAACCGTCCCTCGTTAGCAACTCACGTGCGGTTTCAATCTCGACGTTGGTGACATTGGGAATCGGGAACTCCTCGGGACCTGCCGAGATCACCAGGGTCACCTTCGTTCCCGGCTCGACATCGACGCCTGCTGCCGGCTCAGTAGCGATCACCAGGCCTTCAGCAATGTCGAGGCTCGGAGCCTCACGGAACGAGATCCGTAGCCCCAGCTCCTGTAACTGCTCGGTGGCTTCCGATCGCGTCAGACCTTCTAATGCGGGTATGGCTACCGTCTCCGGCGCATCCAGGGTCGGCGGCCCTGATAGCAGTTGCCAAAGCAAGAAGACGCCAACTGCGAGTAGGCCGACGAGACCGACGATGGCGAGGACATAGCTGGCCTGGCTTCGTTCCTTCTCGGGGTACTGGGCCACGTGGCGGGCGGTTTGGTCGGGGGTGGCAGTTGGCGGAGGTGCCGGACTTGTCATCAGACGCGTGTGTGCTGTGGCCTCTGTCATTTGTTGCGCGGCTATCACTGGTGCCGCGGCAGCCACGGCCTCTTGTTCAATTGTCATTTGGTGGGCCACGGTGGTCTCGCCACGCAAATAACGCAGGAGGTCGGCACGGAGGTCCTCGGCAGACTGATAGCGGGCGTCGGGGTCTTTCTCCATGGCACGTTCGACTACTGCTTCGAGGCCGGCAGGAACATCAGGGTTGATCCCGCTGGGGGGAACTGCAAACTCGGCGACGTGCTGATAGGCGACCGCTACCGGGCTATCACCCGTGAATGGTGCCTGGCCACACAGCAGCTCATAGAGCACAACCCCAAGTGAGTAGATATCAGAGCGGGCATCGGCGGGTAACCCTTGGGCTTGCTCGGGGCTGAAGTAGGTGGCGGTGCCGATGACCGCACCAGTCCTGGTCAACTCCTCGGAGTCGTCGAGAGCGCGGGCAATGCCAAAGTCAGTGACCTTCACCGTGCCATCGGGGGTCAGCATGATGTTCCCGGGCTTGATATCGCGGTGAAAGACACCTGCTTGATGGGCCACCGTCAAGGCCGCCGCGGTCTCGGCTGCGATTTCGGCAGCACGTCTTGGCAGCAGAGCACCCTCGGAGCGGCGCACATCCCGCAACGTCCGGCCCTGGATGAGCTCCATGACCATGAAGTAGGTGTCCTCATGCTTACCGAAGTCATAGATGCTGACGATGTTCGGGTGGTTGAGGCCCGCAGCGTTTTGTGCCTCACGCCGGAAGCGGGCCAGGAAGGCCTCATCCCTGGCGAACTGGGGGTGGAGAATCTTGACGGCGACGCGACGACCTAGCGAGATGTCTTCTGCGGAGAAGACATCTCCCATGCCACCCCTGGCCAGGTGGCCGGTGATTCGATAGCGGCCTGCGAGCACGCGTGGTTCAGTCACGAGGTGGAATGCTACTGATACTGGGGGCTAGGAGCACCATTCAGGAGCCCTCCTGTTGGATATCAAAGAACTCGGCGAACACAGCTTGAGCTATCGGCGCGGCGACGGTCCCACCTGTAGCGGCCTCTCCGGCATCGCCACCGGACTCCACGAGCACCGCCAATGCGATCTGACGCTCGTCCGACGCTGCCCCCACCGGCCCGAAGCCGATGAACCAAGCGTGAGGCGCCTTCTCGGGAACCTCGGCCGTCCCGGTCTTCCCTGCGATGCGTGTCCCCGGGACCGAGGCACGGCGTCCGGTCCCGGACGTGACCACACCTTCCATCAGGTCGGCCAATGCAGTTGCCGCTCCGGGGCTTGTTGCCCGTAGCCAGGTGACCGGCTCAGCCGATTCCTCGACCACACCATCGGCGTTGAAGATCTCTTCGACCAGGTAGGGCACCATTATTTCGCCATCGTTGGCCACCGCGGCCGCGGTAAGTGCCATTTGCAGCGGGGTGGCGCGGACGTCCCGCTGGCCGATGGCACTCTGGGCGACTCCGGGAACGTCGAACTCGAAGCTGTCCGCCGGCGGGATCACCGACGCAATCGTTCGAATGTCGAGAGGAATCTCCGAGTTGAATCCGAACGATTCTGCCGTGGCAACCAGTTGTTCGGCGCCCACTTCCATGCCGAGCATCCCGAATATCGTGTTGCATGAATTAATGAACGCGGTGGAAAGCGGGACTTCAGACCCCGGCCCGCATGCCTGGTCGTTGAAGTTGCTTATTGTCGCCGTCGATCCGGGTAACTCGAGCTCGACGGGATTGGGGAAGGGTGTCCCGGAAGAGGCCACGCCCGACTCGAATGCAGCGGCCGCAGTGATGACTTTGAAAGTTGATCCCGGGGGATAGGACGCGGCCGTCGCGCGGTTGAGCAATGGTTTTCCGGGGTCGTCCTCGAGGGCTTGTCCGGCGGGCCCGGCGTTGCCCCCGATTAGGAGGTTGGGGTCGAATTCCGGTGTCGACACCATTGCCAGGATGGCCCCGGTGCTGGGGTCGAGCGCGACGACGGCGCCTCTTTGGTCACCCAAGGCCTCGCGGGCTACCAGTTGCAGGTCGTGCTCGAGGGTGAGGCGGAGGCCCTTGGGTCGGACGTCGCCACCGAGAATTGCCGCAATAACCCCGGAGATGGTGGCATCACGATTGGATACGAGATCTTCGGTGTGCACTGCCTCGATGCCCTGACTGCCAAACAGAAGCGTCGTATAGCCGACAGTGTGGCCATACAACTCGCCCTCCGGATAGGAGCGGCGGAAGCTGAGCGGATCATCGGGGTCGGCTTCTGACACAGCCACAACAACGCCGTCCGCGGTAATGATGGTTCCTCGTTCACGACCGGTCCGCCCCGTCGCCACCCGAACGTTGCGAGGATCATCGCGGTAGTCAGGGCCAACGATCAGTTGGTGATAGGTGACCGCGCCGATCAGTCCTATGAAGATGGCAAAGACACCCATGGCCAGGATCCTGATAGGCCGATTCATGTTCGTTCCCCGTGTGACGTGCGAACCAGCAGCGCCACGAGGACCATGTTGGCCATCAGTGACGAGCCCCCATACGACATGAAGGGCAGCGTGATGCCCGTCACGGGGAACAACCGGAGGACACCGGCGAGGATGAGGATCGCCTGGACTGCGATAACGATTGTCAAGCCGAATGCCAGGAATTTGCGGAACACGTCGCGCGAGCGAATCGCGATCCCGAAGCCGGCGGCAAACAACAAGCCGTAGGCGGCCAGTACCGCGATTGACCCGGCGAAACCCATTTCCTCTGCAACCGAAGCGAAGATGAAGTCGGTAGAAGCCGCGGGGATGAGGTCTGGTCGGCCCAGGCCCAGGCCGCTACCGGTGAGGGCACCACTTCCCATTGCAAAGAGGCTTTGGATGATCTGGTACCCGGAGTCGGCGAAATCATCGAAAGGGTGCAACCAGGCAAAAACACGACGTTGCACGTGGTCGAAGTTCTGATAGGCGAGATAGCCACCCGAGCCGATCAGCACCAGGCCGGTGACGAGGTAGGCGGCGCGGCCGGTGGCGACGTAGACCATGGTGATGAAGAGAGCGAACAGCAACAGCGAGGCGCCGAGGTCACGCTGATACACGAGGACGGCGAAGCTGGCCCCGGCTGCGATGAGGATCGGGCCAAGTTGTCGGGGCTCGGGGAGCCGGATGGGCCCGATCTTGCGGGTCGTTGTGGCCATGGCCAGGTGGCGGTCCGCCAGATATGACGCCAGGAAGATGACAAGCAACACCTTGGCAATTTCGCCCGGCTGGAAGCTGAGCGACCTACTACCTGCGGGCAACTCGAGCCGCACCCACAGCCGGGACCCGTTTATCTCAGCTCCGTGCAGTGTCCAGGTTTCGGGTAGCAGTGGCAGCAACAGCAGCACGACTGCGGTCGCGAGAAACAGGTAGCGGTAGCGACGCAGCATCGTCACGCCCTCGTCACGGAGCAGCAGCAGGACCGCGGCAGTCACGGCGCTGGCCAGCAGCAGCGACCACCGTTGGATCGAAGCAAGGCCGGGGTCAAGCCGGTAGATCTCGGTGAATCCGATGGCGGTCAGGAACGCGGCAATGGGGAACAGGTAGGGGTTACCTTCTGGTGCCCATCGGCGGAGTGCCATGTGCACGGCACCGAAGCCGACGGCGAAGACAAGGAACGTCAAAGCCACCTGAGCGTCGAAGCCGGTACCGCCGGCGAAGTTGACGAGGGCGACACCCATCGACGCAACGATGGCCGCAGCCGCGAGGAGAGCTGCCTCAGCGTTGCGAGTCACGGGGAGACATCCACCACCGCGACCGTCGTGTTGTCGGTCCCGCCTGCAGCATTGGCCGCCTCGACCAGTGACCAAGCAGCTTCGGACGGCGACGAGGCTTGGTCCAGCACCTTGGCGATATCCGGATCACGCAACATCGAGTTCAGGCCGTCGGAACAAAACACGAGGCGGTCCCCGGGGCCGAGGTCAAGGTCGAATTCGTCAACGTCAATGGAGTCGGTGCCGATGACCCGGGTCACCAGATTGCGACGGGGATGGGTCTCGGCCTGCTCGGCGGTTATCTGTCCCATCGCAACAAGGTCTGCGACAAGGGTGTGGTCCCTGGTGAGTTGCTGCAACTCCCCTTTCCGAAACAGATACAGCCTGCTGTCGCCGATATGTGCAATCTGGAGTAGGCCCGTGGGATGGAAAAGCCCGAGAGTGAGTGTTGTCCCCATCCCGGACAGAGCGAGGTCATCGGCAACAGCGTTGACCACGGCTGCATTGCCGGCGTGGACACGATCACCCGGAGTCACTGCAGTGTCGGCATCGTCGGCGAGGGCGGCTTCGATGGCGATCCGCGATGCCACCTCACCGGCGACGGCGCCTCCCATACCGTCGGCCACGGCGATGACAATGGGTTCCTTGGTCGAGCCGTCGATAGTCGGACGCACCGAATCCTCATTGCCGGAGCGCACCAGTCCAACGTGTGTTGCGCTCGCCCAGGTGTATCTCATCGGGTCAACCGTCTCGCTCTCGGGTGTTGTTCAGGGGACAAGATATCTGCCAACACGATTTGTGTTGTGTGGCACCTACTTTTGCACCCGCTGTAAGGATAAGCCAAGCCACCGACGAAGAGGCGGCCACAGTGCTTCCGAGGCCGTGTCGGTCTTTGGCTATCCGCAGGCTATCTGACCTCGAGGATGGTTTTGCCGATCTGAACGGCGTCGCCCTTTTGTAGCGAGGTCGGGACCGTTACCCA
>JAYEIP010000243.1:0-7852 GCA_034660155.1 Actinomycetota bacterium | reverse complement strand
TGATGCAAGTTGTAGATACAACCAGAGGAAAGAACGATGACTGTAGACACCCACAACCCGAAACCAGACACCAAACCGAATAGTGGCGCCACACCAGCCGCAGCCACTCCTCCATCGGTGACGAAGCACGACAGACTTCCGGGACCGGCGACGTACCTCGTCCTTGCTGCTTGGGTGGGGGCCGTCATGGCAGCTATCTCCGCAGGGGCCTTTGCAGAGGGAGGGGACCCGCCGCTGCCCCTCATGGCATCGGTTGCGCTGCCGATCGCAGCGGTTGCCGCGAGCTACCGATGGTCACGGCAGTTTCGCGAGTACGTGCTTGCCCTCGATACCGGATTGATACTTGCCGCTCAGCTATGGAGAGTGGTTGGTGCAGCTTTCTTGTTCGCCTACGCGTTTGATCAATTGCCCGCCGGGTTTGCAATTCCAGCCGGGGTTGGTGACGTGGTGACCGGGCTAGCCGCGCTCGGAGTAGTCGTGGCGCACGGGAGTGGCAAGCTCACAAGACGTCGTCTGTACCTATTCACCGTCCTCGGCGTCGGCGACTTCCTCGTGGCCATAATTGCGGGGCTAACGATCCGGCCTCCCGAACTCGACCTGTGGCCGCTGATCATCTTCCCCACGCTCATGGTCCCGTTCTTCGGGGTGCTCCATCTCATAGCGGTGTTGCAGAGCAGGAACACTGGGTGAGTCGGTGCTTCTTCAGCAGGGTGCAGTTTCGTACCGGGCAACCATGACGAACTATGTTGGGACTCGAGCGGCAGCCACTCGGCCAGCCGCCGCGGATGAACAGGGAGCAAGGGAATCATGGCGACGGACGAATGGACGATCAACTACCTGCCGGAAGAGGGCGGTCGGCTTACGGGGAAACTCAAACTCACTGCCGATGAGCTGGTGTTTTCAGCACTTTATGACTCGAGCAACGCCCAGGTCATCAAGGGCATCGGGTCGGCGCTCGGTACGTTTGCCGCGACCGGCGGTCACGCTTCGTACTTCCATGACACGTCGACGAGCTTCGGTGTCACCCTGCCCAGAGCTGATGTCGCCTCCGCGGAGATGCGCAAGAAGGGCTTGATGAAGCAGGCCGTCGTCAACATGAAGGACGGCTCGAGTTTCGTGTTCGACTACGGCCTGCTCTCCCCAAAGAACCTGGTGAAGGCGATCAACGGGTAGCGCGACCGGACTCCTTGCGTTCGACCCATTGATAGCGACGCTGTCTTTTGGCTCCTGTCAGCGTCCCGTCAGCCATTGCCGAGGGCCTCGTCAGGACCTGCCTTCATCGTGATGACACCAATCACACAAGGAAGGCAACAATGTTCGCCAAACTGGGTCGATTCACCTATCTCCACCGCAAGGCCGTAGTCGCGGTCTGGGCCGTGGTACTCATCGTGTCCGTCGTCTTCGGGGGCAGAGTGTTCGACAATCTTTCGACTGAGACTGATACCTCGTCCTCAGAATCCGCGATTGCGGCAGATCGACTCGCCGCGTTGGACTCGAATGCCGCGCCAGACGACATCCTGGTTGTCGTGCGTGGTGCAGATCAGCCTGCGGTGGCCGAGTCGATCGCCGCGGTGACCAGCGACCTGCGGAACAACCCTGACGTTGCCCAGGTACTCGACTTCGCCAGCACCGGCGCTCCCCAACTCATGTCCACCGATGGGACCGCGACGCTGCTCATGGTAGAACTGGCCAATGAGGAAGCCCTTGTTGAGGTGGAAGCGACCCTGGCGACCATCGTTGCTCCCGAGGTACTGATCGGTGGCGAGCTTCCGCTCAACGACGAGTTCATTGAAGCCACGGAGGCCGACCTCCAGAAGGCAGAGATCATCACCCTTCCGGTGATCCTCATCCTGATGCTGCTTATCTTTGGCGGGATTGTCGCCGCCGGGCTGCCCGTGATCGTGACCATGGTTGCGGTTCCCGGCGCATTCCTTGTGCTGTTCGGGATAACGCAGGTCACCGACGTGGCCTTCTACGCAGTGAATGTTGTCACCATGCTCGGACTCGGCCTGGCCGTTGACTACGCCCTGTTGATGGTCAACCGTTTCCGTGAGGAACGGGGTGCCGGACATGACGTCGGCGGCGCGGTCGAGCGCACGGTGGCGTCCGCAGGCAAGACAGTGTTCTTCTCCGGTCTGACCGTGACCGTCGCCTTGGCCGGGCTACTGGTCTACCCGGGCGCAGGCTTCCGTTCCCTTACCTATGCAGGATCGGGAGTCGTTCTGATCGCCATGGTGGCTGCGGTCACGTTGCTTCCAGCGTTCCTCGGCTTGTGGGGTGGCAAGATCAAAGCGACGCAAGTTGCCACAGTTACCGATGCGGGCTTCTTCTACCGTCTGTCACGGTTCGTGCAGCGTCGGGCGATACCGATCGTGGTCGTCGTCGGCGCTCTGCTCGTGGCGCTCTGGCTGCCATTCTTGTCGGGAGCCCGGCTTGAGAACGGTGACTTCCGGTCACTCCCGAGGTCCTCCGAATCGCGGCAGACCTTTGAAGTACTCCAGAGTGAGTTCGCCGGGAACACCACGGACCCGATCATCGTCCTTATCGATGGCGATGCTGCTGATGCGAATGTCGCCGGGTTCACCGCCGCGGTCCAGGACCTCGACGGGGTGGTTGGCGTAGCTGCCCGTTCAGGGTTGCCCGCAGGTTTGACGGTCCTGGACGTAGTTGCTGAAGGACCTGGACAGGGTCCGATAGCTGAAGGCATCGTGAGGGATATCCGGGCCTTCGACGCCGATGTAGAAGTCGCGGTGACCGGATCGGCAGCCGGACTGGTCGACTTCAAGTCGTTGCTGGTCGATCGGCTCCCGATGGCTCTAGGCATCATTGCCCTTGCCACCTTCGTGTTGCTGTTCATGATGACGGGGTCGGTCGTGATCCCGATCAAGGCGATTGTGATGAATGTGTTGTCGCTGGGTGCTTCGATGGGGATCCTGGTGTGGGGCTTCCAGAACGGCGGTCTTTCCGGGATCCTGGGATTCGACTCCACCGGCGCCATCGAGACGTTCATTCCGTTGATCGTGTTCGTCTTTGCCTTCGGTCTATCGATGGACTACGAAGTCTTCCTACTCAGCAGGATCAAAGAGATCTACGACGAGACCGGGGACAACGACGAGGCGGTGGCACGAGGATTGCAGCGCACCGGCCGGATAATCACCTCAGCTGCGCTTCTAATCGTGATCGTGTTCGCCGGGTTTGCACTGGGCGACACGCTGAGCATCAAGATGCTGGGTGTCGGCCTGTCGGTGGCGGTCATCGTCGATGCGACCATCGTCCGGGCGCTGTTGGTGCCGGCAACGATGAAGCTCATGGGCGATTGGAACTGGTGGGCGCCGGCCCCGTTGCGCAGGTTCCATGACCGGTATGGCATCTCCGAGGCATCAGTGTTCGAGTTGGAGCCCGAGAGGGACTTGGGACGAGCTGCGTGATCGGTTGAGAGGGGGGCTGCGCGTTCGGACACCTGCGCGGTCCCCCTGATGGGTGCCGTCAGCGAGCGGTCAGTGGCGATGGGCACGATGTGGCGATGACTATGACAGTGCGCCAAACCGATTCGTCTGCGGGCGGTAGGTTGGAGTCCATGCAGATTGGGATCCTGGGGTCAATTGAGGTTCGTTCCGAAGCGGGCGAGGTCGTCACCCCTGTGGGGGCGACGGAACGTCAGCTTCTGGCGGTCTTGTTACTCGACGCCGGTCGGGTCGTTTCGGCTGATCGGTTGATCGATGCTCTTTGGGGTGACGATCCGCCGGGTAACCCGACGAACGCTCTCCAAGCGCGGGTATCAAGGCTGCGGAAGAGCGTCGGCACCGACGCGGTAGTCACCAGGGCCCCCGGTTACCTGCTCGACATTTCACCGGATCGCATTGATGCGCGCCGGTTCGAGACGATGGTGGAAGAAGCGCGTGTCATCTTGGAGCCTCAAGCGCGTCGTCGATTGTTGGGTGATGCTCTCGATTTGTGGCGTGGGGAGGCCCTGGTTGATTTTGCCTACGACGGTTTTGCCGGCATCGAAGCCGATCGTCTTGGAGAGCTCCGGTTGGGTGCCATCGAGGATCGTATCGATGTCGATCTCGAGCTCGGGCGTCATGCCGAGCTGGTGGCGGAACTCGAGGCGCTGGTGGGTAAGCACCCACTGCGGGAAGGGTTTCGACAGCGACTGATGCTCTCCTTGTACCGATCGGATCGACAGGCCGAGGCGTTGCGGGTCTATCAGGAAGCCCGGCGGGTGTTGGGCGAGGAACTGGGTATCGATCCGTCGCCCGCCTTGCGCGACCTCGAAGAGAAGATCCTGATGCAGGACGAGACACTCACCGCACCCAGTCATGGTGGAATCGGCCGGGTGCGGCGCCGTCTCACCTCGAGCCTCAAAAGCCTCATCGGTCGGGGTCAGGAGCGGTCGGATCTGTTGGGCCTGATGGAAGCGTCGCGCCTGGTGACCGTCGTTGGGCCCGGGGGAGTCGGCAAAACGACGCTCGCCACGATGATCGGTGCGGCGACCAACGACCGGGATGTTGTTCTGGTCGATCTCGGCCCGGTTACTCAACCCGAGTTGGTACCCGCCACGTTCGCCGCATCGTTGTCGGTCGATCGCTTGGGGAGCTTCGGAGGTCGTGACCCTGCCGAAGATCCGATAGAGGCAGTCGAGGCGCTGCTTGCCGACACAACGACCTTGCTCCTGGTTGACAACTGCGAGCACCTCGTGGATGAGACCGCTCAGCTTCTGGAGACGCTCCTTCTCGGATCACCCGGCGTGAGTGTGTTGGCCACGAGCCGGGAGCCGCTGGCCGTTCCCGGCGAGATCATCTACCGCCTCAACCCTCTTGGCGTTCCGGGTAACGGGGACGAGACCTCGGACGCCGTCAACCTGTTCATCGAGCGAGCCTTAAGTGTGGAGCCGTCGTTTGACGCCACAGAGGTCCAGTCGGACATCGTTGAGATCTGTCGTCGTCTCGACGGGATGCCACTTGCAATCGAACTTGCGGCCGCCCGGGTGCGGTCCCTGTCGGTGCCTGAGATAGCCGGGCGACTCGATGACCGCTTCCGTCTCCTTACCGGTGGAGGGCGTACCGTCGTCGAACGACAGCGCACTCTTCGTGCTGCGATCGATTGGAGCTTTCGACTGCTCTCAACCGAGGAGCAACTGGCGTTTCAGCGTCTCTCTCTGCTGGCCGGGTCTTTCGATCTCGAGACCGCAGAGCAACTCGCCGCCGGTGGTGGAATCGAACATGATGATGTCCTGGATCTCATCGAGCGACTGGTCGACCAGTCGATGATCATCCACGAGCACCATCCGGGTGGTCGCTATCGCATCCTGGAGACACTTCGTGCCTTCGGGCGAGACCGCCTTGCCTCATCCGGTGAGGGTGCTGATCAGACCAGGAGAGCCGTTGATCACTTCGCGGGCCTTGTTACGGCGGCGGATGCTCAGCTCAGAGCTCACGACCAGATTGAGTGGTTGGATCGGCTCGATCGGGACTACGAGAACATCGCCGCTGCACTTGAGCTCGCCTGGGATGTGGATTCGGAAGCAGCTGTAGCGATGACCGGGGGGCTGGGCTGGTACTGGTATCTGCGGGGGATGAATCGCGAGGCCGCCGCACACCTGGCACGAGCCACGGCTGCCGACACTTCTCAAAGAGGTCTTGCCGAAGTCCTCTTCGCCGCATCGGTGCTCGAACTCGTCGGACCCGGTTTCCCGGGACGGCTCGATGAGTTGCTGGAGGTTAGCCGGGCTGCGGGGTACGCCCGCGGTGAAGGGGGAGCTCTTGCCCTGATGGCGTCGGTGTCGACTGATCCCGGGGTGCAGCGTGACTTGATCGAGCAGGCGCGCTTCATATTTGCCGACCTGGAGGATGCCTGGGGCTTGGGTCTCTGTGACTTCCTGTTTGCTGCCGGCGGGATGGATTCCGCCGACCACCGCTCGATCCTGGATCATGCCGAGTCGGCGCGCAAGCACTTCTCCCGGGTCGGGGACCGCTGGGGCATGGGAATCTCGCAGTTCGTCATGGGGACGGTCAACCGATCTCTGGGACGCTATGACAAAGCGATGGTGATCTACGAGCACATCTTTGAACAGGTACGCGACCTCCGTTTCGACCAGGAGGGTGGCACGTTGCTCGCTGAGATGGCCAACGTCTCGACTCTGCAGGGTGATTTCGAGAAGGCCGAGGCGCTGCTCGCCGAAGCCGAGGCCACGTATGGTCACCGCGACCGAAGCCTCGGAGCCATCCTCAATGCTCGCGGCATGTTGGCCCGACGCACCGGCAGGCCCGGTGATGCTGTCGTCGACCATGGTCTTGCCGTCGAGCTGTTTGACAAGCTGTTGGGCACTCCCGGTACCTCATACTCGGTGGCATCGTTGGCGCGAGCCGCTACGGCTGCCGCGCAACCAAACGTCGCTGCTGAAGCCGCAACTCGCGGACTCGAAACGGCGGTGGAGACCGCCGACGTCTTCGCTGTGGCGTTCGCCATCGAGACCATCGCGGGGACGGAAACCGTTGACGATCCCAGCCGGGCGGCCGTTCTTCTTGGTGCGGCGCATCGCATTCGATCGGACAAGCTCCTCCCTCTACCCGACGGCGAGGACTTCGACGTGGTCGCCTACGAGGCTGAAGCTGTGACCGCATTGGGACGTGCTGCCTACGATCGGGCATTCGACGAGGGTTATGCCCTCGATCTCGGTGCTGCGGTGGCCCTGGCTACGTCGGATGCGGAGTGAGTAATCGGCCGACCCGAAACGACCAGTGATCGACAGTCTGGGGACGGCTGCGCCGACGGAAGCGTTCAGGTACGCAAGGAGGTATCTGTGCCCGCCCTAGCGTCGCGTGTCGCCAGTCGATCGAGGAATACTGGACTGCTGATATCGCTTCTCGGGTTCGTGCTGGTTGTTGCCGCTTGCGCCTCGGTCGAGGACAGCGGGGTGCCACCCTCTGGTGCCGCCGCCCCGGAATCCGTACCGATCGAAGACGCCCCGGTAACAGACCCTCCCGACATTGACACGTCGGTGAGTGCCGTACCCATCGCCGATGTGTACTTCGACACATTCGATGGCGGTGCGGTTCCCCTATCAGAGTCCACTCCCGAGCTACGTCGCCGTCTCCTCGACGCCATTCCTCCAATTGATGCCCCCGTGTACGGTAACGTTGCCACAGGCGACTGGCTATTGCCCGATGATCTGGTGCTCGGCTACGTGGGCGGTGACCAGGCGTATGCCTACCCGTTCAAGATCCTCAACTTTCACGAGATCGTCAACGACGTTATCGACGGTGTGCCCGTGCTTGTCAGCTACTGCCCGCTGTGTGGGAGCGCCATCGTGTACGACCGGCGACTCGACGGCGATGTGCTGAGCTTTGGCAACACCAGTGCCCTCTATGAATCGGACCTGGTCATGGTCGACCGTGCCACTGGTTCGTACTGGTGGCAGGTGGCGGGGACGGCCATTGTGGGCCCGTTGAGTGGTGCCGCCCTCGAGCCTTTCCCTTCGGCTGTCGCCACTTGGGATGACTGGGTCACGACTCACCCCGACACGCTTGTGCTGACCCAGGACACTGGCTTCGATCGCCCTTACACCCGCGACGTGTTCTCCACCTACTCCGAGATCATCGATGATGGTCAGTTCTTCTTTCCCGTCGGGGAAGCTGCTCTCGACTCTCGCCTGCGGGCATCAGCGTTGGTTGTGGGGGTTGCTGTGGGCGAGGAGATGCGGGCCTATCCGGTCGAGGGCCTGGTTGATCCGATCAATGACACGATCGATGATGCGCCGGTGGTGGTCTTCCCGACATCGAGCGGCGCTGCAGTGTTCTCCCCCAGGGCCGATGACACAATTTTGGTGTTTGAGCGTCTTGGTGAAGCCTTT